>JAGREO010000144.1 GCA_020446525.1 Geminicoccaceae bacterium | reverse complement strand
GCGCCTGCAGACGGCGGCGGGGCTGCGGACCTCGTCGCTCGCCGGCTTCCGTGCCGCCACCGCCGAGCTGGCCGGAGCGCTGGCGGCGGAGCTGCCGGCGCGGCGGGCCCGGGGTGAGGAAATCGTCTTCAACCTCACCGGCGGCTTCAAGGCGCTGCACGCCGTCGTTCAGGCCATGGGCGCGCGCTTCGCCGACCGCGTGGTCTGCCTGTTCGAGGGCACGGACGAGCTGCTGGAGATACCGCGGACACTCTGATCCGATACCGGCAATCCCTCCGGGCGAGCCGACACCCGTGATCCCGCGCGGTCCGTCAGTCCGCGCGCTTGCCCTCGTCGATTCTGGCTCGGGCCTCGTTCTCCTCTTCTTCGTCGGCGTCGGGTGGCTCGCTCTGGCGTGATTCCGCGTGCGGGGCGTAGCGGAGTTCGGCCAGGACCGGGAAGTGGTCGGAACCGAAATAGGCCAGGCGCTCGAGGTGGACGAGGGTGAACGAGGCGTCGTGGAAGACGTGGTCGAGGGGCCAGCGGAAGATCGGCCAGCGGGCGTGGAAGGTGGCGTACATGCCGCGGCCGATCCGCGGGTCGAGGGTGTGGGAGATGCGCTGGAAGAGCCTCGAGGTGTGCGACCAGGCGGTGTCGTTGAGATCGCCGGCGACGATCGCGGGTCGGGCGGCGACCTTCACCTCTTCGCCGACGAGGAGAATTTCCGCGTCGCGCTTTTCGGTATCCTGACCCGGGCTCGGCGGCCTCGGATGCAGACCCCAGAAGTCGATCAGATCGCCGCTGGCGAGGCGTACCCGCGTCTGGACGGATGGCGTGTCGTCCCGCATCAGGAAACGGAGTTGCGGGTCTACGAGTTCGAGGCGACTGAACAGGTGCAGGCCGTAGGTGTTGTCGAGCGGATGCTTGACCGACCAGGGGTAATCACGGTCAAGGACACTCAATCGGCGGTCCCACCAGCCGTCGGTCTCCACGGTCAGCAAGAGGTCGGGATCGGCCTCCCGCACCAGGGCCAGGAGATCGTCGGCGCGCCTGTTGGTCATCAGCACGTTGGCGACCATGAAGCGGATCGACCGCCCGCCACCCGTCGCCGTGGCGCGCGCCACCTGCGGACGGTGCAGCGGGGTGTAGGGGACGATGCGCCAGAGCTGGTAGGCGAGGCTGGCGAGAAGCGCGCCGGCCACGAGACCGTCGAGCCAGCTCGAGACGCCGTAGAGGGCGAGATGGACCGGCAGCAGAACCGCCAGAAGAACGGCGATCTGCATGCGCGGAAAATCGCAGCCGCGGATCCACCAGCGCCCGCTGCGTACCACCGAGAGTGCCGTCGCCCCCACCAGCAGGACGGCGCAAACCAGGAGAACGATCTTCAAGTCCGACACCCCCTCCCTCGCCTTCCGGCCGGTGGACCGGCGACGCCCGCCGGAGCAAGGCGCCGACACGCCCGGGCGCCCACACCACCTGCGGCAATCGTCCCGGAGGAGGGTTACCTAGATCAGGGACGCCCCCGGGTCACGCCCTGAGCGCCTCGTTGTTCGGGTCGTAGGGGCTCTCGGCGACGATACGGGCCTCACGCAGGTCGCCCAGCAGGCGGACCCTGCACGCCGTGCCGACCTCGGCATGGGCGGTCTTCACATAGCCGAGCATCAGCGACTTCTTCACGTGGTGGCCGTAACCGCCGGCGGTGCCGCGGCCGACCACCTCGCCGCCCACATAGACCGGCTCGTTGCCGAAGCTGTCGGCATCGTCGGCATCGATTTCGATCGTGCAGAAACGTGTGGGGATACCCTCCTCGATTTGGCCGGTCAGGGCGTCCTTGCCGGCGAATGGGCCCTTCTGCAGACGGACGAAGCGGTCGAGCCCGGCCTCGAGGATGGTGTTCTCGGCATTCAGGTCGGTGCCGAAGAGGCGATAGCTCTTCTCGAGCCGCATGCTGTCCATGGCGCGCAAGCCGACATGCGCCATGTCGGACGCCCGGCCGGCTTCGAGCAACTGGTCGAACAGCGAGAGCTGATATTCGATCGGATGATGCAGCTCCCAGCCCAGCGAGCCGACGAAGTTGACGCGCAGCGCACGGACGGCGGGGCAGAAGCCCACGGCCATGTCGCGCCCGGTGAGCCACGGCATCGCCTCGTTGGAGAGATCGGCATCGGCGATCTTCGAGAGCACCTTGCGCGCGTTCGGTCCGGCCAGCACGAAGACGCCATAGGCGGTCGTGACGTCCTGGATGTGCACCGAGCCGTCGCGCGGCACCGATCTGGTGAGGATGTCCCAGTCCATGTCGTGCGCAGCACCGGGTCCGACCAGATAGAAGCGCTCGCCGAAGAGCCCGTCCGGCAGCCGCAGGATCGTGAACTCCGAGCGCACCGAGCCCGAAGCATTGAGGTGGTGGCAGAGCTGGATGCGGCCGATGGCTTTGGGCACGGCGTTGGCGACCAGGCCGTCGAGCCAGGCCCGGGCCCCCGGCCCTTCCACGATGTATTTGGCGAAGGACGAGAGCTCCATCAGGCCGACATTGGTGCGCATCGCCTCGACCTCGCGGCCGACCGGCGCGAACCAGTTGGAGCGGCGAAACGAGTAGACGTCCCGGGCGTCCGTGCCCTCGGGCGCGAACCAGTTCGGCCGCTCCCAGCCGAAGCGTGCGCCCATCACCGCACCAGCCTGCAGCAGCCTCGGATAGACGGGCGTGGTCCGGGCCGGACGGCAGGCGGGGCGCTCCTCCATCGGGAAGTGGTTGAAGAAGACGTGGCTGTAGGCCTCCTCGTTCTTCAGTGCGGCGAAGTGCTTGGAGGTGACGCCGAAGCGTCTCGGATCGACACCGGTCATGTCGACCGACGGCTCGCCGTGGATCATCCAGTTGGCCAGCTGCCAGCCGGCACCGCCCGCTGCCGTGACGCCGAAGCTGTGGCCCTCGGAGATCCAGAAATTGGGCAGACCGAAGGCGGGGCCGACCATCGGGTTGCCGTCCGGCGTGTAGGAGATCGGCCCGTTGACGATGTCCTTGATTCCCGCCTGCTCGAACGAAGGCACCCGGGCCATCGTCGCCTCGACGTGCGGCATCAGCCGCTCGAGGTCGCCCTCGAAGAGATCCTTCTCGAAGGTCGGCGGCACACCGTCGACGAAGCAGGCCGGCGCACCCTTCTCATAGGGCCCGAGGATCCAGCCCATCCGCTCCTCGCGGAAGTAATACTGCGCGTCGCTCTCACGCAGGATGGGCAATTCCGGATTGCCGGCCTTGCGATACTTCGCGAGCGCCGGGTCGACGTCGGTGACGATGTACTGATGCTCGACCGGTACGGCCGGGATCTGCAGACCGACCATCGCCGCGGTCCGCCGCGCATAGTTGCCGGTGGCGCAGACGACGTGCTCGCAGCGGATCGTCCCGCCCGCGCCGGTCTGGACCAGCCACTCGTTGCCGTCGCGCTCGATGCCGGTCACCTCGGTCCGCTGGTGGATCGTGGCGCCCGCCATGCGCGCGCCCTTGGCCAGCGCCATGGTGACGTCGACCGGGGCTATGTGGCCGTCGGTCGGGTGCCAGAGCGCGCCCACGAGTCCCTCCATCGACGCCAGCGGCCAGAGCCTGGCGATCTCGTCGACGCCGATCAGGTGACATTCGACGCCGATCGTCTCGGCCGTGCACTGATAGTTGCGGTATTCGTCCATCCGGTCGCGGTTGCACGCCAGCCGCAGATTGCCGGTCGGATGGAAGCCCACCGCCTGGCCGGTCTCGGCTTCGAGGCGCTTGTAGAGCTCGACCGAATATTGATGGAGCTGGCCCACCGAATAGGACATGTTGAAGAGCGGCAGCAGACCCGCCGCGTGCCAGGTGGATCCGGCCGTCAGCTCGCTGCGCTCGAGCAGCACGACGTCGCTCCAGCCCGCCTTGGCCAGATGGTAGAGCGCCGCCACGCCCACCACCCCGCCACCGATCACCACCGCCCGCGCCGTCGTCTGCATTGCCGCCTCCTCCGTCCTGCTCGCCGCCCTGCACTATCAAGAACGGTCGCCGCGCGAAATCCTGCCACGCGACCGTCAGGCGTGCAGGCGCGACATCAGGCGGCCCCGAGCAGATCGGCGGCGCGCCGCACGACCGTATCGAACATGGCGACCGTCAGGCGGCCGGTGTTCATGTTGTAACGCGAGCAGTGATAGCTCGAGAGCAGGTGCGGGCCGTCGCCCGGGCGGGCGTGCGCGCCGTGGGCGAAGAGGGCGTCGCGCTCGCGCAAGCCGAGGGCCCGCAGCGTCGAAGTATGGGCGACACGGCCGAGTGTGAGCACGACCAGCGGCCGCGGCGGTTGCACGAGGTGGTCGACGAGGAACCGCCGGCAGGCGGCGATCTCGGCACCGTTCGGCTTGTTCTGCGGCGGCACGCAGCGCACGGCGTTGACGATGCGGCAATCGACCAGCTCGAGGCCGTCGTCGGGCCTCGCCTCGAAGGTGCCGCGGGAAAATCCGTGGCGTGCCAGGGCGTCGTAGAGCACGATCCCGGCATGATCGCCGGTGAACGGACGCCCGGTCCGGTTGGCACCCTTCAGCCCGGGCGCCAGGCCGACGACCAGCAGACGCGCATCGAAAGGGCCGAAAGCCGGGACCGGCGCATTGTGCCAGTCCGGCTCGCGGGCGCGCTGGGCGAGCCGGAAGGTGACCAGGCGCGGACATGATGGGCAATCGCGCGACGGGCATGCGCGACCCGGACCGTCCGTCCCCTCCACCGGCGGGTCGAAGAGGACGCTCAGTCGACGACCCGTTCGTCGTCGCGGTCTTCCTCTTCCTCGTCGTCGAGGAGGTCGTCGCGATCCTCGTCCTGCGCCGACTGCCAGCCGTTGCGCCGCGTGTCGTCGCTGCGCGGCACGTGCGCCCGGGCGATCACTTCTTCGAGATGCACGAGATCGACGAAGAAATCGGCCTGCCGGCGCAGCTCGTCGGCGATCATCGGCGGCTGCGGGCGGATCGTGCTGATCACCGTGACGCGCAGACCGAGTCGCTGCAGTGCCTCGACCAGGCAGCGGAAGTCGCCGTCACCCGACATCAGCACGGCATGGTCGATATGCGGTGCCATCTCCATCGCCTGGACGGCGATCTCGACGTCCATGTTGCCCTTGTATTTGCGCCGGCCGGTGGAGGCCTGGGTGAACTCCTTGAGCGGCTTGGTCACCATGGTGAAGCCGTTATAGTCGAGCCAGTCGACCAGCGGCCTGATCGGCGAATATTCCTGGTCGTCCATAAGCGCCGTGTAATAGTAGGCACGGATCAGCCGTGCATCGGCGGAAAAAACCTCCAGCAGCCGCTTGTAGTCGATGTCGAATTCGAGCGCACGCGCCGCCTGGTAGAGATTGGCGCCGTCGATGAAGAGGGCGACCCTCTCGTCCGACCGCAGATGCTTGAGTGCCGGAACGCGAGACATATGTGTTTCTCCTTATCGTTGGGCGCGCCGGCTGCGCGCCGTCGTCCGGCGGGCGCTCGACGCATCGAATTCAATACGAACCAGAACAGGGAATACCGCAGATCGCCCGCCGCCCTATCGCCCTTGGGGATATAGCCGGCATCGGTGCGAGCGTCCATTGCTACTCCCCGTTTGCGTGCAGCGCAACAATCGGATATTCCTGCCGCAGCCCCGAACCGCTTCAACTTCTGGAGAAGGCCCTTGGCACGGATCACCGTCGAGGATTGCGTCGAGAAGGTGCCGAGTCGCTTCGAGCTGGTCATGCTCGCGGCCCAGCGCGCCAGAGACGTCTCCGCCGGCGCCCCCCTGTCGCTCGACCGCGACAACGACAAGAACCCGGTGGTGGCGTTGCGCGAGATCGCCGATTCGACGATCGATCTCGATCACCTGCGCTACGAGATGATCCACGGGCTGCGCCGGCACGTGGACGCGCCCGACGAGCCCGACGATCTGGCTCAGGAGCTCGAGGCGCTGATGCCCTCGCGTCCGCTCGAATCGGCGACCGGCGACGACGAGCTGCCCGAGGGCATGAACTTCGGCGACGACGACGTCATGGAGGATGAGGACTGAGCGGCGAGCCCAGCTTCTCTATAGCCGGCGGTCCGGGCCTCGTCGACGCGGGCCGCCGGGCGGTGATCGATACGGCACGCGGCGGGAACGCATGTCACCGGTCGAACTGATCCACGGCCAGGGCACCTCCGAGGCGGCGGTCACCCCGGCCGCGCCTCTTCCGCTCGTCACGACACCCGAACGGCCGCCGGAAAAGCCGCCCGGGCAAGCGCCCGAAAAAACGGTCGCCGCGGCCGTAGCGCCGGCGGCCGAGATCGCGCCGCCACCGCGACGCCGGGTCATGCGCCAGTACGAGCTGGTCGAGCGGGTCAAGGCCTACGATCCGGGCGCCGACGAGGACCTGCTCAATCGCGCCTACGTCTTCGCCATGAAGGCGCACGGCAGCCAGAAACGCATCTCGGGCGACCCCTATTTTCACCATCCGGTCGAGGTCGCCGGCATCCTGGCCGGGCTGAAGCTCGATGCCGCCTCGATCGCCACCGGCCTGCTGCACGACACGGTCGAGGACACCGGCGTCGAGCTGGCCGAGATCGAGCGCCAGTTCGGGCCGGTGGTGGCACGTCTGGTCGACGGCGTCACCAAGCTCGCCAAGATCAAGCTGCAGTCCGCCCAGCACGCCCAGGCCGAGAACTTCCGCAAGCTGCTGCTGGCGATGTCCGAGGACATCCGCGTGCTGCTGGTCAAGCTCGCNNCTGCACAACATGCGCACGCTGCACTTCCTGCCCAAGGCCGAGAAGCGCCGGCGCATCGCCACCGAGACCATGGAGATCTACGCGCCGCTGGCCGCCCGCATCGGCATGGACGACCTCAAGGCCGAGCTCGAGGATCTGGCCTTCGCCGAGCTGCATCCGGACGCGGCGGCCAGCATCACCCACCGGCTGCAGCAGCTCCGCCGCGACGATACCGGCGTCATCCAGCGCATCGTCGACGTGCTGCGCGCCACGCTCGCGGCCGAGGGCATCGAGGCCGACATCGCCGGGCGGGAGAAGTCGCGGCTGTCGATCTGGCGCAAGATGCAGAGGAAGAACATCAGCTTCGAGCAGCTCGCCGACATCATGGCGTTTCGCATCCTGGTCGACACGGTGGGTGAATGTTACGCGGCGCTCGGTACCATCCACGCCGGACACGCCATGCTGCCCGGGCGCTTCAAGGACTTCATCAGCACCCCCAAGCCCAACGGCTACAAATCGCTGCACACGACCATCATCGGGCCGGAGCAGCGCAAGATCGAGGTGCAGATCCGCACGCGCTCGATGCACGAGGTGGCGCAACTGGGAGTCGCCGCGCACTGGGCCTACAAACAGGACCACGCGGTCACCGACGGCAAGCGCTATCGCTGGATCCGAGGTCTGCTCGACATCCTCGAGCAGACCTCGGGCCCGGAGGACTTCCTCGAGCACACCAAGCTCGAGATGTTCTCCGACCAGGTCTTCTGCTTCACTCCGCGCGGCGATCTGCATTCCCTGCCGCGCGGTGCCACGCCCATCGACTTCGCCTATGCGGTGCACTCCGAGGTCGGCGACCACTGCATCGGGGCACGGGTCGACGGGCGCATGGTTCAGTTGCGCCACGAGCTGCGCAACGGCGATCAGGTCGAGATCATCACCTCGCGCAACGCCTGGCCCTCGGCCGCCTGGGAGCGCTTCGTCGTCACCGGCAAGGCCCGGGCCCGGATCCGGCGCTATCTGCGCGGCCGGCAGCGCCAGGATCTGGTCGCCCGCGGCCGGGACATGCTGCACAAGAGCCTCAAGGGCAGCGGCATACGACTGAGCGAGAAGGTGCTGGAGACGGCCGCAGGCGAGCTCAAACAGCGCTCGGTCGAAGACCTGCTCGTGGCGGTCGGCGAAGGCCATCTGGCCGCGCGCATCGTCACCGAGCGGCTCCTCCCGCGGACGGCGGTCAGGAGTGGCGAGGAGACGGGCGAGGCCGCACCGGCCGACAAGGTCGTACCGCTGCGCCGGGCACGCAGCCCGGCGGCCGACGCGGCGCCCTCGGTGCTCGACGGGCTGCCCGAAGGCGTCGCCTTCCAGTTCGCCGGCTGCTGTCATCCGGTGCCGGGCGATCCGATCGTCGGCATCGTGCGCACCGGCCGGCCGGTCAGCGTGCACCGCTCGGAGTGCTGGAACGTCCGGCGCATGGCCGCCAACGACGTGCGCCTGATCGACGTCGCCTGGGGCGAGCGGCCGCCGGAGAGCCATGCCACGGCCCGCCTTTCGGTGATGGTGCAGAACAAGCCCGGCGCGCTCGGCACCGTCACCACCATCATCGGCAAGGAATATGCCAACATTTCCGACGTGCGGATCGGCCGGCGTGCCGGGGACATCTACGAGATGCTGCTCGACGTCGAGGTCGCGCATCTCGACCAGCTCCTGCGCACCCAGGCCGCGCTGCGCTCGAGCAGCATCGTCGTGTCGGTGGAACGAACCCAGTCTTGATCGAGCGTCTCTGATGGACATCCGATGATCGAAATGCCGCTCGAAGCCGTGCTCGCCGAGTTTCGTGCCGCAGGCGCATTGCTCGAAGGCCATTTCGTTCTCACCAGCGGACGCCACAGCCCGGTCTACATGCAGTGCGCCCGGGTGATGATGGACCCCAGGCGCGGCGAACGGCTGGTGGGCGCGCTGGCCGTGCGTCTTCGGCCCTATGCCGTGGACCTGGTGGTGGCACCGGCGATGGGCGGCGTGGTCGTGGGCTACGAGCTCGCCCGCCAGCTCGGTCGCCCGTCGATCTTCGCCGAGCGGGTCGAGGGCCGGTTCACCCTGCGCCGCGGCTTCGACATCCCCGATGGTGCGAGGATCGTCGTCGCCGAGGACGTGGTCACGACAGGCCTCTCCGCCCGCGAATGCGCCGACCTCTGCCGGGCGTACGGCGGCAAGGTGGTGGCGGCCGCCTGCCTGATCGATCGGAGCAACGGCCGCGCCGGCCTCGACATGCCGCTGGTGTCGCTGGCCGAGGTCGAGCTGCCGACCTATGCGCCCGACGCCGTGCCGCCCGAGCTCGCCGCCATCCCCGCCGTCAAGCCGGGCTCCCGCGGCCTCGAACGGGGCCCGCGCGAACAAGGTTGAGCTGCCCGGAATTTTCAACCATAAGGCGATCCACGATTGATCTCGTGGAGTGAGCCTTTGACGATGGTGCGGACGGTGGCGCCGGCGATGACCACGGCGCGGTCACGGACGCTGGCGCTGGTCGGCCTCGAGCCGGCGCTGGTCGACGTCGAGGTGCAGTTGAGCTCGGGCCTGCCCGCTTTCACCATCGTCGGCCTGCCGGACAAGGCGGTGGCGGAGAGCCGGGAGCGGGTGCGGGCCGCGCTCTCGATGATCAACCTCGCCCTGCCGCCGCGCCGCATCACGGTCAATCTGGCGCCGGGCGATCTGGCCAAGGAGGGCAGCCATTACGATCTGCCGATCGCGCTCGGGCTGCTGGCCGTCATGGGCATCGTGCCGACCGAAGCGCTCGACGACCGGCTCGTCCTGGGCGAGCTCGGCCTCGACGCGTCGATCCGCCCGGTCAACGGCGTGCTGGCCGCCGCCATCGCCGCCTCGACGCACGATCTCGATCTGATCTGCCCGGCCGCCTGCGGCACCGAGGCGGCCTGGCTCGGCGACATCGTGCGGATCACCGCCGCGGGCGACCTGATGCACCTGATCGCCCATCTCCGCGGCGACACGATCCTGCCCGTCCCCGAGCCGCGGCTGCCGCTCGAGGAGACGGCCGCGCTCGACCTGCGCGACGTCAAGGGACAGGAGAGCGCCAAGCGGGCGCTCGAAGTCGCCGCGGCGGGCGGTCACAATCTGGCCATGATCGGCCCGCCCGGCTCGGGCAAATCGATGCTGGCGGCCCGGCTCGAGAGCATCCTGCCGCCGCTCAGCGCGCCCGAAATGCTCGAGGTGGGACTGATCCGCAGCGTCGGCGGCAAGCTCAAGGACGGCATGCTCAGCCGCCGCCGGCCGTTCCGCAACCCGCACCATGCGGCCTCCATGGCGGCGATGGTCGGCGGCGGCACCCATGCGCGTCCCGGCGAGGTGTCGCTGGCGCACAACGGCGTGCTGTTCCTCGACGAGCTGCCGGAGTTCTCGCGCAACGTCCTCGAAGCGCTGCGCCAGCCTCTCGAAACGGGCACCGTCACGATCGCCCGGGCCAACCATCACGTCACCTATCCGGCCCGGGTGCAACTCGTCGCGGCGATGAACCCCTGCCGCTGCGGACACATGGACGATCCCGCATTGGCCTGCGCCCGCGCACCCAAATGCGGCGGGGACTATCTCAAGCGGATCAGCGGCCCGCTGTTCGATCGCATCGACCTGCACGTCGACGTGCAGGCGGTCTCGCCGCAGGATCTGAGCCTGCCGGTCCCGGGGGAAGGCTCGGCGCAGGTGGCGGCCCGGGTCGCCGCTGCGCGCGAGGTGCAGGCGATGCGCTATGCCGAGCTCGGCCGCCCGGACATCGCGATCAACGCGGTGATCGAGGGCCAGTTGCTCGACCAGGTCTGCCCGCTCGATGCGGCGGCCGGCACCCTGCTGCGCCGCGCCATCGACCATCTCCGCCTCTCCGCACGCGGCTACCACCGGGTGCTCAAGGTGGCGCGTACCCTGGCCGATCTCGACGGCAGGGACGGCATCGCCAAGGTGCACGTCGCCGAAGCCATCGCCCTGCGCCGCCGCGGTTCCCCCCGGTCCTGATCCGGCCGACCGGTCCGCTCGGCCCCCGGCCGCCACGACGGAACTTGAGTGCCGGGCGCGGGCGTGGCACCAGACGGACGGGACCATCAGCGGACGGACGGCATGGGCAAGCTGCGCCTGGGTATCAACGTCGATCACGTGGCGACGGTGCGCAACGCGCGCGGCGGCGACCACCCCTGCCCCGTGCGCGCGGCGTCGCTGGTGGCCGAAGCCGGCGGCGACGGCGTCACGGCGCATCTGCGCGAGGATCGGCGGCACATCCGCGACCGGGACATCGAGCGGATCAAGGACGAATGCGGCCTGCCGCTGAATTTCGAGATGGCCGCCACCGAGGAAATGGTCGCGATCGCCCGGCGGGTGCGGCCGCACGCCTGCTGTCTCGTCCCCGAACGGCGCGAGGAACGCACGACGGAGCACGGCCTCGACGTGGTGCGCGCCGAGAGCCTGCTGAAGACCGTAACCGAACGGCTGGCCGATGCGGGCATCCGCGTCTCGCTCTTCGTCGACCCCGATCCGCGCCAGCTCGAAGCGGCGGCCCGCCTCGGTGCTCCGGTGGTGGAACTGCACACCGGAACCTATTGCGAAAAAACGGGAACCGCGCGGGAGACCGAGCTTGCGCGCATCCGCGCCGCGGCCGAGCGCTGCGTCGAGCTCGGCCTCGAATGCCACGCCGGCCACGGGCTCGACTATGCGACCGTCGGACCGATCGCCGCCATGCCCGCGATCGCCGAACTGAACATCGGCCACTTCCTCATCGGCGAGGCGATCTTCGTCGGCTTCGCAGCCTCGATCGGCCGCATGCGCGCGGCGATGGACGATGCCCGTGCCGGCGCGAGCACGCCTTGAGCACGCGGCGGACGATCGGCCGGCGATGATCGTCGGCCTGGGCAGCGATCTGATCGACATCCGGCGCATCGCGCGCGTGCTGGACCGCTTCGGCGATCGTTTCACCCATCGCTGCTTCACCGACGTCGAACGGGCCAAGGCCGAGCGCCGCCTCGCCCGGGCCGAAACCTACGCCAAGCGCTACGCTGCCAAGGAAGCCTGCGCCAAGGCGCTCGGCACCGGCCTGAGCCGCGGCGTCTTCTGGCGCGACATCGGCGTGGTCAACCTGCCGGGCGGCAAGCCGACGCTGCAGCTGACCGGCGGCGCGGCGCAACGCCTCGCCCGTCTGATCCCGCCCGGTCACCGCGCCTCGATCGAGCTGACCCTGACCGACGAGCCGCCCCTGGCGCAGGCCATGGTGCTGATCCAGGCGTTGCCCGCGGACACCGGCCGCCACGATTAGGATCGAACGCCCTCGTGCTGGTGCACCAGTGCTTTACCCTTCCCCGCGCCTCGGGTAGGCTGCATTCGTTCCACGAGTCGTGCCGGGCAGGCGGACCGCTCGGGCGCGCGGCTTCTCCCTCCGTCGGGTGTCGACGTCACCGAGACTTTGCCCGTGGCTGTGTGCTGTTTCGATATATTTATTGCGGGTCTGGGCATCACATGCAGAAACAGGCGGTCATGACGGAAAGCCGATCGAGCAGCTTCAAGGAGACGCTGCGCACGCTGGTCTACGCCATCGCCATTGCACTCTTCGTCCGTACCTTCGCCTACGAACCGTTCAATATCCCGTCCGGCTCGATGAAGCCGACGCTGCTGGTCGGCGATTATCTCTTCGTGTCGAAATTTTCCTATGGATACAGCAAATACTCTCTGCCCTTGAGCATTCCGCTGTTCGAGGGCCGCATCTTCGGTGATCTGCCCGAGCGCGGCGACGTGGCGGTCTTCAAGCTGCCGTCCGACAACAAGACCGACTACATCAAGCGCATCGTCGGCCTGCCCGGCGACCGGCTGCAGATGATCGACGGCATCCTCAACATCAACGGCACACCGGTCGAGGTGCGCCGCCTCGGCAATTTCCTCGACGACGAGCGCGGCCGGCTGGTCGAGGAACCGCTCTACCTCGAGACCCTGCCCAACGGCGTCGACCACCAGATCCTCGACCTCACCTCGCTGGGCGCCCTCGACAACACGAAGGTCTTCGAGGTGCCCGAGGGGCACGTCTTCGCCATGGGCGACAATCGCGACAATTCGCTCGACAGCCGCACCGATCAGGTCAGTTTCGTGCCGCTCGAGAACCTGATCGGCCGGGCCGACTTCCTGCTCTTCTCCGTCAACGGCTCGGCGCGCATCTGGGAGCCCTGGAAATGGCCCTGGGCGATCCGCTACGACAGGCTGTTCCGCCCCATCCACTGAACGTGTCCCCCAATCCCGAAGCCCCGTCATCCGAACGCGCGACAAGCGGCGACGAGGCGCGGCTGCGGGCGGTCGAAGCGATCCTCGATCACCGCTTCGGCGATCCCGGCCTGCTGCGTGAAGCCCTCACCCATTCGAGCGCGGTCGTCGCGGGCCGCCGACGGCGACGCTCCAACGAACGGCTGGAGTTCTTAGGGGATCGCGTGCTCGGCCTCGTCGTCGCCGAACGGCTCCTCCACCTCCACCCGCAGGAGCCCGAGGGCGATCTCTCGCGCCGCCTCGAAGCCCTGGTGCGCATGACGACGCTGGCCGAAGTGGCCGAAACGCTCGGCATTGGCGCCCATTTGACGCTGGCCCGCGGCGAGCATGAAGGCGGCGGCCGCGACAAGCCGAACATTCTGGCCGACGCGCTCGAAGCGCTGATCGGTGCCCTCTATCTCGACGGCGGCCTCGAACCGGCCCGGAACTTCGTTCTGCGGCACTGGAGCGAGCGCGCCTCGTCCGCGCAACCGGCGCCGCGCGATCCGAAGATGGCGTTGCAGGAATGGGCGCAGGCCCAGGGCATCGGCCTGCCCCGCTACGCCGCATCGGCCGTGGGCGGCCCCGACCACGCCCCCTCCTTCGAAGCGACGGTGACACTGGCGACACTGGGCGAGACCTCGGGCACCGGAGGCTCCAAACGCGCCGCGGAGAAGGCAGCGGCCGAAGCCATGCTGCAAAAGGTGGTCGGCCGATGAGGGCCAGCCCCGCCGATCCGGCCGGCGAAAAGGCGAATCCCGCAGAGGCGAGACGCGCCGGCTTCGTCGCCCTGCTCGGTGCCCCCAATGTCGGCAAGTCGACGCTGCTGAACCAGCTCGTCGGCACCAAGGTCTCGATCGTCAGCCCCAAGGTCCAGACCACGCGGCGGCGGATCATCGGCATCTCGATCGTGGCATCGACCCAGATCATGTTCGTCGACACGCCGGGCATCTTCGCCCCCAGACGCCGGCTGGACCGCGCCATGGTCGATGCCGCCTGGTCGGGCGCCGCCGACGCCGATCTCGTCTGCCTCCTGATCGACGCCGCCCGCGGCATCCGCCGCGAGGAGCATCTGATCCTGGACGGCCTGGCGCGCACCCGCAAGCGCTGCCTCCTGGTCGTCAACAAGGTCGACCTGATCAAACGCACGAAGCTGTTGCCGCTGGTGGCCGAGCTCAACCGGAAGGCCGCCTTCGACGCCACCTTCATGATCTCGGCGCTCTCGGGCGACGGCTGCGCCGAGCTGATGGACGCCGTCGTCGCGGCGATGCCGGAGGGACCGTGGCTCTTCCCCGAGGACCAGCTCTCCGATCTCTCCAACCGCGCCATGGCGGCCGAGATCACCCGCGAGCAGCTCTACCACCAGCTCCACCAGGAACTGCCCTACGCCGCCACCGTCGAGACCGAAGGCTGGGCCGAAGCGCCCGACGGCGGCGAGGTGCGCATCGACCAGACCATCTACGTCCAGCGCGACACCCAAAAAGCGATCGTGCTCGGCAAGCGCGGCAGCCGCATCAAGGAGATCGGCGAAAAGGCCCGCCACGAGCTCGAAGCCCTCCTCGACATGCGCGTCCACCTCTTCCTCTTCGTCAAGGTCCGCGAAGACTGGACCGAAGACCGCGAGCGCTACCGCGAGATGGGGCTGGATTTTCCCAAGGGGTGAAGGGCCCGAGGGTCAGGGGGCTATGACGGCCATTGGCCCGACGGCCAGTTGCGCGCTCCATGCCAGTTGCGCGCTCCATGGATGACGCGAAGCACCGCCACGATTTCGTCCTCGGACGGCTCCGACCGCAGCGCGTAGGCGATGATGTAGGGCAGGCCGGGAAGCACTTTCTCGAACGTGCCGGCGACTCGGCCGGGCCGTCCCGTCGGCATCGAAGCGAGCCTGGCGACGGCATCCTCGATCCGGTCGGCGACCCGCGCCGCGGCCCGGGGATCGTCTCGTGCGATGTAGTCGATGATATCCGCCAGTTCGTCGAGCGCGTCCGCGGCCCAGACGATGCGTCTCACGGCACGAATGGAACCTTCGACCTCCGCTCGATGACGGCTCGAATGGTCTTCATGGCCTGCTCGTGCGGCACCGTCCGTCCGGCATGAACATCCTCGAGCCCGCGCTCGATGGCCTCGACCACCGCCAGTTCCCGCGCCACGAAATCGGCGATCGCCTCACCGGCGAGCGAAGCCTTCGTGCGCTGCGCGCGCTCGGCCAACGCGTCGAGACCGTCCTCGATCTCGCGCGACAACGGCACCGTCAGGCTCGTGTCGTCGCTCATGTGCGAATTTCCACCACCAAAGTCGCAACCTCGACAGTGTAGTTGTTTGCCGTCGGCCGCGTCGAGTCCGATCGAGGACTGCCGAACGCCATAGCCAAGAAACCTGAGAGGCGATCTCTTTGGCATCAGATCGTTTTCGCGACATGGTCGGCCGGACGAACTTGGCCGCCCGTGACACCAGTCGTTCTGCCGGAACCGAGCAGGAGAGTGCGAGCGACGCACCGTCTGTCACGACGCCTCGAGTGGCGGTATGAAACGTTCATGCCAAGCCCTATCTTGCTTCTTGGACGGTGAGAGGAGATCGCAATGGCCGGCATCGAAGAGCGGTCGGTGCACCTGCCCGAGGAGCAGGCTGCCTTCATCGACCGGCTGGTCGCCTCCGGCGCCTACGCGTCCGCGAGCGAGGTGGTCCGGGCGGGGCTGCGCGCCCTGGAGGAGCGTGACGCCGCCGTCGAGCACTGGCTGCGGGAGGAGGTGGCACCGGTCTACGACGCCACGCGGGACGAACCCGCCCGATCCCTGCCGATCGACACCGTCTTCGACCGCCTCCGCGCCCGCCATGCAAAGAGGCCGAAGGCGCAGGAGTGAAGGCACTCGCCGTCACCTTCTCTCCCGAAGCCCTGGACGATATCGAACGTCTCGTCGACTGGATCGCCCGGAAAGCCGGTCCGGAAATCGCAGCCGGATATCTCACCCGCCTGGAAAGCTACTGCCGTAACCTCGCCTTCGGCTCGAAGCGCGGTCAGGCCCGCGACGACGTGCGTCCCGGTCTCCGCACCGTCGGTTTCGAGCGCCGCATCACCGTGGCATTCACCGTGACCGACGACAGCGTCGTGATCCTCCGCCTGTTCTACGGCGGACGCGACTGGGAAGAGCGGCTCGTACGAACCCGCACGTGACCGACCTGAACGGTTCGTCGTCAAACGAACCTCGCCAGGCGGGATGGCGCCCAGTGCAGCCTGAATTTGCCGAAGGCCGAAACGCTCAGCCGCCGACGCGCCGCAAGGCGGCTTCGATGGCATCGAGCATTTGCTCGAACTCGTCCTCGAGATGCGTTTGGCCCGCCTCCTCGACGAAGATTTCGCGCGCGTTCCGGACTGCTTCGAGCGCCTCTGCCAACAGCGCCCGGTCACCTCGCCGCTCGCCCAGTGTCGCAAGTGCCTTGCCGAGATTGTTCTGGGTCGCGGCCCAGTGGAGCGGGACGCGCTCGCGGGTCCGTTCTTTCAAGGCGTTGCCAAAGGCGATGACGGCCTCCTCCAGCCGCACCGTGTCGCTCTCACGCTCGCCCAGTGTCCGGAGCGCGTTGCCGAGATTATGCTGGACTCCGGCCCATTGGAGCGGGACGCGC
>JAGREO010000001.1 GCA_020446525.1 Geminicoccaceae bacterium | reverse complement strand
CCCAGTCGTCCTCGACGAAGCGCAGATCGTGCAGCTTCGGATCGATACCCAAGGCGTACAGGCTCTCAAGGTAGACGTCCTGGAAATCCGGCGGCGACGGCTTCATGATCACCTGGAACTGGTAATAGTGCTGCAGGCGGTTGGGGTTGAGCCCGTAACGCCCGTCCGTCGGCCGCCGCGAGGGCTGGACATAGGCGGCGTTCCACGGCTCGGGACCGAGCGCGCGCAAAGTCGTCGCCGGGTGGAACGTCCCTGCCCCCACCCGCATGTCGTAGGGTTGCAGCAACACGCAGCCCTGGCCGGCCCAATAGGTTTGCAGCCGCAGGATCAGTTCTTGAAAGCTCGGTGACGCCACGCCCCGCGGACCCTCCATGTTGCGCTGCGGCAAGCTAGTGAGCGCCGCGGAGCGGGTCAAGCAACCGCCCTCCGATGCGACCATCGATCAGGGGGCGACCGTCGGTCCGTACGCGTTCACGAAGAACGACGGTGCGTGCATTCCTCGACGCTGGGACAGATAGTGCCGTTGGGCACGTAGGCGCCGCATTTGACGCATTTCACCAGATCGACCGTACGCCCGGTGGGCCGGACCGGCTCCGCTTTCGCCTTCGCGCGCACCCGAGGCTCGGCCGGTGGCTTCTCCTGCTCGTCGGCGAGACGCTTCTTGAAGCTCTCGAACAGCTTGAAGCCGCGCCAGATGGCGACGATGATCAGCACCGTGAAGATCAGCTTGGAGAGCGAGAGACCGAGCATCGCGTCGCCTTACAGGCCGAAACGATTGAAGAGGAGACGTTGTTCGAGCGCGGCCAGAAGCTCGCCCGCCATCGTCTCGGTGCCGGCGAAACGCAACCGGCGCTGCAGCCAGGAGCGCTGCCGGTTGACCTGCGCCATGCGCACCCGGGGGCCGAAGCGGGCGCGCAAGACCGAGCGAATGTCACCGATGCCGTCGACAAGGCCGCGCTCGAGCGCCCGCTCGCCGGTCCAGATGCGCCCGGAGAACAGCTCCTCATCGTCGCCCTCCAGCTTCGAGCCGCGGCGCCGGCGCACCTCGTCCTTGAACGCCGCGAAGATGTCGCCCTGCACTTCCTGAAGCAGCAGCAGATCCTGCTCGTTCTCCGGACGAAACGGGTCGAGCAGCGCCTTCTTGGGCCCTGAGGTGTGAACACGGCGTTCGATGCCGAGCTTGTGGATGGCCTCGGTAAAGCCGAAACCGGCGCTCACCACGCCGATCGAGCCGATGATCGAGCTGCGGTCGACGATGATCTCGTCGGCCGCCAGCGCCAGCCAGTAGCCACCGGAGGCGGCCACGTCCTCGACGAAGGCCAGCACCGGCTTTTCCTTTTCGTCCGCCAGTTGCCGGATGCGCGCGGCGATCAGCGAGGACTGCACCGGCGAACCGCCCGGACTGTTGATCACCAGCGCCACCGCCGGCGCCTTCTTGATCGCGAAAGCCCGGCCGATCGCCTGCTCGAGCGCCTGCAGGCTGAGCCCGCCGCCGCGCAGGGGCACCGCACCGATGGCACCGTGCAGCCGCAGCACCGGCACCAGCGGGCGGCCGGCCGGGAGCATCGCGCGAAGTCGGGCCAGGAGGGGCGAGAGACGTTTCATCAGAGCTCCAGAACCTCGTCGAGACCGGCGGCCTCGCGCAGCAGTGCGTCGGCGACCGGGGTCGGACGGCCGTCTTCCTCGTGCATCACCAGCCCGCGATGCAGCCGCAACGGCGCGCGGCTTCCGTGTCGTCCGCGAACCAGCACCCGATGCGCCAGAGGCGAGAAGGCGCGTGCGCGCACGGGCACCACCAGCAGGCCGCCGATGTGTGCCGGCAGGGCCCGCAACAGCTCTTCGAGGCGGTCGGCCCGATGGATCACCGAGAGGCTCCCGCCCGGTGCCAGCAGCCGGGCCGCCCGGGCGATCCAGACGGCCAGCGGCACGCTCTCCTGCGATGCCGCCGCCGACGAGAGATCGGGCGAAGGCCGCTGCCGATCCGGCCGGTCGAAGGGCGGGTTGGTGACGATATGGGCGAAGCGGCGGCCGTCGAGCGCATCCGACGTGACGTCCGCCTCGACCACCTCGGCTTCCAGCATGGCGAGGTTCGCACGCAGGAGTGCCGCATGCGGCGGGTGCCGCTCGATCGCCGTCAGCCGCACCGGGCCGAGACGGGCAGCGACACAAAGACCCACACCGCCGGTGCCGGCACCCATGTCGAGCACGCTCTCGCCCGCCCTTGCTTCGACCGCCGCGGCCACCAGCACGGTATCGATCGCCACGCGATAACCGCGGCGGGCCTGACGCAGCACCACCCGGCCGTCGAGCAGCCGGTCGACGCTCAACGGCGGATCGGCGTCGACAGGGCTCATGGTCGAAGCGAGGCTCAAAGCACGATGTCGCGATCGCGCGCCGCCTCATCGAGCAGCCTTCGTGCCCGCGCGAGATCGTCCTCGGCCACCATCAGCCGCCTCGGAACCGCACCGATGCTGCCTTCGATCGCGCTGGTGTGCGTATCGAGCACGAGCACATCGATGCCGGCTTCGGCGAGCACCGCACGAGTCCAGGAGATCGACACGACATCGTTGCTGCGCAGTAGTTCGACCATTATGTGACCAGACAGGAAGAGGGTTCGGCCCGGGACGCGTCGTCGGCCTCGAGGCACGGTGGTAGCAAGTTCGGCCGCCTCGCATAAGATGCGTGAGCCGGTTTTCGCCCGCAGGGTGGAACCCCGACCGGAAGGAAGCGTCTCGAAGGAGAGCCGGGCACGACGCCGGCCATCGGGCAGAGGAGCACCTCTTGAGCGCAGTTCGCCTGGAAAACCCCCATTGCGCGCGGCATCAGAATGCGTTCGACGCGGCACGCCGGCTGGTCGAGGACGAGCTGAGCGCCGTCAACGCGCTGATCGTCGAGCGCATGCAGAGCCAGGTGCCGCTGATCCCCGAGCTCGCACGCCACCTCGTCGCCGCCGGCGGCAAGCGCATCCGCCCGGTGCTGACCCTGCTCGCGGCACGCCTGTGCGACTATCGGGGCACGCGACAGATCGACCTCGCCGCCTGCGTCGAGTTCATCCACACCGC
>JAGREO010000143.1 GCA_020446525.1 Geminicoccaceae bacterium | reverse complement strand
TATTTCGGAATTTGTCGGCGGCATGGACCTTACCCCGCTGCAATTCCTGCTGCTGGCGCAGTTGATCATCTTCCTTCTGGGCTGGCCGCTGGAATGGTCCTATATCATCATCATCTTCGTGCCGATCTTCCTGCCGCTGCTGGCGATGTTCGAGATCGACCCTCTGTTCTTCGGCATCCTGGTGGCGCTCAATCTGCAGACCTCGTTCCTGACGCCGCCGATGGCCATGTCGGCCTATTATCTCAAGGGCATCGCGCCGCCCGAGGTCAAGCTCACGCAGATCTTCGCCGGCGTGATGCCGTTCCTCTTCATGGTGTTCGTCAGCATGGCGATCGTCTACATCTTCCCGCAGATCGTCTTCTCGCTTCCCGACCAGATCTATGGCCGCTGAGATCCTCGAACTGCGTGCACGCATCGCCTCGGGCGGGTTGAAGGCCGTCGAGGCGATCGGCGCCTGGCGCGCGCGGATCGAGGCGGTCGAGGAGAGGGTGGGGGCCTGGGCCTGGTTCGATGCGGGCCATGCGCTCGAGCAGGCGCGGGCGCGCGACGTCTACAGGGCCACCGGCCGGCCACTCGGCCCCCTGCACGGCCTGCCCGTGGGCGTGAAGGACGTGATCGACACCGCCGGCATCCCGACCGAGAACGGCACCGCGCTCGATGCCGGCCGGGTGCCCAGGGCCGATGCCGCCGTGGTCGAACGGCTGAAGGCGGCGGGTGCGATCGTCATGGGCAAGACGGTGACCGCCGAACTGGCCTTCATGCATCCGGGCAAGACCACCAACCCGCACGACGAAGACCGTACGCCGGGCGGCTCGTCCTCCGGCTCGGCCGCGGCCGTCGCTTCGGGCATGGTGCCGCTGGCGATCGGCACCCAGACGGCCGGCTCGGTGATCCGTCCGGCGGCGTTCTGCGGCACCGTCGGCTTCAAGCCGAGCTTCGGCGCAATCTCGAGGCGGGGCGTGCTCGCCGAGGCGCCGACACTGGATACGATAGGCGTCTTCGCCCGGGACGTGGCCGGCGCCGCACTCCTGGCCGACGCCCTCTTCGGTCACGATCCGCAGGATCCGGCGACCGTACCGGCGCCGCCGCCGCGGCTGCTCGAGACCGCGTCGAGCGAACCGCCGGTGCCGCCCGTCTTCGCCTTCGTGCGGACCCCCTATTGGGCGCGGGCCGATAGCGAGACCCACGCCGCCTTCGAAGAGCTCACGGTGGCGCTGGGTGAGCGGTGCTTTGCCGTCGACCTGCCCGAGCCTTTCGCACAGGCCGACGAGATCCGCCGGCGCATCCAGTTCGCCGAACTGGCCAAGTGCTTTCATCGCTATGCCCGGCAGGGCCGCGACGGGCTCTCGATCGAACTGGCGGAGGCGATCGAGGAGGGGGCTTCGATGCCCGCCCGCGATTACATCGCCGCCCTCGACTGGCCGGCCCTGCTCGAAGCCGCGCTCGAGCCGATCTTCCACCGCGCCGACGCCATTCTGACACCGGCCGCACCCGGCGTGGCGCCGACGGGCCTCGATTCGACCGGCGATCCCGTCTTCAACGGCTTGTGGACCCTGGCGCGCACGCCGGCTCTGACCCTGCCGCTCTTCGCCGCGCAGAACGACCTGCCGATGGGCGTCCAGCTCGTCGGCCGCCGTGGCGACGACGCGCGGCTGCTGCGTACCGCCCGCTGGCTCGAAGCGTTCGCCGAAGCTGAGACGAGGGACTGACGAAGATGGAACGCGTTCTCTCTATCCTCGCGCTGCTGGTTCTCTGCGGCTTTCTCGGCATTCTCTTCTTCTCGGTGCCGCGCTTCGATCTCGGCTTGGTGATCGCCCTGACCCTGGGCCTCGCCGCCTGGGAATTCCTCGTTCGCCGCGAGCGCACGCCGGGCGCCTGATCCACGCCACGGCACCGAGCCGCACCCGCACCGCGCTGCAGGAGCGCGAACGACGTGGGCGTCGCCGTCGATCAGCGGATGCGGGCCTTGCCGGTGTCGCCGCGATAGCGAAAGGCGGGACCTCGGGATCGCGCCATGGCCAGGGTGAGATGAAAGGCCGTGCGCGTCGCCTCGTCGTCGATCCCGCCCGAAGGCGCGGCGTTCGCGTGCAGCGGTTCGTTCGCCGGACCGACGATGGGAAAGGCTGCGCCGGCCAGCAGCGTGGCGCCCTGATCGAAACCGAGCAGCGCGGTGGCGATCTGCGCCTGCTCGCTTCGCATGGTCAGGATCGCATCGACCCCTTCGGCCAGAGCGCGGCGGAAGACGTCGACCACCGGTGCGGGCCCTTCGCAGTCGATCCCCCGCCCGCGCGCCGTAGACAATGCCGAGGCGATCACGCAGCGGTTTCCGCCGTCGATCGAAACCGTCGCCGGATCGACGGACCCGTGCAGTGACGCGCCGAAATCCAACGGATCGCCATCCTGCCGCCCGGCTCGCGCGCGGCGCCCGAACGCCGTGTCGTACCCGATCCGGCCGCGTTCCTTCGGGCCACGCGGACCCGCATTCCGTGCGCGATCACCCGGACCGGCGCCGGCGTCGCGGCTTCGTGAGGCACAGGGCGTCGCGACGTCCCGTTCGATCCCGGCCTGGGAGCGCCAGGGCGCGTGGGTGACCAGGTCGTCGAGCCGCGTGACGGCGATACGCGGGCGTTGCAGGCCGGCCCGCTCGAGCGTCGCGTGCAACTCCTCGAGCGCCCTGACGACGGCAGCTTCGGTCAATCGCTCGGGCACCTGTGCCAGTGGCAGGGGCTCGAGCACGCTCGTCACCCAGAGGATCGGCATGACGGCGATCGGCCGGAGCGCTCGGGCCACCGGTGCCGCCTCCAGCCGGTCGGCGACGAAGGCCGGCAGCCCGCCTTGCGCCACCTCGAGCCGGTCCGGCGCGTCGCCGTGCAGCGACATGAACAAGACCGCGTCGGCCCGTTCCTGCTCGGCCAGCTCAAGGGCCGCGGCCACGCCCGCCAGGGCCGAGCGGTCGCCGCTGGCCGTGCGCCGGCCGGGCTCGATCGCAAGAGCCTCGATGGTCGGCACGTCGTGGAACTCGACCACCGATCGCTCGGCCGATGTCGCGGGATCGTACGGGCGCAGATCGAGCATCGCACCGCTGCATTCCACGGCCCGGGCGACGAGGTGGCGATCGCCCACGAGCACCATGCGGGCGCGGTCGCGGACCAGCGGATCGGCGACCAGACGCAGTGCCGCCGCCGGGCCGCATCCGTTGGGATCGCCCAGGGCGAGCGCGATGGTCGGCCTGTCCGGTTGCATCGCGCCTCCAGCCGCGGTGGATCGGGATGCGCACTCTAGCCTACAAACCTTGCCACCTCCTTAATTCCTCAGGGCTCGCGGGAGCCCGGCCGCACCACCCGCTCCGGTCGGTGGTATGGAAGCGCTGAGGGTGGTAGAGCAGGCCGATACGCCAACTGGGCTCGAACCCGCGGGAGAGAACGCCGCCATGACGACCGGTGCCGAACTGGTGATCGAGACCGCTCGGTCGCTCGATCTGGACGTCTGCTTCGCCAATCCGGGAACGACGGAACTGCCACTGGTGCACGCCCTGGATCGTGTGGGCGGCGTACGCGCGGTGCTGGGGCTGCACGAAAATGTCTGCACGGGTGCGGCCGACGGTTACGCCCGGCTCGCCGGCAAGCCCGCACTGACGCTCCTGCATCTGGGTCCGGGCCTGGCCAATGGTCTGGCCAATCTCCACAATGCGCGTCGCGCATTCTCGCCGGTCGTCAATCTCATCGGCGAGCATGCGAGCTGGCATCTCTCGGCCGATCCGCCTCTCGCCGCCGATATCGAGGCGCTGGCCGGGGTGGTCTCGCGCTGGACGCGGCGGTGCGTCTCGGCCGGCGCCTGCGGGCGCGACATGGCCGAAGCGCTGGCGGCGGTGACGTCCGGCCGCGGGTCGATCGCGACCTTGATCCTGCCGCACGACGTGCAGACGGCCGCGGCCGGCGATGCGGCACCGGCGGTCGTCCGGCCGAGAGGCTATCCCGCCGTCGACACCGATGCGGTGGCCCGTGCCGCGCGGCTCCTGGCGGGTGCCGAAGCACCGGCGGTGCTGCTCGGCGGCTCCGGCCTGCACGGCTCCGGCCTCGAGGCTGCGGGTCGTCTGGGCGTGACCCTGATCGCCGAAGTCAGCTTCGCGCGGCTGGAGACCGGCCGCGGCCGGCCGCCGCTCAGGCGTCTGCCCTACTTTCCCGAGCAGGCGCAGGCTCTGCTCGACCAGTTCGATGCGATCGTCGTCGCCGGCACCAGGCTGCCGGTCTCGTTCTTCGGCTATGACGACAAGCCCAGCCGCTATCTCGAGGATCGCGACGACGTGGTGCTGCTGGCCGACCAGGAGGAGGACGCCGCTTCGGCGCTGACGGCGCTGGCGGCGGAGATGGGTGCGAAGCGCGCGGCACCGGATTCGGGCGAGCATCCCGACGAGGGCGCCTTCGCCGGATCGTCGGCCGGACTCGACGCCGACACCATCGCCCGGGTGACGACGGCCCGGTTGCCGGAGGACGCCGTGGCCGTGGTCACGGCCGTCTCCAGCAGCGCCGCGTTCTACGAACATTCGAGGGGTGCCGCACCGCATACCCAGATCGCGCTCACCGGCGGGGCGATCGGCGAAGGATCGGCGCTCTCGCTCGGCGCCGGCGTCGCCTGTCCGGGCCGCCGCGTCGTCGCGCTCGAAGCCGACGGCAGCGGCGCCTACATCGTCCAGGCGCTCTACGGCCATGCGCGCGAGAACCTCGACGTCACGACGGTGATCTGCGCCAACCAGCGCTATCGCATTCTCGAGATCGAGCTCGAGCGCGCCGGCATGCGGCGGCCGGGCTCGAACGCGACGGATCTGGCCGATCTGAGCCGGCCGGCTCTGGACTGGGTGTCGCTGGCGCGGGGCTTCGGCGTGCCCGGAACGCGTGTGACGACCGCGGGCGAGCTCGATGCCGCTCTGGCGCGCAGCCTTGAGACGGCCGGACCGTATCTGATCGAGGCGGTGTTCTGAGCACCCGGCACCTGCTGGCGACGGCCAGCCGGCGCGGTGCGGCCTGTATGGCCGCATCGGCGTTCGCCTCGTCGGCGATGAACGTGCTCATCCGGCTGGCCGCGGAAACACTGCACAGTTTCGAGATCGCCTTCTTCCGCAATCTCTTCGGCATCCTGGCGATGCTGCCGGGCGTGCTGGGCCACGGGCTGCGGCAGACCCTTCGTACCGCTCACTTCCCGCTGCACGCCCTGCGCGGCGTACTCAACGCCGGCGCCATGCTGACCTTTTTCTACGCTCTTCCGATCACGCCGCTCGCGACGGTGGCGGCGCTCGGCTTCACGGCACCGCTCTTCGCCACGCTTCTGGCGGTGCTGGTGCTGCACGAGCGTGTCGGGCCGCGGCGCTGGGTCGGCATCGCCTGCGGTTTCGGCGGGGTGCTGATCGTCTTGCGGCCGGGCATGGAAGGCGTGCCGCCGGCGGCCTGGCTGCTGGTCGCCTCTGCCCTGCTCTGGGCCGGGGCGCTCGTCGTCATCAAGCTCCTGGCCCGCAGCGACAGCAGCCTGACGATCACCTTCTACGCCTCGTGCTTCCTGACGCCGATCACGCTCGCCTTCGCGCTGTTCGACTGGCGCTGGCCGGATCCCTGGATGCTGGCGGTGCTGGTCGCCATCGGTCTGCTCGGCACCGCCACGCAGTTCCTCCTGGCCCAGGCGTTTCACGAAGCCGACGCGAGCCGGGTCCTGCCGATCGATTTCACCAAGCTGATCTGGGCGAGCTTCTTCGGTTTCTGGCTGTTCGACGAGGTGCCAGATCTGGCGACCATCGTCGGCGGCAGCGTGATCCTGACCGCGGTGAGCTACGTCGCCCTTCGAGAAGAACGCGTCCGGCCGTGACGGCGCATGCATCTGATGGCGCAAGAGCGCATCGGTCTAGGTGAAATTTTCTACGTGTTTTCCCTGTTCCCGCTCTTGATCCGATCGCCCCTCGGTTGTAACGTCAGGTCCACACAAGCGCATCTAGGGTGAATAAGGATGTGTGGGGCGGGGTGGTGATGAGGAGCGAAGGAAAGCGGGCGAGAATGGCGGCTTGCGCGCCGGACCGCGACCCGCGACGGAGCCGCGCATCGGCGGAGCGTTCGCACAAGCATCCGAGCGAGATGGGCGCCAGCCCGCGGCTCGTCATACTGGCGATGAGCCTCTCCTTGTGGACGCTGATCGCGCTGGCGCTGCGGACCGCCGGACTGTAGCGCCGGGCCGCTCTATCCGCGTCCGCGATAGGGGGCCACACCCTGATCGGGCAGCCAGAGATCCTCGGGCGGGGCCGCGGTCTGCCAGAAGACGTCGATCGGCATGCCGCCACGCGGATACCAATAGCCGCCGATGCGCAGCCAGATCGGATCGAGCAGATCGGTCAGCCGCCTGCCGATCCCGACCGTGCAGGCTTCGTGAAAATCCGGGTGGTTACGGAAGGCCGCCAGATAGAGCTTGAGCGACTTGCTCTCGACGAGCCTCGGTCCCGGCACATAGTCGAGCACGATGTGTGCGAAGTCGGGCTGGCCCGTCACCGGACAGAGCGAGGTGAATTCGGGACAGGTGAAGCGCACCAGGTAGACCGTGCCGGGATGCGGGTTCGGCACCGTCTCGAGCGTCGCTTCCTCCGGCGACCGTGGCACGCGCAGATCGCCGCCGCCCAACTGGGTGAGGGAAGAGGTGTCGGTATGGCCGGGAGCGCTCATCCCTGCACCGAATAGCCGCCGTCGACCGGAATGGCCGTGCCGGTGACGAAATCCGAGGCGGCGCTCGAGAGGAAGACCGCCGTTCCGGCCAGATCGGCGGGTACCCCCCAGCGGCCGGCGGGCGTGCGGGCGCGCACGCGCTCGTCGAGGCCCGGCATGTCGATCTTGCCCTGTCTCGTGAGGTCGGTCTCGATCCAGCCGGGCAGGATGCAGTTCACCTGAATGCCGTCGGCGGCCCATGCGGCGGCGAGGCCCTTGCTCAACTGGACGACGCCGCCCTTGCTCGCACCATAAGCCGTCGCCAGCGGCAGACCGAAGAGCGACAGCATCGAGCCGATGGTGACGATCTTGCCGCCGCCGCGACGGCGAAGCGCCGGATGCGCGGCATGGGCGCAGTAGAAGACGGCATCGAGATTGACGGCGATCACCTGCCGCCATTCCTCGACGGTGTAGGTCTCGGGCCGCTTGCGGCGGTTGATGCCGGCATTGGCGATCAGGATGTCGAGGCCGCCCGCACGCTCTTCGATGTCGCGAACCATCCGTGCGCAGGCGTTCGGATCGGCCACGTCGACCACCAGCGACAGGCTGTCGCCGCCCAGCGCTTCGACCGCCGCGGCGTTCTTCTCGGCGTTGCGGCCGACGACGACGACCCGCGCACCCGCTTCGCGCAGGCCGTGCGCAATGCCCAGACCGATGCCGCCATTGCCGCCGGTTACGCAGGCGATCTTGCCCGATAGGTCGAAGGGGCCGGAGGAGGTTTGCGCCATCGTTCAGGCACCGGCGACGGAATAGAGGTCGGGATCATAGACGTAGCCGGCCTCGTCTAGTTCGTCGCGCAACGCCTCGCCCTCCTCGGGCGAAAGCGGCATCAGCGGCGGCCGCACCCGGCGCCATTCGCCGTCGTCGAGCCCGGACGCGATGACCTCCTTGATCGCCGGTATCAGGGGCCGCTCGCCGACGATCGTCCGCACCCGCGCCACCGGCTTCATCTCGTCCCGGGCGGCGTCGACATCGCCTTTCTCCCACAGGTCGAAGACCTTGCGGCTGGCGTGGCAGGCGAGATTGGCGGCGGCCGAAATGGTTCCCGAGCCCCCGGCCTGCAGATTGTCGAGGAGATGGTCGTCGGCGCCCGAATAGACCTCGAAACCGTCGAAGGTCTCGATCAGGTCGCGGGTGTGGTTCCAGTCGCCGCTGCTGTCCTTGAGACCTTTGACCGTATCCGGATAGCGATCGAGCAGACGGGCGATGACACCCTTGGTCACCGGCACCATCGAGACCCGCGGGAAGTGGTAGAGATAGAGGGCCAGACGATCGTCGCCGATGCCCTCGATCGCTTCGGCGAAGGCGCGCACCATCCCCTCGTCCGCAGTGTCCTTGTAGAAGAACGGCGGAAGCATCAGGAGCCGGGTCACGCCGTGCTCGAGCGCGTGACGGCCGAGCGCCACCGTGTCGGCGCGAGCGCAGCACCCGATGCCGAGGATCATCCGGGACGGATCGAGCCCCGCACCGATCATCGCCTCGAGCGCGTCCTGCCGCTCGCCCACCGAATAGCACTGGGTCTCGCCGGTCGTGCCGAAGACGGCGATGCCGTGGCAACCCTGGCGCAGCAGCCAGCGGGCATGGCGGCCGTAGCGCTCCATGTGGATCCGGCCCTTCTCGTCGACCGGGGTGACGGCGGCGGCGTAGATGCCCTTCATCGATGATCCTCTCGTGCCTCTTCGTGTCGGGTGTCGGGTCGGGCCGGCTCGAGCCCGGGCTTCAGGACGATGCGACCCGTCACCTTGCCGTCGGTCAGGCGCTCCATCGCCGCGTTGGCGTCGTGTAGCGGACAGCCGGTGACGGCGATCGGCGGCAGCTTGCCGGCTTTGGCCAGGCGCATCACTGCGTGCAGGTCGGCCAGCGTGCCGACATAGGAACCTTCGAGTGTCATCAGCCGCAAGGGCAGGGCGGCAACCGACAGCTTCATCGAATCGCCATAGAGCCCCACGACCACGATGCGCGTGCTCTTGATCCTGGCGCAGGCCATGCCGAAGCGGGTGGTCACGGGCCGTCCGACGAAGTCGATCGCGGCGTCCACACCGCCCTGCGACCAGTCCCGGATCGCCTCGGCGGCGCCCTCTTCGCCATTGTCGAATACCGCGTCGCAGGCGCCGGTGTCCATGGCGGCCTTACGCTTGGCCGGATCGACGTCGGCGACGATCACCTTGCAGCCGAGCACTTCCCTCGCCATCAGGATGCCGTTCATGCCCACCCCCCCGGCACCGATCAGCAACAGGGTCTGTTCGTGGCGGGTGATGCGGGTCCTGTTCAGCGCGCTGTAGGCGGTGATGCCCGAGCAGGCATAGGTGCAGGCGACCTCGACCGGCACGTCGCCGTGGTCGACCAGATAGCGGGCGTGCGGCACGATCACGTGGGTGGCGTAGCCGCCGTTCACCCAGGTGCCGATGACGCGCGGCTTGACGCAGAGCAGTTCCTCGCCGCGCTTGCAGTCGGCGCAGACACCGCAGCCGATCCAGGGATAGACCACGCGGCTCTCGCCGATCTCGACACCGCGCGCGTCCGGTCCCTTGGCGATCACCCGCCCGGCGGTCTCGTGGCCGAGCGTGAAGGGCAGTTGCATGCCGCGGTCGGCGATCCGCAGGCGTTCGCCGTCGCCCAGGTCGAAATAGCCCTGCCAGATGTGGAGATCGCTGTGGCAGACACCACAAGCGGTCACCTCCAGCAGCACCTCGGTGCCTTTGGGCTCGGGCGTGGGATAGTCGCGGGCTTCGAGCGGTTTGCCCCACTCGACGATCTGCAGGCTCTTCATCCGTTTCCTCCGGCCGCCGCGCGGCGCGCTCGTCGATCCGCGCGGAGTTCGAGGACTACCCCTTTTGTCGGCGCCATGGAAGCTGCCGGGCGCCCGTCAGCCCGTTTCGTCGCAGGCGCGCTTGAGAGCGTAGAGCCGCTCGAGCGCCTCGCGCGGCGTCAGCCGGTCCGGGTCGAGCTCGTCGAGCATCGCCTCGAGCGGCGATCTCTTCCGCTCGGGCGTTCGCCGCTCGAGCACGGCGCGGAACAAAGGCAGGTCTTCCGCCAGCCTTGCCGGAGCGGCGCGGGCCTCGCCGGCTTCGAGCGTCTCCAGGACCGCCTGTGCGCGCTCGACCACGACGGGCGGCAGACCGGCGAGGCGGGCGACATGGATACCGTAGGAGCGGTCGGCCGAGCCGTGGGCGATCTCGTGCAGGAAGACGACCTCACCCTTCCATTCCTTGACGCGCGCGTGGTGCGGCGCCAAGTGGTCGAGCTTGGCGGCCAGCGCCGTCAGCTCGTGATAATGAGTGGCGAAGAGGCCGCGGCAGCGGACCACCTCGTGCAGATGCTCGACCACCGCCCAGGCGATCGACAGGCCGTCATAGGTGGCGGTGCCGCGGCCGATCTCGTCGAGGATGACGAGGCTCCTTTCGGTCGCCTGATTGAGGATCGCCGCCGTTTCGACCATTTCGACCATGAAGGTCGACTGGCCGCGGGCGATGTCGTCGGCGGCGCCGACGCGGCTGAACAGGCGATCGACCAGACCGATGCGTGCGCGCGCCGCCGGCACGAAGCTGCCGATCTGCGCCAGGAGGACGATCAGGGCGTTCTGCCTCAAGAACGTGCTCTTGCCGGCCATGTTCGGCCCGGTCAGCAGCCACAGGCGCTCGTCCTCTTCGAGCCTGCAATCGTTGGCGACGAAGGGCGTGTGGCTTTTCGCCAGCGCCTGCTCGACCACCGGATGACGGCCACCCTCGATGGTCAGTGCCACGTCCTCGCCGATGACCGGCGCGACATAGTTCTGCTCCGCGGCGAGTTCGGCCAGAGCGCTCGCACAGTCGATCTCGGCACAGGCCCGGGCCGTGGCGGCGACGGCGTCCGCCTCGTCCAGCACCGCCTGCCGCAGCGTGGCGAAGATGCGCAGCTCGAGATCGAGGCTCTCTTCGGCGGCACTGGCGATGTGCGCTTCCAGCTCGTCCAGCTCGGAAGTCTTGTAGCGGGTCGCACCCGCCATGCTCTGGCGCTGGACGAAGTGCCCGGGCACGCGCCGGCTGTGGGCCGCCGTCACCTCGATGAAATAGCCGAGCATCGAGTTGTGACGGATTTTCAACGACGCGATGTCGGTTTCCTGCTTCAGCCGCGCCTCGAGTTCGGTGATCAGCCGCCGTCCCTGATCGCGCAGCTCGCGCAGCCGGTCGAGCTCGTCATGCACCCCCGCACGGACGAAGCCGCCGTCCCGCGCCAGGACCGGCGGCTGGTCGTCGAGCGTGGCCGTGATCCCCCGGGCCAATTCGGGCGGTGGCTGCAGCCTCGCGGCCAGCGCGGTCAGGGCCGGAACGCCGTCCTGCAGGTGCGTGCGCAGCGCCTCCGCCGTCTTCAGCGCGCGACCGATCGCCAGCAGATCGCGTGGACCGCCGCGGTCCAGGGCCAGGCGCGAGAGCGCCCGGGCGAGATCGGGCAGGTGGCGGAGAGCGCGCCGGATCTCGGTGCGGCGATCGGTGTCAGTGACGAACCCCTCGACCTCGGCGAGCCTGGCGTGAATGGCCGCCGCCCGTGCCAGCGGAGCGGCGATGCGCTCGGCCAGGAGACGGGCGCCGGCGGCGGTGATGGTGCGGTCGATCGCCTCCAGCAGCGAGCCCTTGCGGGTGCCGGACGGCCCCGTGACCAACTCCAGATTGCGCCGGCTCGCGGGATCGATGTGCAGACAGGCACCGTGCTCGACGCGGCGCGGCGGATCGAGACGGGGCAGCAGGCCCTTCTGGGTCAGCGCCAGATAATCGAGCAGGGCGCCGGCGGCGGCGATCTCGGCACGCTCGAAGGCGCCGAACACGTCGAGCGAGGTGACCTTGAAATGCTCCTTGAGGCGCCGCTCGCCGCGCAGGCTGTCGAGCGCCTCGTCGTCGAGACGGGTCACCTGCGCACGCCACGCGGCCAGAGCGGGTGTGAATTCCTGCGCACGGGTCATACTGTCCGCCACCAGCAGCTCGCCCGGCGCCACCGCCGCCAGCACCGAAGGCAGGTCGCCGCGACTCGTGGCTTCGCTCGAGAACGCGCCGGTTGAAATGTCGACCCAGGCCACGGCGACGCCCGAGGCGCCGGCGGCGAGCGCCGCCAGATGGTTGGCGCGGCCGGCTTCGAGCAGCGCGTCCTCGGTCAGCGTGCCGGGCGTGACGATCCGCACCACGTCGCGGCGCACCAGGGTCTTGCCGCTGCGCTTCTTCGCGTCGGCCGGGTCCTCCATCTGCTCGCACACGGCCACCTTGAAACCGCGCCGGATGAGCTTCTGCATGTAGCTGTCGGCGGCGTGCACCGGCACGCCGCACATGGCGATGTCCTTGCCCGCATGCCTGCCGCGCCGGGTCAGCGCGATGTCGAGTGCCGGTGCGGCCGCTTCGGCGTCGGCGAAGAACAATTCGTAGAAATCACCCATGCGGAAGAACAGCAGGGCGTCCGGATGATCGGCCTTGAGCGCCTGGAACTGGGCGATCATCGGCGACGGTCTGTCGGTTGTGCTGGGCACCAAATTTCAACCTTGAAGAGAAAACGATGGTCGGTATAAGTGGGTCAGGCTCATCGGTCGACGACATGCGCGAGGGGATTTCCATCCGGGAATGCCCGAGCCCGGCAGAACATGGTCACACGTCCGGGTGACCCAGCGACGACGAGGCGAGGATGGCATCGAACGACACGACGGGCGCGAGCGCCCGAACCCACGAGGTACGACGCAATCCGGCTGAAGCGGGCGACGGCCGCCCCCACGCGGCGCGCCGCCGATGATCGACCTGCCGCACAAGCACGAGGCTTTTCTGCAGGACCAGCTGCCGCACGGCTGGCGGCTGGCGCTCGATCTGTCGCGCGATCTGGTGCGCCGCTCGGAGTTCCTGCCCTGGTCCGACCGTGCCCGGCTGCTCGACGATTTCGTCTGGCAGCAGGCGCGCAAGATGCTGAGCAACGAAGAGATCACGGCGGTGGTCAACCGGTTGAACCATTCTCACGGCGGGTCATACGCGGTTCTCGAATATGCCACCACCTGCGGGGCCATCCTGACCAGTGTCATCCTGCAGCTCAAGGAGGCGGCCGATCTCCATTCGCCGCATCAGGCGATGGCCTATCTGCTCTCGCGCGACGTCGAGCACCAGCAGGTCGGCACGCGCTGGGTGCGCGCTTACGGCGTGGATGCGCTGCAGGGTGCCATGTCGACCCTGCCCGGCTTCGCCTTCCTCTTCCTGACCGCCTATGCCAACGATTCGGCGGAGAGCTTCATGGCGCGCGACGCGTTCTTCGCGGCACTGCTGGGCGTGTAGCGACCGGCCGCGGCGGCCGTCTCGAGCAGTGTGCGCACCGGGCGGAAGCTGCGGCGGTGCAAGCGGGTGACGCCCCGGGCTTGCATCGCCGCCAGGTGCTCGCTGGTGCCGTAGCCGGCATTGCGTTCCCAGCCATAGCCGGTGTGGCGCAGCGCCAGCCGCCGCATGGCGGCGTCGCGGAACACCTTGGCGACGATCGAGGCGGCGGCGATCTCCGCCACGCGCGCGTCGCCGCCGACCACGCAGCGCACCGGCCAGGGCAGAGCCGGCGGCCGGTTGCCGTCCACCAGAACGAGATCCGGCTCGATGCCCAGACGCAGCACGGCACGGCGCATCGCCAGCAGGCTCGCCTGGAGGATGTTGATCCGGTCGATCTCCGCGACCGAGGCGGCGCCCACCGCGACACGGCTGCCACGGCGGATCGCCTCGTCGAGGATCAGCCGTCGTGCGGCCGCAAGGGTCTTGCTGTCGGCCAGCCCGTCGACCGGCACGTCGAGGATTACGGCGGCCGCCACCACCGGTCCCGCCAAGGGGCCGCGGCCCACCTCGTCCACGCCGACCACGAGCCCGGTCATCGACCGGTCATCGCCAGCCAGTCGGCCGCCGGGCGAACCTCTCCCACCTCGGTCCCGGCGAAGTTGCGCAGCACCGGCCGGGCAAAAGGTGCGAGCGCCTCGCGCGCGCGATCGTCGAGCAGCCCCAGCCGTTCGAAGATGGCCAGAAGTGTCACTTCGGCGGCGCGTGTGGCGCCGTCGGTGGCCTTGAGCGCGAGGCCGATGCGGCGCTCGGGCACGGCGGCGACGAAGACGCCCTCCGCCCCGGTCTTGGCCAGGATGTGCGGGGCGGCGCGCATCACCGCCGTGCAGCAGCGTCCGCTGCCGGCCACGAGCTCCGGATGGGCGGTCATCGCCCGGCGCAGCGCAACGGCCGCCGGCGCCTCGTCGGCGCCGAAGCGGGCGACGGCCAGGGCGAGGCCCTGCAGCGGGATCGGCCAACTCGGCACGCCGCAGCCGTCGGTGCCGGGCGGATCGACGACCCGGTCGCCCGTATAGCGGTCGAGCACGGCGCGCACCCGCCGTTGCACCGGATGATCGACCTGCAGATAGGTGTCCGGATCCTCGCTCATGTGCAGGGCCACCGCCAGCATGCCGGTGTGCTTGCCCGAGCAGTTGTTGTGCAGCCGCCGCGGCCTCTCGCCTGCACGGACGAGGGCGTCGGCGCTGGGAAGATGGGTGGGTCGGTGCGGGCCGCAGCCGAGCCGCTCGTCGTCCATGCCCAGACGCGCCAGCCACGCCGCGACGCGCTCCACGTGCATCGGCTCGCCGCCATGTGAGGCGCAGGCCAGCGCCAGTTCCTCACGGCTCACGGCGAAGCGCTCGGCGGCACCGGTCTCGATCAGCGGGATCGCCTGGAACGGCTTGATTGCCGAGCGCGGAAAGACGGCCTGTCCGATGTCGCCGGCCTGCGCCAGAATGGTGCCAGACGCATCCACCACGACCGCACTCACGGCGTGGCGGCTCTCGACGTGGGCTCCGCGACAGACCTCGACGGCGATGGGGATGGCGGGCAAGGAGGCGACTCCGGTCGATGAGGGCGACGCGCCGTCTATTTCACGAATCGTGCGACGATGGCCAGACTCCGCACGATTTTTCGGGCAGATCGTCGGCGTGACGAAGACCTTCGGGAGAGGCGCATGAAGGTGCGCGGGTTTGCGGTATCGGCGGCGCTCGTCGGCGGATCGGCCGTGGCGCTCGGTGCGTTCGCATCGCACGCGATGACCGGCGAGGCGGCGTCGACCATGGACATCGCCGTCCGCTACGCCATGTGGCACGCCCTGGCGATCCTCGCCTGCCTCGCCATCGACCGGCAGATGTCGCGCGCACCGCTGCTCTTTTTGGCGGGGATCCTGCTGTTCTCCGGCAGCCTCGCGGCCTTTGCGCTGGGCGGTCCGCGCTTTCTCGTCTTCGTCACGCCCGTGGGCGGGGTGGTCCTGATCCTGGGCTGGCTGACGGCCGCTCTGTCATTCTGGCGTCTGCCTTGAGCCGAGAAGGCCCGCGAGCGACCGAGCCGGCACGATCCGCCGATCGGCGAGCCAGACGCCGGTGACGCCCGCCTCGCTCATGAGAGGCTCGCCATGGCTCGGCGTCGCCGTCGGCCGGATCGGTGCGGCACGCTCGTCGAGTGCCAGCGGCGTGCCTTCGCGCGGGGAATAGACCAGCGCCAGACCCAGCATGGGATCCCGCCGTTCGACCATGCCGTGGATCACCTCGCCGTCCGCATAGGTGAGGGCCACGAGGCTCGAGCGCGGCAGGACGTCGAGCGGCGTCACCAGTTCGTCCGGCGTGACGAAGAAACCCACCGCATGGCCGGCCTCGCCCAGACGCACCCGGTGATCCGTGCTCGGGTCGAGAGCTGCGGCATCGCGAGCGGGCAGACCGGCCGCGGGCGCCACGTCGGCGATCGACCCTTCGGGCGCATCCCGCCGGACCAGGGCGCGCGGCGCCGCGTCCGCACTCCGCGTCTCGTCGATCACCGCCGCCAGGGTGAGGGGTGCTGCCGGCGCACGCGCGGCATCCCGCATGGCGGCGGCGATGCGGCGCAGCGACACCTGCGGGGCGCCGCGTTCCCAGGCGGCCAGCGTGGTCGAGGTCATCGGCCGGAAGGACGGTGTGTGCTGGATCGTCGGGTCGTCGGGGTGACGGTCGTCGCTGAGCGCCACGTCGAGCCGTTCCTCGACCGGCAGCGACCTGCGCCAGCCCTCACCGGTGCGTCGATCGAGCAGCGCCACCACGATGCTGGCACGGCGCACCGCCTCGAGTTCGGTGAGCGTGTAGCCGTAGGGCGAGAGGATCGGCTGGTCCTCGTAACGCCCGGTTTCCGCCAGCTCGCGCTCGATCCCGGCTCTCTCGTCGTCGCGCCAGAGCGCGCTGGCACCGTCGAGGATGCCGCCGGCGATCACGCCCACGAGGTCGATCGCGGGATCACCGGTGGTGATCGCACGCCGGCCTGCACCGTCCTCCCGTGTTTCGTCGCGCAAGCTGTCCCGCAGCTCCGTGTAGCGGGGGTTGACCACCCGCTTGGTGCCGGTCGGGTAGGAGGAGCGCAGACGCGCCTCGCGCAGCACGCGCCGCTCGGCACCGGCCGCAGGATCGGTGATCGCCGCCACGGTCAGGAGACAGCGATAGGCTCCGCTCCCTTCGGCCGTCGCCGAAGGGAGCGGCAGGTCGGGATCGAAGGCGACCGGCGTACGACCGTGGGCCAGCACGGCGAGCGGCGCGCCCTCGCTCGAAGGCGGCAGCGCGCCCCGGTCCGCCATCGCCTCGATCGCCGCGAGCGTCTCGGGACAAGTGGAAGCCTGTGGCCATTGAACCGTCACGTCCGTGCCCGGTGCCTCGGCCACCGGATCGGGCGCGCCGCGCTGCGCCACACAACCCGTCGTCACGACCGCGCTCGCGAAAAGAACGAAAAACCGCATCGCCGCTCAACCTGAAGTTTGAGCGCCGAACCTAGACCAACCGGCCGAGGAAAATCAACTCACGCGTGCGGCCCGATCGATGGCGTCCGCCACCGTGTCCATCACCTCGCGCAGCAGGCCGTCATCGTCGGCCTCGACCATGATGCGGATCAGCGGCTCGGTGCCCGACGGGCGCACGACCAGCCGCCCGCGTTTGCCCAGCCGTCCACGCTCCTGCTCCAGCACGCAGCTTATGTCGGGCGAGTCCAGATCGACGGGCTGCACGACCTTCAGATTGCGGAGCTGTTGCGGTACCGGCGCGAAGCAGCGGCCCAGCTCCGAGAGCGGTCGGCCGCTCCTGCACATCACCACGAGCACCTGAAGCGCGGCCAGAAGTCCGTCGCCGGTGGTGGCGAAGTCGGAGAGGATGATGTGACCCGACTGCTCGCCGCCGACGTTCAGATCGAGCTCGCGCATCTTCTCGACGACGTAGCGGTCGCCGACCCTGGTCCGGTGCAGCGTGATGCCGCGCGCGTCGAGATAGTTTTCGAGGCCGAGGTTCGACATCGTCGTCGCGGCGACGGCGCCGCCGCGCAGACTGCCCTCTTCCTGCAGGCTGGTGGCGATCAGCGCCAGCACCTGATCGCCGTCGACGATCATGCCGTTCTCGTCCACCAGCACCAGCCGGTCGGCGTCGCCGTCGAGCGCCACGCCCAGATGCGCGCCCTCCTCGATGACCTTGCAGCGCAGCGCCTCGGGAAAGGTCGAGCCGCAGCGGCGATTGATGTTCGTGCCGTCGGGGGTGGTGCCGATTTCGACGACCTCGGCCCCCAGCTCGTAGAAGAGATCGGGTGCCAGAGCATAGGCGGCGCCGTTGGCGCAATCGACCACGAGCTTGATGCCGGTGAGGCTCAGGCCCTTGGGAAAGCTGCTCTTGAGGTTCTCGATGTAGCGTCCGCGGGCGTCTTCGTAGCGCGTCGCCCGGCCGATCTTGTCGGCCTCGGCATGACCGTTGCCGTCGAGCCCGAGCATCAGCGTCTCGATCTCGCTCTCCAGCTCGTCGGAAAGCTTGAATCCGTCCGGGCCGAACAGCTTGATCCCGTTGTCGGCGAAGGGGTTGTGCGACGCCGACACCATCACACCCAGATCCGCCCTGAGCGAGCGGGTGAGGAAGGCCACGGCCGGCGTCGGCATCGGCCCGACCAGCATCACGTTCATGCCCGACGAGCAGAAGCCCGCGGTCAGCGCGGTCTCGATCATGTAGCCCGAGAGCCGGGTGTCCTTGCCCACGACCACCCGGTGGCTGTGGTCGCCGCGGCGAAACACCTTGCCCGCCGCGCGACCCAGGGCCAAAGCCACCTCGGCGGTCATCGGATGGGTGTTGGCCGTGCCACGGATGCCGTCCGTGCCGAACAGTTCGCGCTTCATCGTCTTCCCCCGGTCCCTCTCGATCGCCGGCCGTACTTTCCCGTCGCCTGCTCGATCAGGATGAACGCCGCGACGACAGCCGGGTGTGTATGTCATAGCGCGGGGCCACGGACCAACGAAAGTTCGTGCTAGGTCTTCCACATCACCAGCCGCCACATCCCCAGCCTTGGAAGCCGGACCTTGGACGACCGGGAACGTGTGACGATCATTCTGCCGGACGGACGCGTCGCATCGCTGCGCAAGCGCCGTCGCGGGCCGCGCGGCTACGGTCCACCGGCGGCGCCGCCCGAAGCGGCGAGCGGCATTCGCGACGAGAGGGCGACGGCGGAACGCCGCCGGCGCCGGCGCGGCACCGGCGACGCTCCACCGGGTCTGTTGCTCGACCTCGAGAGCTGAGGCGGCCCTCAGGCCGGTGCGGCACCCTGGGTCGCGGTGTAGACGGCATAGAGCGACTGGCTCGCCACCATGAACAGGCGATTGCGCTTGGGTCCGCCGAAGGTGATGTTGCCGCAGACTTCCGGCAGTCGGATGCGGCCCAGAAGCTGGCCTTCGGGGCTCCACACCGTCACGCCGTTGTAGCCGACCGCCCGTCCGGCGTTGCTGGCCGCCCAGACATTACCGTAGACGTCGCAGCGCACCCCGTCCGGCCCGCATTTCACGCCGTCGACCATGCAGTCGGTGAAGAGCTTCTGGTTCGACAAGGTGCCATCCTCGGCGACGTCGAGCACGTGAATGTCGCCCTTGCCGCCTTCGATCGTGTCGCCCGGTCCCTTGCCGGTGCTGGCGATGTAGAGCTTCTTGTGGTCCGGGCTGAAGCAGAGCCCGTTGGGATCGGGCACGGCGTCGTCCTTGACCACCGCTTTGAGCTCCCCGCTCGGATCCCAGCGATAGACCTGGGTGGGCAGCTCGCGCTTCGCGTCGCTCACACCCAGGGGCTGGCCGACCTTGTTGTCCAGCAGGCTGCGGGCGTTGGTGGGACCGCCCGGTGCGTCGGGCGTGCCTTCGTAGAGCTGGCCGCCATAGGGCGGGTCGGTGAACCAGACGCTGCCGTCGGGATGCGCCACCACGTCGTTGGGCGAGTTGAGCCGCTTGCCCTCGAAGCTGTCGGCGATCAGCGAGATCGAGCCGTCGAGCTCGTAGCGCACGACCCGCCGCGTCAGGTGCTCGCAGGAGAGCTGCCGGCCCTCATAGTCGAAGGTGTTGCCGTTGGAATTGTATGAAGGCTGGCGGAACACTGTGACCCGACCGTCGTCGTCGATGTAGCGCATCTGCCGGTTGGCCGGGATGTCGCTGAACATCAGGAACTTGCCGATCGAGTTCCAGGCCGGTCCCTCGGCCCAGCGGGCCCCGGTCCACAAGCGCTCGATCGCCGCGTTGGGCTGGGCCAGGCCGTTGAAGGAGGGATCGACGGCGATGACGTCCGGATCCCAGAAATAGGTGGTCGGCGCCCCGCCGGGACCGAAGTCGCGCGGCGGCGAGGTGATCGTGCTGGGCGGCGCCACCGGGCCTTCCTGCGCCAGTGCGGGCAAGGCCCCCAAGGCCACCGCACCAACACCGAGGCCGCCGGCACTGCCCAGCAGCCGCCGGCGCGAAAGGGCCTTCTCGGCCCGTTCGAGCGCGCGTTCGTCCTGCATCGTCTCGTCTCCTCCCTTTTCGCCGCCCGTCGCGGCTTCGTTGTCGACCGCACCATTCTATGAACCGCGGGCCGATCCACGACAAGAGCGACGGTAGCACCGCCTCCTTCTTCATTGCGCGGCCCGATTGCGTTAGGTCTGCACCGAGGACGGTCTTCGGGAGCGGGCGATGCGGTGGGCGGTGGTGATCGCGATGGTCCTGGTGCCGATCTTTTCGGCCGATGCACGCGACCGGCTGGTGATCGGCATCACGCAGTATCCCTCCACGCTGCATCCCAACATCGAATCGATGGCCGCCAAGGCCTATGTCCACGGGCTCACCCATCGCCCGATCACCCGCGACGGCGCCGATTGGCAGCCGCACTGCTATCTGTGCGTGGTCCTGCCGTCGATCGAGGAAGGCACCGCCGTCGTCTTCGACAAGCCCGACGGCACACGGGACATCGAGATCACCTATGAGCTGCATCCCGATGCGGTCTGGGGCGACGGGGTGCCGGTGACGACCGAGGACGTGCTTTTCACCCACGAGGTCGGCAGCCATCCGCTCACCGGCGTCAGCAATGCCGAGCTGTACCGCCGGATCACCGCCATCGAGGTGCTGGACGCAAAGCGCTTCGTGCTGACGATCTCCAAGCTCACCTTCGACTATGAAAGCATCGACGATTTCCGTCTGCTGCCGGCGCATCTCGAGCGGGCGATCTTCGAGGCCGATCCCGCGACGTATCGCAACCGCACGCTCTACGAGACCGACCCGACCAATCCGGGTCTCTGGATCGGACCCTATCTCGTGGCCGAGACGTCGCCCGGCAGTCATCTCGTCATGCGCCGCAACCCGCTCTGGTGGGGTGCACCGCCGCCCTTCGAGGATATCGTCGTGCGGGCGATCGAGAACAGTGCGGCGCTCGAGGCCAATCTGCTTTCGGGCGAGGTCGACATGATCGAGGGGGCGCTGGGTCTGGCGCTCGATCAGGCGATCGGGTTCGAGCAGCGCTTCGGCGACCGGTTCGATGTGTTCTACAAATCCGGCCTGATCTACGAGCACATCGACCTGATGCTCGACAATCCCATCCTCGCCGACCGCCGGGTGCGTCGCGCCCTGATCCGGTCGATCGACCGGCAGGCACTCAGCGATCGGCTGTTCGCCGGCCGCCAGCCGGTGGCGCACTCCAGCGTCAACCCCCTGGACTGGGTCTATGACGCGCAGGTGCCGACCTATGATTTCGATCCGGACGCCGCCGCGGCCCTGTTCGACGAGGCAGGCTGGTCGACGATGAAGAACGGCGTGCGTCACGACGCCTCCGGCCGACCCTTGCAGCTCACCCTGATGACCACCGCCGGCAACCGCAGCCGCGAGCTCGTGCAGCAGGTGTTGCAGAGCATGTGGAAGCAGGCGGGTGTCGACGTGCGCATCGAGAACGAGCCGCCCCGCGTGCTGTTCGGCGAGACCATCTCCAGGCGCCGGTTCGACGGCATGGCGCTCTTCGCCTGGATATCGGCGCCGGAGAACGTGCCGCGCAGCACCCTGCGCAGCGACGAGATCCCGACCGACGCCAACGGCTGGTCCGGCCAGAACTACACGGGCTTCGCCGACGCCCGCATGGACCGGCTGATCGACGCCATCGAGATCGAGCTCGACCGCGACGCGCGCAAGAAGCTCTGGGCGGATCTGCAGCGGCTCTATGCCGAGGAGCTGCCCGCCCTGCCGCTCTACTTTCGTGCCGAAGCCCACATCTGGCCGCACTGGCTCGAGAACGTCCGACCCACCGGTCACCTCGCCCCGGTGACGCTGCACGTCGAGGACTGGAAGGTGACGGACTAGCGGCGGACCACCCGTTTCTCCCGCCGCGAGCGGCCGATCCACCGGCCGGAAAAAACCGTTTGACCTGCACCGGTGCGCCTCGCACGATCCGGCTCCCGCCCGCAGGGGCGATCGTGTCGAAGGGAGGAAAAACACATGGTTCGACGTCGTCTTCTGGCGCTCACCGGCGTTCTGCTCGCGACCTGCGCCGCCATCGGTGCCGCACCGGTCCTGGCACAGGACAAACCGGTGCTGGCGCTGGTCACCAACGCTTCCGCGGATTTCTGGACCATCGGGCGCCGGGGTGTGGAAGCGGCCCAGAAGGAGCTGCCCGGCTACACCACCGAGATGTACATCGTCTCCGAGGCGACCGCCGCCGAGCAGCGGCGCATTCTCGACGATCTCCTGACCAAGGGCGTGGCCGGCGTCTCGATCAGCGCGGTCGACCCGGCCAATTCCAACGACATACTCAACGAGGTCGCATCCAAGGCGGTGCTGTTCACCACCGACAGCGACGCGCCGGACAGCGACCGCGTACTCTATATCGGCACCGACAACGTCGCGGCCGGTGAGCAGGCGGGCGAGCTCATCAAGAAGGCGCTGCCCGACGGCGGCGACATCATGCTGTTCGTCGGCACGATGGGTGCGGCCAACGCGCGCGAGCGGGTCCAGGGCATCGAGAACGTGCTCGAGGGCACCGACATCAACATCATCGACGTGCGCACCGACGAGGTCGACTTCGCCCGAGCCAAGCGCAATGTCGAGGACACGCTGACCACCTATCCCGACATCGACGCGCTGGTGGGTCTCTGGTCGTACAACACGCCGCAGATCGTCGAGGCGGTGCGCGCTGCCGGCAAGGAGGGACAGGTCAAGGTCATCGGCTTCGACGAGGATCCGGTGACGCTGCGCGGCATCGCCGACGGCATCGTCGAGGCGACGGTGGTGCAGCAGCCCTTCGAGTTCGGCTACCAGTCGATGATGCTGCTGGCCAGGGCGATCGAGGGCGACACCTCGTTCATTCCCGAGAACGAGCTGATGATCATCCCGACCAAGGTGATCGATTCCTCCAACGTCGAGGAGTTCCGCGCCGAGATGCAGAAGCTGCTGGCCGGCGGCTGAGCTGCGCATGGGACGAGCCGTGCGGGGCGGTCTCCGGACCGCCCCGCCGCTCCACGGCGGATGCCCGAGGTGACCCCTTGGGACCGGTCGGCGCCGGGCGTGCCCTTTCTCGAGCTGCAGCGGATCGTCAAGACCTATCCCGGCGTGACGGCGCTCGAGAATGTCGACCTGCAGGTGTCGGCCGGTGAGGTGGTCGGCCTGATCGGCGAGAACGGGGCCGGCAAGTCGACCCTGATGAAGGTGCTGGGCGGTGTGGTGGCGCCCGATGGCGGGCGGATCGTCGTCGACGGCGTGGCGCACGAGGCCCTGAGTGTAACCCGGTCGCTCGCCGCCGGCATAGCCTTCGTGCATCAGGAGCTCAACCTCTTCGAGAATCTCGACGTCGCCGCCAACATCTTCATCGGCCGCGAGCCGCGCTGGGGCGGTCCGTTGCGGCTGATCGACCGGCGGCGCATCCATGCCGCGGTCGGCCCGCTGCTCGAGCGGCTCGAGCTGGATTTCGCACCGGGCACGCCGGTGGCCGAGCTTTCGATCGCCCAGCGGCAGATGGTCGAGATCGCCAAGGCGCTGTCGCTCGAGGCGCGTCTGATCATCATGGACGAGCCGACCTCCAGCCTCACCATCGCCGAGACCGAGCGGCTCCTCGCCGTCATCGCCGGGCTGCGCGCGCAGGGTGTCGCCATCGTCTACATCAGCCATCGCCTGGGCGAGGTCGCAGCCTGTGCCGACCGCGTCGTCTGCCTGCGCGACGGACACCTGGCCGGCACGCTCGACAAGGGCGAGATCGACCATGCGCGGATGATCCGCCTGATGATCGGCCGCGACCTCAAGGCGCTCTACACCGAGCCCGGCCGGGCGCCGGGAGCAGGGCTCCGGGTCGAGAACCTGCGCACCCGGGCCTTCCCCGACCGGACCGTCGATCTCGAGGTTCGCCGCGGCGAGATCCTGGGACTCGCCGGCCTGATCGGCTCGGGGCGCACCTCGCTGGCGCGGACGATCTTCGGCATCGATCCGGCGGCGGGCGGCAGCATCACACTCGACGGCGAACCGCTGACCATCGACGCGCCGCGCCGGGCGATCGGCCGGGGCATCTATCTGGTGCCCGAGGACCGCAAGCGCTCGGGCCTGGTGCTGGAATTTCCCATTCGCGTCAACGTCACCCTGGCGGACCTCGAGGACCACGCGCGCTACGGTCTCGTCAGCCGCAGACGCGAGACCGAGACCGCCGAGCGCGAGCGCGAGCGGCTGAACATCCGTACGCCCGGCGTCGAGACCGAAGTGGTGACGCTCTCCGGCGGCAACCAGCAGAAGGTGGTGCTGGCCCGCTGGCTCGCCATGCGCCCCGCGGTCGTCATCTTCGACGAGCCGACCCGCGGCATCGNNCGACGTCGGCGCCAAGAGCGAGATCTACGCCATCCTGCGCGAGCTCGCCGACGCCGGCGTCGCCATTTTGATGATCAGCAGCGACATGGAGGAGGTGATCGGGGTCAGCGACCGCATCGTGGTGATGCACGAAGGGCGGATCTCCGGCATGCTCGAGCGCGAACGGTTCAGCGAGGAGAACGTGCTGCATCTGGCGGTGCGTTCCGCGCACGCTGCCGTCGACGACGCAGCCTGAGCCCGCAGGCCGACCGATCGAACGGAACGACATGCAGAAAAAAGACATCGGCCTCCTCGTTCTCATCCTGATCGTCGGCACCATCACCGCGATCCTCAATCCGGTCTTCCTGTCGCCGGTCAATCTCG
>JAGREO010000142.1 GCA_020446525.1 Geminicoccaceae bacterium | reverse complement strand
TGACAGGCTTGCAAGAGACAAGGGTACAACCCTCCGGCGTCGGCGCCGGCCTCCCCCGTCGGCTTCACCCGCGGGTCTCTTTCGATCCGCACCCGGGTCAACCGTACGATGCGCCGCTTGCGGTGCCGTGGCGTGTGGGCCAAAGCTCCGCCACGACGCGCGGCGATCGTCGCCGCAGGGTGGAAGGGGACGTCGATGCTGAACACACCGCGGTCCTATGGCGGCATGGTCACCGCGCCGCATCATCTGGCGGCGCAGGCCGGTCTGCGGGTGCTCGAGGAGGGCGGCGACGCGATCGAGGCGATGATCGCGGCGGCCGCCACGATCGCCGTGGTCTATCCGCACATGAACGGTCCGGGCGGCGACAATTTCTGGCTGATCGCCCGGGAAGGCGAAGCGCCGGTCGGTATCGACGCCTGCGGTGCGGCGGCCGGTGCGGCCTCGATCGACCTCTATCGGGGTTGGGGTCACGAAGCGATTCCGGGGCGCGGGCCGCGGGCGGCGGTGACCATGGCGGGTGCGGTCTCCGGCTGGCAGCGGGCGCACGCCATGACGAAGGGCCGGATGCCGATCGCCCGGCTGCTGGAGGATGCGATCCGCCTGGCGAAGGAGGGTGTGGCCGTCACCGCGACGCTGGCCGGCAATGCCCGGGACAAGCGGGCGGAGCTCGAGGGCGTGCCGGGCTTCGCCGAAACCTTCGCGCCGGTCGCCGGGCGCGAAGGGGTGCGGCTCGCGCAGCCGCGGCTGGCCTCGACCCTCGAGCGGCTGGCGCAGGCGGGCCTGGACGATTTCTACCGCGGCGATCTCGCCCGCTCGATGGCGCGCGACCTCGAGGCGGCGGGCAGCCCGTTGCGCGGTGCCGATTTCGAGCGTCATCGCCCGCTCGACGTGGCGCCGCTTTCGCTCGACGTGGCCGGTCATCGGGTCTTCAACATGCCGCCGCCGACCCAGGGGCTGGCGTCCCTGCTGCTGCTCGCCACCTATGCCCGGCTCGGCGTGCGCGAGGCCGAGAGCTTCGATTTCGTGCACGGCCTGATCGAGGCGACCAAGGCGGCGTTCCGTATCCGCGACCGTCACGTGTGCGATCCCGATTACATGGAGCGGCCGGCGACGAGCTGGCTCGACGAGGCGACGATCGACGGTCTCGCCGCCTCGATCGACCGGCATCGTGCGGCACCCTGGCCCGATGCGAGTCCCGGCGGCGACACCGTCTGGCTGGGCGCGATCGACCGCCACGGCACCGCGGTGAGCATGATCCAGAGCATCTACTGGGAGTTCGGCTCGGGCCTGGTGCTGAACGAGACCGGCGTCACCTGGCAGAACCGCGGCACCTCCTTCTCGCTCGATCCGGCCCACCACAATCATCTGCGGCCGCACCGCCGCCCGTTCCACACCATCCAGCCGGCGATGGCGCGGCTGGCGGACGGCCGGACGATGGTCTACGGCACCATGGGCGGCGAGGGCCAGCCGCAGACCCAGGCGGCGATCTTCGCCCGTCACGTCCTGCACCACCGGCCGCTGCAGCAGGCGGTCACCGCACCCCGCTGGCTGCTCGGCCGCACCTGGGGCGAGGAGACTGCGCGGCTCAGGATCGAGAGCCGCGTCGCACCCGAACTGATCCGTGCGCTCGAGCAGGCGGGTCACGATCTCGTGGTGGTCGGTCCGTTCGAGGAGATGATGGGGCATGCCGGCGCCGTCGTGCGTCATCCGGACGGCCTGCTCGAGGGGGCCGCCGATCCGCGCAGCGACGGCGTTGTGGCGGCGCGGTAGGGACATCGTGCGGGAGGAGCGTCGATCACCCGGCCCCCGGTCGGTTGCGGGCCCGAGGTAGGGATCTGGTGCGCGAGGATATCTCTCACCGGTCACGGGTCTGGCCGGTCGCGGCGGGCGGGGCTCTGGCCATGGCGGTCGCGATGGGCATCGGCCGTTTCGCCCTGACGCCGATCCTGCCCTGGATGATGGAGGCGCTGGATCTCGACGCCCGTCGCGCGGGCCTGATCGCCTCGGCCAATTTCGTCGGCTATCTGGCGGGCGCGCTCATCGGCACCACATCGCTCGTCGTGCGCCGCCGCAGCACCTGGTATCTCGCCGGCCTCGCGGCCAGCGTCGCGACGACCGCCGGCATGGGTCTCTCGGGCGATCTCGTGTTCCTGATGGCCGTCCGCTTCGTCGCCGGCGTCGCCAGCGCCTTCATCCTGGTGGCGGTGCTCGGCATCGTCTTCGACGCCCTGGCGGCGGCCGACCGGCTCGATCTGGCGGCCGTCCACTTCGCCGGTGTGGGCGCCGGCATCACGATCTCGGCCCTGGCCGTGCCGGTTCTGGTCGCAGCGGGCATGGACTGGCGGGGCTTGTGGGCCGGCAGCGGCCTGCTCGCGGCGGCCGCGGCCCTGCCCGCCGCATGGCTGGTCGCCCGCGCGCCGGGCGACGCACCGGTCGAAGTCGCGCGGCCCGCCCGGATCGCTCCGGACCGGCCGGTCGTCCTGCTCTCGCTCGCCTACGGCCTCTTCGGTTACGGCTATTCGGTCACCGCGACCTTTCTCGTCACCATCGCCCGCCGGCAGGCGCAGAGCGACTGGCTCGAGCCGATCGTCTGGGTGATGGTCGGGCTGGCCGCGATCCCTTCGGTGGGGTTGTGGCGGCGGGCGACCCGCCGGATCGGCGCCCTGCGCGGCATGGCCCTCGCCTGTCTAGTCGAGGCCGCGGGTGTGGCCGCCAGCGTGACGACGCCGCCGATCGTCGGGCTCACTTTGGGTGGTCTGCTGCTGGGCGGCACCTTCGTCGCCATCACCGCGCTCGGTCTCGCCTCCGCCCGGGCCCTGCGGCCCCGAGCGGCGACGCAGGTGATGGCGCTGGTCACCGCCGCCTTCGGCACCGGACAGATCCTGGGGCCGATCGCCGCCGGCATCCTCGCCGACATGTCCGGCAGCTTCCTCCTGCCGTCGCTGTCGGCCGCCGCCATGCTGCTGATCGCGGCGGCCCTGGCATGGCGTCTCGATCCGCAGCGCTGATGCGAGAGCCCCGCGGCATTCGCGCATCGGCACGAAGAAGACGATCAGGGCCGCCGCGCAGGCCAGCGGGACGGCCGGGATTCCGAGCGGCATCAGGCCGATCGAGAGAAAGGGAGCCAGCCACAGACCGAGGAGCACGATGCGTCCTTCGGCACGTCGGCGGTGGGCCCCGACCGAAGCCAGCAGGAGGATCGCCGGCACGATCAGCATCGTATCGTAGACATAGGCGAAGGGCGCCACCACCGGCGTTGCGAGCAGGGCGGCCACGGTGAGAGTCTCGTTCGGCGCCATGGCGCGGTCGTTCCCACGCGGATAGAGCCTGCCCGCCTTCGAGGAATCGATGAACGAGGCGCGCCTGCGGGATCGGGCGAAGGTCCAGAGCCCGGCCAGAACCGCGACGGCCACCACGAGATGAACGATGCGGGCGGCATCGATCGACAGCCCCGACTGCAGCAGGGCGGCGGGCAGCGAGGCCAGATGCGGCGACAGATGCTGAAGGTTGAGAATGGTCGTGTCGGCGAAGCCGTGCAGCTGGACGAACCAGGCGCGCCATGCCTCGACGCCGAAGAGCAGCGCCGTGACCGATACGAGAGCGAGCGTGGTGAGAGTGGCGGCGGCGAGCGCACGCCAGGCGCCCGCACCCAGCAGCACCACCGGCACCACGAGGCCGAGTTGCGGCTTGATCGTCAGGAGGCCGAACGCGACGCCGGCCAGCACCGGCCGATCGGCGAGACGCAGCAACCCGCCTGCGAGCAGAGCCGCGGTCCAGAAACCGTTCTGCCCGTAGGCGACGTCGATCAGAGCGGCCGGCGCCACGGCGAGTGCCACGAGCCGCGCCGGCCGGCGATGAGCACCCACCGCCGCCACCAGGAGCGCGAAGCCGGCCAAGAGCCAGGCCAGCTCGGCCCGGTGCTCGTCGAGCGCGGCCAGCGGACGAAGCAGGAGCAGCATGTGCGGCGGATAGGCGAAGGGATGGAAGGAGGGCTCGACCGCCGCCGGCGGGTCGGGGTTCGGGGCATCCCCCTCGCCCAACACCAGCGTGCGCTGGAACGCCTTGAAGGTGGCGGGATCGTAGATGCCCGTCACGTCGTGTGCGGGACGCTCCGCGACGTAACGGGCGGCCGACCAGAAGACGAAGAAGTCGCTGCGCTGCGAGGGCTGCAGCGAGCCGAGGATCACTTGTGCCGCCATCAGCAATGCCGAAACGAGCAGCACTACGGCGATCGCGACGTCGCCTTCATCCCGGCCGCCCGGCCGCCGCCATCGCCCGGACCCGTCTCCGCCGGGCAGCGGCATCGTCCGACCCGGATGTGCGGGATCGGCCGGGCCGGCGGGTGCGAGGCGCGGCGACGGGATCAAATCCGCGCCTCGCCGAGCAGCAGGCATCCGGCACCCCGGTGCGCGATGCTCCGCTCGAGAGCGGTGACGCGGGCGACGGCACGCGCGCCCAGAGGAGCCAGAAAGGGTGCGACGGCCTGAAAGCTCTCGACCCGGACATGGGTGAAACCGGCCCGCACGAGCAGGGCGTGCAGGCGCCCGCGCTCGTAGCGGGTGATGTGCTCGCGGCGATAATCGATCGGCCCCAGGATGGAGATCAGGGGCTCGAGCAAGCGCCACGGGCTGCGATAATTGGGCGTCGTCACCAGCAGCCGGCCGCCGGGTCCGAGCAGGGTGTGCGCCTGCACGAGCATGGCGAGAGCCGCCTCCTCGGGCACGTGCTCGATCAGCTCGATGCAGGTGATCACGTCGAAGCTCGAGGCGGCGAACGGCAGCGCATCGGCCCGGGACGCGACGAAATGACGAACCCGCGGCGCGGCGCCGTAGCGGCGTCGGGCATAGCTCAACTGAGCCGGCGAAAGGTCGACGCCGACGGCCCGGCCGCTCTCGAGCATGCCGAGGAAGCTGCCCGGTCCGCAGGCGATGTCGAGATGGGCGGCGTGCGGACCCATCGCTCGCCGGACATGCTCGAACTTGGATCGGTGCCACGCCGCCTGAATGCCGGCGGTGCGCAACACGCGGTCGTAATAGCCGGGCTCCGCCGGATCGGTACCGGTCGCATGTTGCCCGCCTTCGGACGTCATCCGCCGGTGCAGGACCGCCGTCGGATGGCCCGCCGCGCGCGCGCTCATCCGCATACCCCCTCCCCGGCAGGTGCCGCACTCACGACGGAGCGGGCCCGGACGGACCGCGGCACCGCGCGCTGCGCGGAGCGCCACACCAGGGCGGAACTGGTGGCGAAGTTCCAGACCGCACCCACCGCCGCACCGGCCGCACCGGCCGCATACCAGGCGAGGCCGAGATGAAACAGCGCGTCGGCCGTCGCGACGTTGGCGAAGGCGCCCGCGACACTGACGGCGTAGAACAGCAGCAGGCCGCGCAACTCGGCCCAGCCGCGCAGGCGCCGCTCGCGGTAGGTCAGCCGGTTGTTGACGGCGAAGTTGACGGTCATCGCCGCACCCGCGGCACTCGCCTGGGCGGCGGCGAAGCCCACGACGGACCCCAGATGCAGCGCCGCCAGCACCGCGACATGGACGCACGCACCGACGGTGCCGGCCGCGAGAAAGCGCAGGAAACGCGGCGGCAGCAGGCGCCCCAGGCTCTTGTGCGCCAGCAGCAGCAGCAGGTCGAGCACCGCCACCGTATCGAGCTTGCTCGCACCTTCGAGGCGCGTGCGCATGACATAGGCCAGCTCGACCAGCCGGGGCCGCGGCTCGGCGGAGAGGATCAGATCGGCCAGGATCTTGAAGCCGTTGCTGGAGAGCCGCCGCGCCGTGCGGTCCAGCAGGGACCGGTCGAGCATGAAGAAGCCGCTGAGTGGGTCGCTCACCCCGGCGCCGAGAACGAGCCGGGCCAGCCTCGTTCCCGCCCGGCTGATCCGCACGCGCCGCCGGTCCCAGGCGCCGGTGCCGCCGCCCGGGGCGTAGCGGCTGCCGATCACGAGATCGACATTGCCGGCGCGCAAGGCCGAGAGCATGGCCGGCAGCAGGCGCTCGTCGTGCTGCAGGTCGGCGTCCATCACCGCGAGATAGGGCGCGCTGGTGGCGAGCATGCCCTCGACGCAGGCGCTGGCGAGGCCGCGCCGGTGCAGCCGCTCGATCACCCGGATGCGCGGATCGCGGCGTGCCATGGCCCGCGCCGCTCTGGCGGTGCCGTCCGGCGAGGAATCGTCGACGAGGACGATTTCGAAGGCGACACCTTCGAGCGCGGCGGCGATCGCCGCCACCAGCCGCTCGAGATTGCCGCGCTCCTGATAGGTGGGGACGACGATCGCCAGTTCGGCCACCGCCCGCGCCGCATCGCCCGGCCGGCATGTGTCGGGACCCGCGGGACGTCTCCCTTCCATGGCGCCCGGCGCCGACCGGACATCCGCTCGATGATCTACCGCTCGCATCGCCCGCCGCGCATCGTCACCACCACCACCTTTCGCCCGCACCCCGCATTCTTGCATCACGAGCATTGACACCGAGTTAACGCCGCTCTCTGGTCCGCACCGATTGCGGCACGGACGCCGACACTCGAAGGAAGGTGCGATGGCCACTGATCCCGGCCAATCATGGTCGGCCGAGGGCTATGCGCGGCATGCGCGCTTCGTCGCGGATCTGGGCTCACCCGTGGTGGCGCTGCTCGACCCGCGGCCCGGCGAGCGCATTCTCGACCTCGGCTGCGGCGACGGCGCGCTCACCGAGAAGATCGCCACGCTGGCGGGCGAGGTGATCGGCTTCGACGCGGCACCCGAACTCGTCGCCGCGGCACGCGCCCGCGGGCTCGAGGTCGTCTTGGGCGACGCGCGGCAATTGCGGGTCGAGGGCCCGTTCGACGCGGTGTTCAGCAATGCGGTGCTGCACTGGATCGTGGAGGCGGACGCCGTCGTGGCCGGCGTCGCCCGGGTGCTCGCACCGGGCGGCCGCTTCGTCGCCGAGATGGGCGGCTTTTCCAACGTCGCGGCGATCACCACGGCGTTGCGCATGGTGCTGTGCGAAGCCGGCATCGACGGAACGGCCGTGCAACCCTGGTACTTCCCCAGTCCGGCGGTGCAGAAAGCGCTGCTCGAACGCCACGGCTTCGAGGTCGTTTCGATGGAGCTGATCCCGCGTCCGACACCCTTGCCGACCGGGATGGCCGGCTGGATCGAGACCTTCGGCATGCCGTTCCTGCGCGAACTGCCGCCCGAGCGGCACAAAGCGGCGGCGGCGCGGGCCGTCGAGATTCTCCGCCCGGCCCTGTGCGACGATGCGGGCGACTGGATCGCCGACTACGTCCGGCTGCGCTTCAAGGCGATCGCGCCCGCCGGCGTCGCCTGATGAAGGTGCTCCGCCATCTCGATCTGCCGCCGGTCTGGCAGGCGTCGATCATGGTGGTGATGGCGCTGCTCGACCGGTTCCTGCCGCTGGCCGCGCCGGTACAAGGCGCCTGGCGCACGCTCGGCCTCTGGATCATGGCGGCAGGCTTCCTCTGGGCTCTGGCGGCGGTGCTGCAGATGATGCGCCACCACACCTCGCCGCATCCGCACGACGAACCGTCCCGGCTGCTCGAGCGCGGCTTCTTCGCCCTGTCGCGCAACCCGATCTATCTCGGCATGGCGGTGCTGGTGGCGGGCTTCGCCCTTTGGCTCGGCTCGCTCTCGCCGTGGATCGGCCCGCCGGCCTATGTGGCGCTGATCTCGGGGCGTTTCATCCGCGGCGAGGAGGCGAAGCTCGAGCGGGCCTTCGGTCCGGCGTTCGAGCGATATCGAAGACGGGTGCGTCGCTGGATCTGAGGCTTTCGGGCCCGCCCTCCCTTGTCAGACCGGTCGCGGGTGGCTAAGTGACGATCATGTCTCGAACGGGGTGTCCTGGTTTGCAGGACTGAGAGGCCGAGCGTGCCAACCCGTGGAACCTGATCCGGATCATGCCGGCGTAGGGATTTGGGATGCTCGCCTTCCTCGGATCGACGAGCCGACCTCTTCCTCCCGCCGACAGGGCGGACCCGAGGGAGGTCACATGGCGTCGCCGCTCGTCGAGGAGGTCGTCGCCCGCACGCAACGCGATCTCGCGATCATCCGCGAGGAACGTCCGCGGGTTCACGTCCTGACCAATTTCGTCGCGATGAACGTATCCGCCAACGTGATGCTGGCGGTGGGGGCCGTGCCGTCGATGACCATCGACGATACGGTGATCGAGGATTTCGTCGGCTCCACCCGGGCGCTGGTGGTCAATCTCGGCCAGCTCGATCCCTGGCGGAAGATCAGCGTGCCGATCGCCATCGCCGCCGCGCGCAAGCTCCAGCGGCCATGGATCCTCGATCCGGTCAAGGTCGATCGAAGCGGCCGGCGCCTCGCCTTCGCCCACATGCTGATCGACGCCGGGCCCTCGGTGATCCGCTGCAACCGCGATGAGGTCGGCATGCTCGAGGGCGAATCCGACACGGTTCTGGCGGTGACCGGTGAGATCGACCACGTCACCGACGGTGAGCGTCGCGTCGACATCGCCAACGGCAGCCCGCTGATGGACCGCGTCACCGCGATGGGCTGTGCGGCATCGGCGCTGATCGGCGTTTTCCTCGCCATCGACGAGGATCCGTTCATGGCGACGGCCGCCGCCCTTCTCGCCTTCGGCATCGCCGGCGACGTCGCCGCCGAAAAGGCGCAGGGGCCGGGCACCTTCCAGCCGCTGCTGATCGACGCCCTCCACGCTCTGGACGATGCCTCGATCGCCGAGAGGGCGCGTGTGTCATGAAACCGATGATCGATCTTCGCGTCTATGCGGTGCTCGATCCGTCGCGCTGCGACGGCCGGGATCCCGTGGGTCTCGCGGCGGCCGCCGCGGCCGGCGGCGCCACGCTCGTCCAGTTGCGCGACAAGACGAGCACAACGCGCGATCTCGTCGCGATGGCGCGCGCCGTGCGGGACGTGCTCGATCCGCCGGCCGTGCCGCTGCTGATCAACGACCGGGTCGACGTGGCGCTGGCCGCCGACTGCGCCGGCGTGCACGTCGGGCAGAGCGACATGGCGGCCGCTGACGCGCGCCGCCTGCTCGGTCCCGAGCGGATCGTCGGTGTCACCGTCCATCATCTCCACGAGGCCGAGGCGGTCGACCCCACCATCGTCGATTATGTCGGCATCGGCCCGGTCTTCGCCACCGCCAGCAAGGATCCGGGCGATCCGCCGATGGGGCCCGAGGGGCTGGGGCGTCTGATCGCCGGTCTGGGCGACCTGCCGGCCTGCGGCATCGCCGGGATCGATCACGGCAATGCCGCCGCCGTGATCGGCGCCGGTGCGGCGGGCGTGGCGGTGATCTCCGACATCTTCATGGCCGGCGACGTCGAGGCGGCGACGCGGCGGCTGCGCCTCGTGGTCGACGGGGCGCTCGCGAAAAAGGCTTCATCGTGACCACACCCAGGGCGCTGACCATCGCAGGGTCCGACAGCGGCGGCGGTGCCGGTATCCAGGCCGACCTCAAGACCTTCGCCGCACTCGGCGTGCACGGCTCGTCGGCGATCACCGCGCTGACCGCACAGAACACCTGCGGCGTGCACGGCATCCACGACGTGCCGGCCGCCTTCGTCGCCGCCCAGATCGACGCGGTGATGGAGGATATCGGTGCCGACGCGGTCAAGATCGGCATGCTCGGCCGGCCGGAGGTGATCGAGACGGTGGCGGAGCGGCTGGCACACTGGCGGCCCCGCCGGGTCGTCCTCGATCCGGTGATGGTCGCCAAGGGCGGCGACAAGCTGTTGCGCGACGAGGCGATCTCGGCCCTGCGCGCGTGTCTCCTGCCTTCGGCTTCGATCGTCACGCCCAACTTGCCCGAAGCGGCGGTGCTGCTGAACGAGCCCGCGGCCAGGGATCGCCCCGGCATGGTCGAGACCGCCCGCCGCCTCTCGACGCTCGGGCCGATGGCGGTGCTGCTCAAGGGCGGTCATCTCGAGGGCGAAGAGAGCCCCGATCTGCTGCTGCACGAGGGCCGCGAGGTCTGGTTCGAAGGGGTACGCCACGCGACGCGCAACACCCACGGAACCGGCTGCACACTGTCCTCGGCGATCGCCGCCCATCTCGCCCGCGGCATGGCGCTCGAGCCCGCGATCGCCGCGGCCAAGAGCTGGCTCGAAGCGGCCATCGGCGCCGCCGACGCCCTGGCGATCGGCCGGGGCCACGGCCCGGTGCATCATTTCCACGGAATCTGGCGCAATTCGGAGAACCCGTCATGAGCCTTACCCGTCGCAATGCGCTCACCGCCGCCGCCGGTTTGGCCGGCGGCGTCGCGGCACCCGCCGTCGCCCGGGCGGAGACGAAACACCGCTGGCGCATGGTGACGTCGTGGCCGCGCAACCTGCCCGGGCCGGGCGTCACCGCCCAGCGGCTGGCGGACCGGATCGGCGCGATGAGCGACGGGGCGATCGAGATCGCCCTCTTCGGTGCGGGCGAGCTCGTGCCGGCCTTCGAGGTGCTCGACGCGGTGGGCGAAGGCGTGGCCGAGATCGGCCATACCGCCGCGGTCTTCTGGGCGGGCAAGATGGCCGCCTCGCCGTTCTTCATGGCGGTGCCGTTCGGGCTCACGCCGCTCGAGCACGTCGCCTGGATCGAGCACGGCGGCGGTCAGGCCCTGTGGGACGAGGCCTATGCCGATTTCGGCGCCAAGCCGTTCATGGCCGGCAATACCGGCATGTCGATGGGCGGCTGGTTCCGCGAGGAACTGACCGGCCTTTCCGATCTTCAAGGCCTCAAGTTCCGCATGCCGGGCCTCGGCGGCGAGATGTACGCGCCTTTCGGCGTCGTTCAGGTGTCCCTGCCGCCGGGCGAAATCCTGCCGGCGCTGCAGAGCGGCACGATCGACGCGACGGAATTCGCGGGGCCCTCCTCGGATCTCGCGCTGGGCTTCCATCAGGCCGCACCCTTCTATTACGGGCCCGGTATCCACGAGCCGAACGGCACCGGCGAATGTATCGTCAACCGCGCCCTTTTCGAGCAACTCGAGCCCTCCCTGCGCGCCGTGGTCGAGAATGCCTGCCGCGCCGAGGCGAGCTTCGCGCTGGCCGAATCGGAGCGGATGAACGCGGCGGCACTCGAGGCGATGGTCGCCGGGCACGGCGTGCAGTTGCGCCGCTTCCCGCAGCAGATCGTCGACGCGTGCCGACGTTCGGCCGGCGAGGTGCGCACCCGCTTCATCGACAGGGGTGGCCTCGAAGCCCGCATCGCACGCTCCTATGACGAGACGCAGGGCCGGCTGGCGCGCTGGTCGACCATCTCGCTCCAGGCCTTCCTCGAGGCACGCGGTGACGACGCTCGCGGCTGACGGGCCGCTGGTCCGGGCGACGGTGACGGCCTGCGGCCTGCTCGCGCTCTGGCAGGTTCTGGTGCTCGCGACCGGCGCACCGCCCTACATCCTGCCGGCGCCCCTGGAGGTTCTGACGACCTTCGCCGATCGCGGCCGGCTTATAGCCGGGCACGCCTGGGTGACGGCGATCGAGATCGTGCTCGGCTTCGCGTTCGGCGCCCTGCTCGGGGCCGCCTCGGGCATCGTGCTTGCGAGCTTCGCCGGCGCCAGGCGCTGGCTGCAACCGCTCCTGGTCGTCAGCCAGGCGCTGCCGGTCTTCGCGCTGGCGCCGATCCTGGTCCTCTGGCTGGGCTACGGCATGGCGTCGAAGATCGCCATGGCGGTGCTGATCATCTATTTCCCGGTGACGGCGGCCTTCTATGACGGGTTGCGTCGGACCGATTCCGAAGTGCTCGACGTGGTCCGTCTGATGGGCGCCTCGCGGCTGGAGCTGCTGCGGCTGGTACGTATCCCCTCCGCCCTGCCGGCTCTGGGCTCGGGCCTGCGGGTGGCGGCGGCGGTGGCCCCCATCGGCGCCGTCGTCGGTGAGTGGGTCGGCTCCTCCGCCGGGCTCGGTTACCTGATGCTGCACGCCAATGCGCGCATGCAGATCGATCTGATGTTCGCCTCTTTGCTGACGCTCGCCGCGATGGCCCTGGTGCTGTTCTGGGCGGTCGATCGGCTCGCCCGCCGCATGGTGCCCTGGCAGTCCGAGACCTACGATTTCGCCCGGCCGGCTGCCGCCCGGAACTGAAAGGATGGAGGAATGAAGCGCGCTCTTCTGGCCGCCCTGGCCCTGCTTGCTTCGACGGCATCGGCCACCGCCGCCGATCGTCTGACCGTGATGCTCGACTGGTTCGTCAATCCCGACCACGGGCCGCTGATCGTCGCCCGGGATGCCGGCTTCTTCGCCGATCAGGATCTCGAGGTGGAGCTGATCGCACCCGCCGATCCCAACGACCCGCCCAAGCTCGTCGCGGCGGGCAAGGCGGACATCGCCGTCGGCTATCAGCCGCAATTGCATCTGCAGGTGGCCGAGGGCCTGCCGCTGTTGCGCATCGGCACGGCGGTGGCGACGCCGCTCAACAGCCTGGTCGTGCTGGCCGACGGGCCGATCGAGACCATTGCCGATTTGGCCGGCCGGAAGATCGGCTTTTCGGTGGGCGGCTTCGAGGATGCGCTCCTGGGTGCCATGCTCGAAGGCCACGGGCTCGGCCTCGACGAGGTGGAGCTGGTCAACGTCAATTTCTCGCTCTCGCCGTCGCTGATCTCGGGTCAGGTCGACGCGGTGATCGGTGCCTTCCGCAATTTCGAGCTCGCCCAGATGGACCTCGTCGGCCGGCCCGGTCGCGCCTTCTTTCCGGAAGAAGAGGGCGTGCCGACCTATGACGAGCTGATCTACGTCGCCCATGCGCAGACGGTCGACCGGCCCGAGCTGCGCCGCTTCCTGCATGCGGTGGAGCAGGCGACGCAATGGATCGTCAATCATCCGGACGAGGCCTGGAACCTCTTCAAGGAGGCCGGCCCCGAGCTCGACGATGCGCTCAACGCCCGCGCCTGGGCCGACACCCTGCCCCGCTTCGCCCTGGCTCCGGCCGCCCTCGACCACAACCGCTACGCCCGCTTCGCCACGTTCCTGAAGGAGCGTGGCATGATAGACGAGGCGTTGCCGGTGGCGTCTTACGCGGTCGACCTGTTCGATACGAGCCGGTCTCCCGCGCGTTAGGCGCGTTCAGGCTTCGAAGACCCGCGCGATCGGACCGAGAGACTCTCTGGTGAGCCGCGGTCGAAAGAAAAGAGCCGCGGCGCCGTCTCGGGTTCGACGACGGCGCCGCGCCTTCGGTCAGTTTCCGTCGCGGAACGAGCGTACGATGCTCTGTTCGATCGGCGCGATCAGATAATCGAGGAAGGTGCGTTCCTTGAGCTTGATGATCGTGTCGACCGGCATGCCGGGCTTCAGGGTGACGTTCGGCAGCTTCGCCAGGGCGTCCGGATCAATCTCGACCACACCCAGATAATAGGGCTGGCCCGTCCGCCGGTCTTCGAGAAGGTCGCCCGAGATGTCGACCAGCTTGCCCTTGATCGTCGGCGTCGTGCGTGACTTGAAGGCCGTCAGGCGGACGTCGGTCTCGAGCCCCGGATAGACCACGTCGATGTCGAGAGGCGCGATGCGCGCTTCGACCCGAAGGTGATCGCCGCTCGGCACGATGTCCATGATCGGCTGCGCCGGCGCCACCACGCCGCCGACCGTGTGATAGTTCATCGTGACGATCTTGCCGGTCACCGGAGAGCGGACCTCGAGCCGGCCCAGCACGTCTTCGGCGGCCCGCAACTTCTGATTCGCCTCGGTGCGGACCATCTGGATCTGCTCCAGCTCGCGGGTCAGCTTATCCTCGAATTCAGAACGCAGCTTGAGCGATTCGCTGCGCACCTCACCGATCGCCTGCTCGATGCCCTGCTGACGGGCGACGAGATCGCCGATCTGGCCGTCGATCGCGGCCAGTTGCCGGCGCCGCTCGGAAACCGTCGCCTGACGCGCCAGCTCCTTCTCCAGCAGCAGCTCGAGATCGTCGAGCTCGTCGGAGAGCAGAGAGCGCTGACGGCGCAGCGCCTGGACCTGCACGTCCAGACCCGCCGATTGGGCACGAAGCTGCTCGACCTTCTGGTCACGGATGGCGATCTGTCCATCGAGTTGCTCGCGCGCCTTGACGAACAGTTCCTCCTGGGTGCGGAGAATCGGCCCGACCTGCGCATTGTCCCGCTTCTCGAGCAGGTCGTCGGGGAAAGTCAGGTCGTCGTCACCGCCGAGCAAGGCGCGGATTCGCGCTTCGGCCGCACGCGCCGACAGCATCTGGTCGCGCAGCGCATCGACCCGCGCTTCGGCCTGGATCGGCGCCAGACGCAGCAGAAGCTGGCCGGCTTCCACCTCGTCGCCCTGGCGCACGAGAAGTTCCTCGATGATCCCGCCTTCCCAGTGCTGGATCGACTTCGTCTTGCTTTCGACGACCACCGTTCCGGGTGCGATGGCCGCGGCCGCGAGCGGCGCCAGGGCCGCCCAGGCGCCGAAGCCGCCGAAAAAGATGGCGATCAGTAGCATGCCGGCGAACACCCAGGGCCGCACCGGCGGTCCGGCGGGCGCCTTGGCGTTGGCGCTGCGGGTGGTGGAGGAGCGTCTGAGCGGGGCGCTGCCGCGCGGTTGAACCTGCAGTTCGCCGAGCGATTCCTTGAGCAGGTCGACACTCGGCGGGCGCCGCTTGGGCGCGATGGTCTCGGTCATGGCGTTCGGGCTCCCAACGGCGAGGGATGACCGCCTTGCCGCGAGCGCCGGGCGCGCGACTTCGACGGCCTCCGCCTCGATTACCCCGATCTATACATCAAGCCGCGGCCCTTCGCCATATGGAAGCCGCCGATACGGCCCATGCTGCGCATCGACCGGTCACGATCTTCGACCCTCCGACGCTTCGGCGGCCTCGGGCGCGATCGTGATCCCGAAGCGGCGCTCGGCGATCACCGTGCCGGCCGGGCGCTCGATGGTCACGCGCGCTTCATAAGAGCCCGGCTCGAATCCGCCCTCGGGCGGCCGGGTTCCGCTGAAGCGGAAGAAATCGCGATTGCCTTTTTCATCGGTCGCGACGGACTCGAAGATCGGCGTGCCGTCCGAACCGACGACCGAATAACGGATCACGTCGCCCGGCTCGAGCCAGTAGCCGCGCAACCAGACGACCAGCGCCTCGGCCGTCGCAGGGATTTGCCCGCTCGTGTAGCGTCCCGCCTGGACCAGGTCCCAATCGGGTTTCTCCCCGGCCACGCCCGCGGCCGTCACCACCACCGGCGCATAGACGTCAGCGGCACCGACCGACGCCGCCCAGAGCGGCGCCCCGCCATCCTCGATGCCGGTGAAGGGATCGACGTCGCGACCGTCCCGGCGGACGCTGAAATGCAGGTGAGGGTAACTGGTCTCGCCGGACATGCCGACGAGGCCCAGCCGGTCACCCCGGTCGACCTTCTGGCCCTCCTGCACCAGGACGCTCCCCCGGCGCATGTGGCAATATTGGGTCTGCCAGCCGTCGGCGTGCTCGAGCAGCACACCGTTGCCGCACTCGGAACCGCGAATGCCCGCCGCGTCTCCCTGGATCAACTGGCCGTCGGTCATGCCGTCACGAGCACCGGCCACGACGCCGGCGGCCGCCGCCAGCACCGGCACGCCCCGGGCGATCCGCGCATAGTCGGCGACCGCGATGTCGGTGCCCGAATGGCCGTCGCCGGAGAGATCGCCGCCGCGATAGTCGCGCACGCCCGGCCCCGGGTCGTGGTCGAGGTAGCGCACCAGCCAGCAGTCGCGATCGAGCTCGCATTCGATCGGCAGGGACAGGACCGGCGACGCGTCGGATGCGGCGGCCGGCGGCGACACGCCATCCTGCGCCGCCGCAGGCAGCGCCGTTACCGCCAGCACCGGGGCCACCAGTACCGGGGCCGCCAGCACCGACAGAACGAGAGCGGTTCGTTTCATCGCTCCATCTCCGGAAACGTGATCGGCAGGGTTAAGCGCATCGAAAGTAAAAGGCGATTTGCATCATGGTATGAACGATTGGTCGAACCGACGTTTTAACCAAGTAATCGGAAGACGTTCCATGAGATAGATCGACGAATGATTGTCGAACCGACATGCGACATGTTCGATCACGTGTCGCCAGGATGGAGCGTCTCCATGACCAACGGTAGCAGCGAGCAGCAGACCGAAGCCACCATCGCCAATGTAGACGCGCAGGGTCGCGTTGCCAATCGCGCAGATCGGTCCGCCGACCAGCCTGCGGCTCCCCTCGGTACGGCGTCATCCGGTTCGATGCCGCTCACCGTCGCCATGCCGCCGTCCGGCAGCGCGTTCGCCGTCGCGCTGCCGGAGGATCGGCCGCTGATCGTCGAGAACGCCGACCTCGAGGAGGTGACGCGCACCGAGGCCGGCGGCGACACCATCCTCACCTTCGCCGACGGCGGGACGATCGTCCTGACCGGTGTCACCGGCGTCACCCTCGCCCGGGGCGAACTGGGCGGACGTGCCGCCATCATCGTGCTCGAGGACGAGGCGGCCGAGGTCGAGCCGGAGGCCGGTGAGAAGGCCGATCATGGTGGCGGTGCGGATTTCGCGGCCCTGTCCATCGACGATCTGGGCGCCACGCCGGGCGTCACCGGTGCCGGTGCCGCCAGCGATGCCGGCGGCCTCGGCGGCGGAGCGAGTGACGCGCGCGGACTCTCGGGCGCGCTCTCCGGCAACGCTGCGGGCGACGGCGCCTCGAACGGCAACGGGTCCGGCAGTGGCGGTGCGTCGGGTCCGAACACCAACACGCTGATGCCCAATTACGCGCCCGTGGCGAACGACGACGTCGCCCGCGGCGACGAGGATCACCTGCTGCGCTTCAACCTGCTGGCCAACGACACCGACCCGAACAACAACGAGCATCTGAGCGTCGTCGCGGTCGACGCGCCGGGCCTGCAGGGCCGCCTATCGTTCGACGCCGAAGGCAACGTGGTCTTCGACCCGCGCGGCGTCTTCGATCACCTGCAACAGGGCGAGGAGGCGGTCCAGACCTTCCGCTACACCGTCCAGGATCGCCACGGCGCGACGGACGAGGCGGTCGGCACCCTGATCATCGAAGGCCGCAACGACCGGCCGGTCGCCTCCGACGACAATATCCATCTGGACGAGGACACGCCGCTCACCTTCAAGAGCAAGTGGCTGTCGGCCGACGATTTCGACGTCGACGGCGACACCTTGCGCGTGTCTTCGGTGGGCAAGGCGGAGCACGGCCGCGTCGTGCTCAATCCCGACGGCACCATCACCTTCACCCCGGACGCCAATTTCAACGGCGAAGCCAGCTTCCACTACACCGTGTCCGACGGGCACGGCGGCTTCGACACGGGCCGGGTGGCGGTGCACGTCGCCGCGGTCAACGACCGTCCCGATCCGACCGAGGACAATGTCCGCACGGTGGAGGACCAGGCGATCACCTTCCCGGCCGGCTGGCTCTCCGGCGACGATTTCGACGTCGAGGGCGACACGCTGCGGGTGGAATCGGTGCATCACGCCGAGAACGGCACCGTGGTGCTGCACAAGAACGGCACGATCACCTTCACGCCGGACGCCGATTTCAACGGTGTCGCCAGCTTCCGCTACACCGTCACCGACGGCAATGGCGGTCATTCGGCCGAGCGCGTCAACGTGCACGTGGCACCGGTCAACGACGCGCCCGTCGCCAGCGACGACACCGTGTCGACCGACGAAGACACGGCGCTCACCTTCGCCTCATCGCAGCTCGCCGCCGACGATCTCGACGTCGACGGTGACGCGCTCACCGTTACCGAAGTGCGCAACGCCACGAACGGCACCGTCACGCTCGATGCCGACGGCACGATCCTCTTCACGCCGGACGCGAACTTCGCCGGTATCGCCGGCTTCGATTATACGGTCTCCGACGGCCAGGGCGGCTTCGATACCGCCCATGTCACGGTCCAGGTCCGCCCGGTCAACGACGCGCCGGTCGCCGCGTCCGACGCCTTTTTCGGCATGGAGGACACCGCTCTGGTGCTGCAGCCCGAGGATCTTCTGGCGAACGACGCCGATCTCGACGGCGACGCACTGACGATCACCCGGGTCTTCGACGCGGTCAACGGCACGGCGACGCTGATGCCCGACGGCACGATCGTCGTCACGCCGGACGCGAATTTCGACGGCGTCGTGCGGTTCGAGTACGCGATCGCAGATCCCTCGGGTGAAACCAGCGAGGCCTTCGGCTATGTCGTCGCCACCAGCGTGAACGACGCGCCCACCCGCATCAGGCTCGCCAACCGCACCGTCGACGAGAACGACGACGGCGCCGTCATCGGCAAGCTCAAGGTGATCGATCCGGACATCGGCGACTTCCACGATCTCGAGGTCGACGATCCGCGCTTCGAGATCGACGAGCGGGGACGGCTCAAGCTGAAGGACGGCGAGAGCCTCGACTTCGAAGCCGAGCCGACCGTCCGCGTGCACGTCACCGCCACCGATCAGGACGGCGCCGCCTTCACCCGCGGATTCACCATCCGTGTTCAGGACGTCGACGAAGCTCCGGTCGGCGGTCCCGACACCGTGTTGACCAACCGCACCGACGGCTCGAACATCGTCATCGCCAGGGAGGCCCTCCTGGCCAACGACGCCGACCCCGAGGGTGACGCGTTCGAGCTGGTGTCCGCCACCACGGACGACGTCGGCGCGGGCGTCTCGGTGAATGCGGACAACGTCGTCTTTGCGCCCGGTGCAGCACCCTTCACCGGCGGCAGCTTCACCTATGATCTGGGCAGCCACGGTGCGGCCGATCCCGCTTCCGATCCCGTGGGGGTGACGATCAGCGCCGTCGACGGTCCGCTGGTCCGCGGCACCGGAGCCGACGAGATCATCCTGGGCACCGGTGATGCCGACGAGCTTCGCGGCGCCGGCGGCGACGATTACCTCGTCGGCTTCAACGGCGACGACCGGATCTTCGGCGGCAGCGGCGACGACGTGCTGCGCGGCGGCGGTGGTGCCGACGAGCTGCATGGCGGCAATGGTGCCGACACGCTGCGCGGCGGCGGGGGCGACGATATCCTCGAGGGCGGCAACGGCGCCGATCTGCTCGAGGGCGGCGGCGGTGACGACAGGCTCGAAGGGGGCAACGGCGCCGACATTCTCGACGGCGGTGCCGGCACCAACCTGCTGACCGGCGGCAACGGCGCCGACACCTTCCGCTTCACCCACGCCAACGGCGACGCCCGGATTACCGATTTCTCGACCGGAGACCGGCTCGATCTGGCCGACCTGCTCACCGGTGTTGGCGATCACACCGGCCCGGGGCTGGAGGGCCATCTGCAGTTCACGCTTCAGGGCGCCGACACGGTCCTGCAGATCGACACCGACGGCGGCGGCGATTTCGGCGCGGCGGACGTCACCGTCACTTTCGACGGGATCGATCTGATCGCCGGCGCCGTCGATCAGGCGCAGACCATCGATCAACTGATCGCAGCCGGCCAGCTCGAAGCCGCCTGAGGTCGATCTCCGGTCGAACGCAGCGGCACGGCGCATCCCTGATCCCGAGCGTGGATCATGGGGTGCGCCGTCGTCGTTCAGGGCCGGTGCGCCTCGGCGAACCCGCCGAGAAACCGGGCCAGATTGTCGCCCAGCTCGGGGCAGGGATAACCGCCTTCCTGGACGATCACCGTCGGCAGGCCGAGGCTCGCGAGACGGCCGGCGATGCGGGCGAAGCCGGGTGTCGTCAGCGTCAGCCCGCCGAACGGGTCGCCGGCGAAGGCGTCGAGCCCGAGCGCGATCACCAGGGTGTCGGCGGCGAAGGCCCGCACCCGCTCGATCCCGACCTCGAGCGCCGCGGCGAACCCCTCGTCGCCGGTCTTCAGCGGCAGGGGCAGGTTGAGATTGGCGCCGATGCCGGCGCCGGCACCGCATTCCTGGGCGTGGCCCCAGAAGAACGGGTAATAATCGGCCGGATCGGCGTGCACCGAGACGGTGAGGACGTCGCGGCGCTCGTAGAAGATGCCCTGGGTGCCGTTGCCGTGATGCAGGTCGACGTCGACGATCGCCGGCCGCCGTCCGGCGCGCGACAGCCGCTCGGCCGCGAGAGCGGCGTTGTTGACGAAGCAGAATCCGCCGGCCTGATCGGCGAAGGCGTGATGGCCGGGCGGCCGGCAGAGCGCATAGGCGGCGGCCGCACCCGCCGCTACCGCATCTGCCGCCGCCACCGCCGACTGGGCGCTCCAATAGACCGAATCCCACGTATCGGCGGAGATCGGACAGGCCGTGTCGGCCATGTGCCAGCCCGCCTGCCCGACCGGCGAACGGGGGTAGCCGAAGCGGCGGTCGCGCGGATGGACATTGGGCACGACGACCTCGGCGGCGCCCTCCAGCGCCCGCCAGCGGTCGTGGATAGTCTTCAGGAACAGCAGATAATCGCTGGTGTGCACCGCCGCGAGAGGTTGCAGCCCCAGGTCCGCCGGCGCCTCCGCCTCGAGCCCCAGGGCTGCGACCCCGGCCAGGAGCGCATCGATCCGTGCGGGCTTTTCGGGGCACGGCCGCGGCCGCCCCTGAACGAGGAACTGCGCCGGATCGTGCCGCCGCTGTGCCGCATGATGAAAAACGCGCATTGCCGCTCGCCCTCCTCGTGACCGGTCTTTCAATCGACGATGCGATCGGCGAACGCCTTGGCCAGCCGCTCCACCGCCCGCTCGATCTCCCGATCCGGCACGCCGGCATAGCCGAGCAGCAATCCCGGGCTGGGCGCGTGACCGTGATAATAGCCGGACATGGCCGGCGCCTCGACTTCGTGATGGCGTGCCCGTCGCGCGAGGGCCCGATCGTCGACGCCCTCGGCCAGCCGGCCCACGAGGTGCATGCCCGCCGCCGACGGCGCCAGGTGCAACCGCCCGTCCAGGTGGCGTGCCGCGCTCTCCAGCAGAAGTTCCTGGCGGCGGGCATAGAGCGCGCGGGTGCGCCGGATGTGGGCTGACAGCGAGCCGTCCTCGATGAACTCGGCCAGAGCGGGCTGCGCCAAGGTGGAGGGATGGGTGTCGGTGGCGCGCCGCACCGCGAGGAAGGCGTCGACCAGATGCGGCGGCACCACCATGTAGCCCAGCCGCAGGCCGGGAAACATCACCTTGCTCATGGTGCCGACATAGAGCACGCGGCCGTCCGCATCGAGGCCCTGCAAGGCCGCCAGCGGCCGGCCGGCATAGCGGTATTCGCTGTCGTAATCGTCCTCGAGCACGAAGGCGTCGGCCTCGCGCGCCCAATCCAGCAGTTCCAGGCGCCGCGCCAGGCTCATGGTCACACCCAGCGGGAACTGGTGCGAAGGCGAGACGCAGGCCATGCGTGCGCGCCGTCCGATCGTGCGCCCTTCCGCCACCATCAGCCCTTCGCCGTCGACGCCGACCGGCACGATCGTCACGCCCGCCGCGGCCAGCACCCCCAGCAGCCCCGGATAACCCGGATCCTCGACCCAGACGGCATCACCCGGATCGAGCAGCACGCGGGTCGCCAGATCGAGCGCCTGCTGCGCACCGCTGACGACGAACACCTGCTCCGGCGCGCACCGCACCGCCCGTGCTGCACCCAGATGAGCCGCCAGCGCCGCGCGCAGGGGGGCATGCCCGGCCGGATCGCCGCCGATGAGAAAACGCGACGGCGGTGCCCGCCAGTGACGCTGCAGCAGCCGCGCCCACTCCTCGAAGGGAAACTGCGCCAGCTCGGGCAGGCCGGGGGCGAAGGCCCGCGGCCGTATAGTCGATCCGACCGTCGCCGCCAGCCGGACGCCGCGCCGCGACGGACCGGGCGGCGGACGGCTCACCCCGGTGCCGGCGACCACCGCGGCCCGGGCATTGAGCGCATCCTCGGGCAGAAGCTGGCTGACATAGGAGCCGGCGCCGACGCGTCCTTCGATGTAACCCTCCGCCAGCAGCTGCTCGAACGCCGCCAGCACCGTATTGCGCGAGACACCGAGATCGGCCGCCAGGGCGCGACTCGAGGGCAGACGCGCCGCCGGCCGCAGGCGTCCCTCGAGGATCGCTTCGCGCAGAGCGAAATAGAGTTGTCGGTGCAGAGGCTCTCCGGCCTCGGGGTCGAGCGCGATGCTCGCCAGATGCAACGGCCCGGCACGCGGCGTTCTGGCCATCCGACGCTCCCCCTGGCCTTTCCCGAACGGCCCCTCGATCTAACCGAGCGGCACGGATCGGCCAACCGTGCAGAGCCGCCTCCCGATGAGAAGAGACGCGGCCGCGGCACCCCCCGTGACAGTCTCCAACGGCTGGGCTATGGCTCGGTCCGACGGGCCGGGCGGTACCGGCCATTACGATCGGGGACGGACCACCATGCGTCGTGACCGAAGCGCCAAGATCGTCGCCACGCTCGGGCCGTCGAGTGCCACCGAGGACCGCATCACCGCGCTGGCCGAGGCGGGGGTCGACGTATTCCGCTTCAACTTCAGTCACGGCAGCCACGACGATCACCGTGCCCGGCTCGACATGGTCCGCCGCATCGAAAAGGCGCGCGACCGGCCGATCGGCGTGCTGATGGATCTGCAGGGCCCCAAGCTGCGCGTCGACCGCTTCGAGAGCGGCCGCATCACGCTCGCCAGAGGCGACGCGTTTCGTCTGGACCTCGATGCCACCGTGGGCGACCAGCGCCGCGCCCACCTGCCGCATCCCGAGATTTTCCAGGTGCTCGAAGAGGGCATCGAGCTGTTGCTCGACGACGGCAAGATTCGCCTCGAGGTCGAGCGCTGCGGCGCCGATTTCGCCGAGACCCGGGTCAAAGCCGGCGGTCCGCTCTCCAACAACAAGGGCGTCAACGTGCCGGGCGTCGTCCTGCCGATCGACGCGATGACCGAGAAGGACCGCCGCGACCTGCAGTTCGGCCTCGATCTCGGCGTCGACTGGATCGCGCTCTCCTTCGTGCAGCGTCCCGAGGACATGGCCGAGGCACGCCGTCTGATCGCCGGGCGTGCGGCGGTGATGGCCAAGATCGAAAAACCCTCCGCCATCGACCGTCTGGCGGAGATCATCGATCTTTCCGACGGTATCATGGTGGCCCGCGGTGATCTCGGCGTGGAGATGCCGCCCGAGGTCGTGCCGGGCCTGCAAAAGCGCATGGTCCGGGCCTGTCGCGACGCCGGCAAGCCGGTCATCGTCGCCACCCAGATGCTCGAGAGCATGATCGGTGCGCCGGCACCCACCAGGGCGGAGGCGTCCGACGTGGCGACGGCCATCTATGACGGTGCCGACGCGGTGATGCTCTCGGCCGAGAGCGCCGCCGGCGACTATCCCGTGGAGGCCGTCGAGATGATGAACCGCATCATCCGCCAGGTCGAACGCGACGACCTCTACCGCTCCTATGTCGACGCCCACCACGCCCAGGCCGAACGCACGCCGGCCGACGCCATCACGCTGGCCGCCGGCCAGGTGGCGCATACCATGCAGGCATCCTGCATCGTCACCTACACCACCTCCGGTGCCACCGCGATCCGCGCCTCGCGCGAGCGGCCCGACCGCCCGATCCTGGGTCTGATCACCCGCATGCCGACCGCCCGCAAGCTGGCGCTCGCCTGGGGCGTACACGCCGTCTTCACCGACGATTGTCACGACCTGGACGAAATGGTCGCCAAGGCGCGCCAGCTGGCCAAGGACGAGGGCTTCGCGGAACCCGGCTCCAGCATCGTCATCACCGCCGGCCTGCCCTTCGGCACCCCCGGCGCCACGAACCTGCTGCGCATCGCCTGGGTGACGTGAGCGGCGGAACACCACCGCCCGCACGCCGATACGCGCACCCGTGCGGTGCCACGGCTCCGCTGCTCCGGCGGAGCCGCGCGAGAAGCCCGGGTTGCGAAGACAGGAGACCGAGGGAAGAGAGACTGGAGCCGCGAGCGTGTCGGGCGTAGATTGGCCGAAACGGAACGCCGCCATCGGGATCGTCTCGATCGCAGTGCATGAACGAGCGGTTGCCCGGGTGTGCCGAATGCAAGCGACCGAAGAGAAAGAGGGAGTGCCGAGACCTTGTCCATCCACTCGAAGATCGCCGACATCCTGATCGCCAACGAGGTCGGCTTCGTCACGACGGTGCCCTGCAAGCAACTGGCGGGCGTCATCGAGGAGATCGACCGCCGGCCGGAGTTCCTCCACGTCCCCTCGAACAAGGAGGACGAGGGCATGGGTCTGTGCGCCGGAGCGTTCATGGGCGGCAAGCGCGCCGCGATCATCATGCAGAACACGGCGATCGGGGTCACGATCAACACCCTGGCGACGCTGATCCAGTTCTACCGCATGCCGCTGCCGATGCTGATCTCCTATCGCGGCGAGCTGGGCGAGCCCGTCGCCTGCCAGGTCGAAATGGCGGTCCACACCAAGGCGCTGCTGGCGCAACTGCACATCCCGACCTACCACTTCCACCAGGAAGAGGATGTGAACGAGCTGGACTCGATTCTCAAATATACCTTCATGTGCAACAAGCCGGTCGCGATTCTCGCCGACGCCACCTTCTGGAAGGGTTATTGAGCCATGATCCGCTCCGAGATCCTCAAGGAGATCGCCCCGGTCATCCGCGACCATCTGGTGGTCTGCAACATCGGCATTCCCAGCCAGGAACTGCACGCCATCGATGATCAGCCGACCAATTTCTACATGCTCGGCACGATGGGTCTGGCCTCGTCGATCGGCCTCGGCCTGGCCCTGGCGCAACCCAAGAAGGTCGTCGTCATCGACGGCGACGGCTCGATCCTCACCAATCTCGGCACCCTTCCAACGATCGCCAACAACCAGGCCGACAATTACGTCCTGTTGATCGTCGACAACGGTTCCTACGGCTCCACCGGCGACCAGCCCACCTATGCCGGCCGCAAAACCTCGCTGAGCGCGGTAGCACAGGCCTGCGGTTGCGATAACGTCGTCGAATGCAGGGCCGAGGACACCAAGGCGGCACTCGAGGAGGCACTGGCCGGCGACCGGATGACGGTGATCGTCTGCAAATGTGCCAGCGGCAACGCCAAGATGCCGGTGATCACCATGGACCCGGTGGTCATCCGCGACCGCTTCATGAAGGCCGTGCGAGCCTGAGCGCAAAGGCCGGACGCCGATGCCGCGAGCCACGCGCCCTCCGCACCAGCGTTTGACCCCCGGCGTCCGAACTCCGACGCCCGAAGCCTGCGGTTCGAGCCCCGGCGGTCCAAGCGCCGGCGTTCGCACCCCGGCAACCGCGCCGGGTGACGCCGGCCTCGGCTCTGCGCGGCACGCGTTGTACCACCTCCGCAAGCCGGTTCGATCGGGGACGATACCGCGGACCGACCCTCGCACCCGCTATCGAGCCGCAAGTCGGCGGCCGGTCGACCGCGGCACCCGCCGCCGGGCCACGAGATGTGCACCCATCCGCAAATGCTCGTCGCCGCCGCCCGCGTGACGCTTCTCTCCAGCGTCGCCCGCGGTACCGGGGCGGGAAGCACGCAGGTGCGGCGAGCGAAGCCGCCGGTGATCGACGGCCGATCGAGAACCCGCGTCGGGGCGCGCTCTATTGCAAGAGACGCAGGAGCTGCTGCGGCTGCTGGTTGGCCTGGGCCAGCATGGCCACGGACGCCTGCATCATCACCTGCTTGGAGGAGAAGTTGCTCATCTCGGCGGCCATGTCGACGTCGAGGAGAGTCGACCGTGCGGCATCGAGATTTTCGATCGAGGTGGCGAGATTGGCCGAGGCGAAGTCGAAGCGCGAGATGAGGGCGCCGAGATTGGCCCGATCCTCGTTGATCTGGCCGATCGCCTGGTCGACGATGTCGCCTGCCCGTACCGCCGCGGCCTGGGTGCGGATGTTCGCCCGTCCCGTTCCGGCACCGGCACCATCCGCGTCGTCGAGCGTGCCCGTGCTGACATTGCCCAGACGATTGGTGCGGATGTCGTCGATGCCGACCTCGATGGTGTCGGCCGAGGCGACGCCGACCTGGAACGCCGCTTCGTTGTGGGTGATGGTGAGCGTGTTGCTGGCGACCGCCTGGGTCGCGTCGAACCCGTCGAGTGCCAGACTGATGCCCGATCCTTCGAAGACGACCGCACCGCTCAACGACGTATCGGCGCCGTCGACGGTGGCGGTGTAGGTGGTGTTGCCCTGATCGACGAGGGTGAAGGTGCCAACGGCCGGCGGACCGACGGCGACGGCATAGGTCAGGGTCGGCGCGGTCGCACCGTCGACGACCTCGGCCGTGCCGCTGACATGTACGCCGTCCATGGCCGGCGTGGCCGCGGTGTCGATGGTGACACCGGTGCCGCCGTCGAGCAGGGTCTGGCCGTTGAACTTGGTCTGGCTGGCGATGTCGTTGATCTGACTGGCGAGTGCCGAGAATTCCTTGTCGAGGAAGTTGCGCTCGTTGTCGGAGATCGAGCCGGTCTGCGCCTGCACCGAGAGCGACTTCATGCGCAACAGGATGTCGGAGACCTGGGAGAGACCGCCATCGGCGACCTGCAGCATGCTGGAAGCCTGACCGGCATTGACCTTGGCCTGCTGCAACGCCGCGACGTCCGCCTTGATCTTGGTGCCGACGGCGAGCGATGCGGCGTCGTCCGAAGCCCTGACGATGCGCGAACCACTCGAGAGTTTGGCCAGCGAGCTCGAGGCGGCCATGTTGTTGCGGTCGAGGTAGCGCAGAGCGGTGCTCGCGCTGGTGTTCGTGCTAGCCGTCAGTGCCATGTGTCCAAGCTCCAACTTCGTGCCCGCGCGTCTCGCCGCCGGGTCTCGGTGTGCGTCGCCCGGCAGGGCCCGAACGACGCGGCGCGAACCGTTCTAGCGCACATTCGTTAATCAATCGTGAACCGCACCCGAGACACGTTCGTTCTCTTCGCGATGCCTGCACGAAGGGCTCAGGCGGGTCGCGGTGCGTGTCCCCGCCAGCCCTCGATCGACGCTTCGGGATCGGGCGAAGGCACGGTTGCGGCACCGGCCACCGCACGGGCCCGCAAGGCTTCCTCCTGGAAGGTGAGCACCAGCAGCAGCCCGTAGAGCGTCGATATCTTCTCGCCCAGAAAGACGCTGGTCCAGCCGGCGAGGATGCAGAACACGACCAGCGCCAGGCTGTAGGACAGCGCACCGGTGGCGCGCTGATAGCGATGGCCCTGCCGTGCCACGGCGAGCAGGAAGAGCGTGTAGAGAACCGCGCCGATCACACCACTCTCGAAGGTCACCTGCAGCCAGAGATTGTGTGCGTGCCCCGGCGCCCAGTTGTTCCAGCGGCTGTAGAAATAATCCTGGTAGCTGGCGAAGCCGAAGCCGCCCCAGGGTCGATCGACGATCTCGCGCCAGGTCAGCTCCCAGACGATCAATCGCCCCGAGAGCGTCTCCTCGTTGCCGCGGCTGATCAGCGGCAAGAGAATGTCGACGAGCACGTAGAGCGACCCGCCGATCACCAGACCGGCGATCAGCACCCATGTCTTGGCGGCGCCGCGCATGTGGAAGAAGTAGATCGCGAAGACGGTGATGACGAAAAAGACGCTGAAGGATCGCCCCTTGGTGGCGAGCAGGCTGATCAGCGCCAGCGCCATGAAGGCGGCATAGAGCCACTTTCGCCCGGCGGCTTCGGCGCGTTTGCGGTTGAGATGCCAGACCAGGGCGAGGATCATGCCGGCGATGGTGACCAGCGCCAGCACCTGCTGATGCTTCATCAGGCCCTTGAGCCGCCAGGTGCTCTCGGTTCCCTGGGTCCACGACTGACCGGCGGCGACTCCCAGCCAGCTCACCACGAGCACGATGGCGAGACAGCCGAGATAGGCGGTGGCGGTGGCATAGGGTTTCTCGTCGCTCAGCGACAGCGCCGCCAGCAGCGCCACCCACAGCACAAGGATGTGGTTGCGCCCTTCGGCCGGCGCGACCGACCAGAACTGGGTGATCCCCAGCCACGCCAGATAGACCAGGAACAGGACGAGCGGCGGGCTGCGCAGCACCGCGCGCGGCAGGCGCAGCAGCAAGGGCACACGCAACAGCAGGACGAGCGTGAGGACAGCCAGCACCACGGGCGCCCAGATTCGCCGGTCCTCCTCACCGACGCGCACCGAATGGCCGTCGATCAGCATCACGGCGACGAGGAACAGGAGGATGGTCAGATAGCGCATGGAGCGGGCATCCCGAGCGGAGCATCCGATCGATCCGCGAACGGTCGCCGGTCGAAGGGATCATCTTGTCGTCGATCGGTGGCGCCGTTCGCAACCCGATCGGCCGGACGCACGCCCTTTCGTACGAAGCGCCGTTAACCCCGACGGCCCGAAGGATCGCCGGCCGAAAGCGTGACCCGCCGGTGGTTGCGAGCCTCTTTTGCCCTTCTTATATGACCTTCAGTCCGAGCGCCGACGCCGCTTCGCATCGCGTGACACCCACTTGGGACAGGCGCTCGCAGGGTTTTTCACCGTCAACGCATTCGCGTCATCGCGAGGGGTCCGCATGAGCAAGATCATCGGTATCGATCTGGGTACCACCAATTCCTGCGTCGCCGTCATGGAAGGCAAGAACGCGCGGGTCATCGAGAACGAAGAGGGCATGCGCACCACGCCCTCGATGGTGGCCTACACCGAGGACAAGGAGGTTCTCGTGGGCATGCCCGCCAAACGGCAGGCGGTCACCAATCCGGCCAACACCGTGTTCGCCGTCAAGCGCCTGATCGGCCGTCGCTACGACGATCCGATCGTCGCCAAGGACCGCGAGATGGTCTCCTATGCCATCGTCAAGGGCGACAATGGCGACGCCTGGGTCGAAACGCGCGGCGAGAAGAAGGCACCGTCGCAGATCTCCGCCGAAGTCCTCAAGAAGATGAAGCAGACCGCCGAGCGCCATCTGGGCACGACGGTCGACAAGGCGGTCATCACGGTTCCGGCCTATTTCAACGACAGCCAGCGGCAGGCGACCAAGGACGCAGGCAAAATTGCTGGGCTGGAAGTGCTGCGGATTATTAATGAGCCAACGGCGGCGGCACTAGCCTATGGGTTGGACAAGGTAAAAGATGAGACCATTCTGGTCTTTGACCTTGGTGGTGGCACTTTTGATGTCTCGGTGCTGGAAGTGAGCGACGGGGTGATTGA
>JAGREO010000141.1 GCA_020446525.1 Geminicoccaceae bacterium | reverse complement strand
CCGAACTGCGGGCGGCCACCAAGCATGATATCGCCGAGTTGAAGGCGGATATCTTCAAGTGGGCGGTGCCGTTGCTGTTGGGACAGGCGGGTTTGATCACGGTGCTCGTCCGGCTTCTCTGACGCACGGCCTCACGGCGCTTCGGCGCGCAGGCGCTCGATCGCGGCCAGCACGCGCTCGGGTGTGGCCGGGGCGTCGAGGCCGGGGCAGCGGCGGTGGCCGACGGTGGCGGCGACGGCATCGGAGAGGGCGTGCAGGACCGAGATGGCGAGCATCAGGGGCGGCTCGCCGACGGCCTTGGAGCGGTAGATGGTATCGGCGCGGTTGGGATTGTCGGCGAGAAAGTCGACGTTGAAGATGCGCGGGCGGTCGCTCATCGTCGGGATCTTGTAGGTCGAAGGGGCGTGGGTGGTGAGCCTGCCTTCCGCATCCCAGACCAGTTCCTCCATGGTCAGCCAGCCCATGCCCTGGACGAAGCCGCCTTCGATCTGGCCGCGGTCGATCACCGGGTTCAACGAGTGGCCGCAATCGTGCAGGATGTCGGTGCGCAACAGCCGGTATTCGCCGGTCAGCGTATCGACGACCACTTCCGAGCAGGCGGCACCGTAGGCGAAGTAGTAGAACGGCTTGCCGCGGCCGGCGTCGCGATCCCAATGGATGTCGGGGGTCTTGTAGAAGCCGGTCGACGAGAGTGAGACCCGGCCAAAATAGGCCGCCTTGACCAGTTCGGCGAAGCTCATGTCCTGATTGCCGACCCGCACCCGACCGGCCTCGAACACCACCTGTTCCTCGGGCACCGACCAGTTCTCGCAGGCGAATTCCACCAGCCGCGAGCGAATGGTCAGCGCCGCCGCCTCGGCGGCCTTGCCGTTGAGGTCGGCGCCGGAGGAAGCGGCGGTGGCCGAGGTGTTGGGCACCTTGGCCGTCGTGGTGGCGGTGATCTTCACCTGATCCAGAGCGATCGAGAAGGTCCGGGCCACGACCTGGGCCACCTTGACGTAGAGGCCCTGACCCATCTCGGTGCCGCCGTGGTTCAGATGCACGCTGCCGTCCTTGTAGACGTGGACCAGCGCGCCGGCCTGGTTGTAGGCGGTGAGGGTGAATGAGATGCCGAACTTGACCGGTGTCAGCGCCATGCCGCGTTTGAGTACCGGGTTGTCGCGATTGAAGGCGGCTATCGCCTCGCGCCGTTTCGCATAAGCGGCCGAGCGCTCCAGTTCGGCGACGATCTCGTGGACGACATTGTCCTCCACCTTCTGGTGGTAGGGCGTGACGTTGCGGTCCGAGGTGCCGTAGAAATTGCGCTTTCGGACCTCGAGCGGATCGAGGCCGGTGGCGAACGCGATCTCCTCGATGACCCGTTCGCAGCCCACCATGCCCTGCGGACCGCCGAAGCCGCGAAAGGCGGTGTTCGAGACCGTGTTGGTCTTCAACGGCCGCGAGGTCAGATGCACGGCCGGATAGAAGTAGCAATTGTCGGCGTGGAACAAAGCGCGGTCGGTGACGGGGCCCGAGAGATCCGAGGACCAGCCGCACTGGCCGTCATAGCGCATGTCGATCCCGTGGATGCGGCCGTCATCGTCGAAGCCGACCTCGTACGCCACGACGAAACCGTGGCGCTTGCCCGTCATCACCATGTCGTCGTCACGGTCGGGGCGAATCTTCACGGCCCGGCCGGTACGTTTGGCGAGCAGGGCGGCGGCGCAGGCATAGTGGTTGCCCTGCGTCTCCTTGCCGCCGAAGCCGCCGCCCATGCGCCGTACCTCCACGGTGACGGCGTGCGCGGCCACACCCAGAACCTGCGCCACCATGGTCTGGATCTCGCTCGGATGCTGGGTCGACGAGAAGACCGTGACGTCGTCGTCTTCGCCGGGCAGCGCCATGGCGATCTGCCCCTCGAGGTAGAAATGCTCCTGACCGCCGATGCGCATCGTGCCCGAGAGTCGCCGTGGCGCCGCTTCGATCGCCTTGCGCGCATCGCCGCGGGAGAGCGTCATGCCGGGAAAGACGAGATCCCGGGCCCGGGCGACGTCGAGGACGGCTTCGAGCGGTTCGTAGGTTATTTTCGCAAGCTTTGCCGCCCGGCGCGCCAGATCGCGGGTCGTCGCGGCGACGACGAAGATCGGCTGGCCCGCATAGTGGACCTCGTCGACAGCGAGGAGCGGCTCGTCGTGCCGGTGGGTGGGGCTGACGTCGTTCAGACCCGCTACGTCGCCGGCACCGATCACGTCGACGACACCCGGCGCGCTGCGCACGGCCGTGAGATCGACCTTGGCCAGCCGCGCGTGGGCACGTGCGCTCAGGCCGAAGCAGCCGTGCAGCAGGCCCGCCGGTTCGGCCAGATCGTCGATGTAGCGGGCCTCGCCAGTGACGTGCTTGAGCGCGCTGTCGTGACGATGGGCCCCGTCGCCGCTCACGACACCGGCTCCAGAAGCGCGTCGACGCCGTCGAGCCGGGTCGCCGCTGCGGGCTCGCTCCGCTCGAGCCAGCAGCGCTGCAACAGGTTCTGCGCCGCCCGCATGCGATAGGCGGCGCTCGCCCGCATGTCGTCGATCGGCGTGAAATCCCGCTTAAGCGCCTCCTTGGCGGCATCGATGGTGGCCTGGCTCAAGGATTTGCCGGTCAGCGCCGCTTCGGCCGCGCCGGCGCGCCGGGGTGTGGCCGCCATGCCGCCGAAGGCGAGGCGCGCCTCGTTCACGACCTCGCCGTCGAAGGTGAGACGGAAGGCGGCCAGCACGGCGGAGATGTCCTGATCGAAGCGCTTGGAGATCTTGTAGCAGCGGTAGAAGACGTCGCCCCGCTTCTTGGGTATGTCGATGTGCTGGACGAATTCGCCCTGTGCACGGTCCTGTTTTCCGTAGCTTATGAAGAAATCTTCGAGTGGGAGGGAACGTGAGCTCGGGCCGCGGCGCAGGTGCAGCACAGCATCGGCGGCGATCAGGGCGGGTGAGCCGTCGCCGATCGGCGAGCCGTTGGCGATGTTGCCGCCGACGGTCGCCGCGTTGCGGATCGGTGGCGAAGCAAAACGGCGCAGCATCTCGGTCATGTCCGGATAGAGCGCCGTCAGGTGCGGCATGGCCTCGCTCCAGGTGACGGCGGCACCGATGCGCAAACTCTCCCTTCCGTCTTCGATCCGCCGGAGTGCGGCGATGCGGCCGATCCAGATCACCACCTCGAGCCGGCGCATCGCCTTGGTGATCCAGAGAGCGACATCGGTGGTGCCGGCGACGATGAACGCGTCCGGATGCCGTTCCAGCAGGTCGGTGAGCTGGTCCATGGTGGCGGGTGCGAAGAAGTGACGGCCGTCCGACTGCAGATGCGCCACCTCCTCGTCTCGCAGTGCCGCCAGGGCCTCCCTCGGCTCGGCCAGGGGCGCGGCGTCGGCCTCAAAAGCGGCGGCGGCGGCGCGGGCGATGGGGGCATAGCCGGTGCAGCGGCAGAGATTGCCGGCCAGCGCATCGTCGAGGGTGCGCTCGTCCGGCAGCGCGTCGTAACGCTGGCGCAAGGCATAGAGCGACATGACGATGCCCGGTGTGCAAAAGCCGCATTGCGCGCCGTGATGGTCCACCATGGCGCGCTGAACCGGATGCAGCGTGCCGCCGGCCGCCAGATCCTCCACCGTCAGCAGCCGCGCGCCGTCGAGCGAGCCGAGCAACTGGATGCAGGCATTGACCGTGCGGCGTTCGAGGCGGTCGTCGACCAGGCGCTCGACGACGACGGTGCAGGCACCACAATCGCCCTCGTTGCAGCCTTCCTTGGTGCCGGTGCGCCGCCGCTCGAGGCGCAGCCAGTCGAGCACGGTCGTCGTCGGATCGACGCCCGTCACCTCCACCGTTTCACCGCCCAGGACGAAGCGGATCCCCTCGCGCATGCACACCTCCTGTCGAAGTCGATGGAAGGTTAGGCGCACTAAGGAGAAGTTTCAAAGCCTGCTCGCTCGGTCTCGGACCTTGGAGCCCATTCACCGGTACGTGCGATCAGGCGGGTTCGGTGGCCCGCATCGATGGACGCTCCAGGAAGGTCTCGAACCAGGCGGCGAGCTGCGGCCGGCCGTGACGCCAGTTCTCGTCGGTGAAGCGAAAATCGACATAGCCCAGTGTGCAGGCAAGCCCGATCTGGCCGATGCACAGATGCTCGGGCTTCCAGCTGGCGGCTCTGGTCTCGGCGAAATCCAGCGCCCGGCGGGCCTTGAGCAACTGGTTGTCGCGCCAGACCTCCCATTGCCGGTCGACGGGCCTGAGGGTGCGCTCATACTGCACGCCCACCACCGCGTCGGCGATGCCGTCGGCCAGTGCCGCCAGCCGCAGCACCGGCCAGCGCCGCTCGGGCTCGGCCGGAAACATCTTCGTCCCGTCGTGCAGGCTGTCGAGATATTCGCAGATGACGCGGCTGTCGTAGAGCGGCATGCCGTCTTCGGTGATCAGACAGGGGATCTTGCCCAGCGGGTTGCCGGCATTGAGCTCGGCACTGGGAGCGATCGGCGATACCGGCGTCGCCACCATGTCGATGCGTTCGGCCAGACCGGTCTCGTGCGCCGTCACCATCACCTTGCGGACGAAGGGCGAGCGGTTGACGCCGTGCAGTTTCATCATGGTCACACGTCCCATTCGGGGGCCTGGGCGATGTTCACCAGCCGGCCGTTCTTCGAGCGAAGACCGTCGATCTCGGCCGTTTCCTGAGCCGTGAGGACGAAATCGAGGGCCAGGTTCTCTTCGGCCCTCTCGGCCCTGGAGGTGCGCGGAATGGCGACCACGCCGTCCTGGTCGATCAGCCAGCGCAGCGTCACCTGGGTCGGCGAGACGCCGTGGGCGGCGGCGACGCGGCCGATGACCGGATCGCCCAGCACCTTGCCGCGGGCGATGGGGCAGTAGGCGGTCATCGCCATGCCCCTGGCGCGGCAGGCGGCGTGCACGCGATCCTGCAGCAGATAGGGATGGTATTCGACCTGGTTGCAGACGATCGGCGCGGTCGAGAGGCGCACGGCTTCGTCCATCATGGCGATCGTGAAGTTGCTCACACCCACATGGCGCGTGATGCCCGAGGCTTCGGCCCAGTTGAGCGCTTCGATGGTCTCCGCCAGCGGCACCTCTTTCGACGGCCAGTGCAGCAGCAGCAGATCGACGCATTCGAGCTTCAAGCGCTCGAGGCTCTCCTGCGCCGCCCGACGGAACTCCTCGCCGGTGAACGCGTCGGGCCAGATCTTGGTGGTGACGAACACCTCGTCGCGCTTCAATCCGGCCTTGGCGATGCCGCGGCCGACCTCGCGCTCGTTGTCGTAGGATTGAGCCGTGTCGATGTGCCGGTAGCCCATCTCCAGTGCCGATTCGACCATGGTCGTGGCGGTCTCGCCGCGCAGATCCCACGTACCGAACCCGATGGCCGGAATCCTGGCTCCGTTCGCTTCGACGATCTTCATGACGGTTCCCCTTGCTCCTCTGCCGCGTCTATACCACGCGGGGCCACCGCCGCACCCATCGTCGAAGGATGAATGATTTGTCGAACGGAGAATCCGCCTTGCGTCTCGCCGCCGCCGAGGCCGTCGCCCGGGAGGCGGGCGCGCTGGCGCTGCGTTACTTCCGCGACCGCGACCGGCTGGTGGTCGAGAAGAAGGGTGCCCAGGATCTGGTCAGCGAAGCCGACCGCGCGGTCGAGACGGCGATCCGCGGGCGCATCGGCGAACTCTTCCCCGACGACGGCTTCATCGGCGAGGAGCACGCGCCCAAGCCGGCGGCCGCGGGCTGCGGCGACTGGGTGGTCGATCCGATCGACGGCACCTGGTGCTTTCTCAACGGCATCGGCAGCTGGTGCGTCTCGATCGCCTATGCCCGCGAGGGCACGATCGAGACCGGTGTCGTCTACGATCCCAATGCCGAGGAGCTGTTCGCCGCCCGCCGCGGCAACGGTGCGACGCTGAACGGCCGCCGGATCACCGTCGCCGACGCGCATTCCTTCACCGACGGTACGCTCAGCATCGGCTTCTCGCCGCGCCGCGGACCGGAGCACGTGGTGCGGATCATCGACCGCCTGCTGGCCCAGGGCGGCATCCATCACCGGCACGGCTCGGGCGCGCTCGGGCTCGCCTGGACCGCCGCAGGGCGGCTGATCGGCTATATCGAGCCGCACATGAACGCCTGGGACTGTCTGGCGGGTCTGCTCCTGATCGAGGAGGCGGGCGGCTTCACCGGTGACTTCCTGGCCGACGACGGCCTGCACCGGGGCAACCCCGTCTGCGCCGGCCCCAGGGGGCTCGAGGAAGCGATGCGGGCGCTGGTGCAGCCGTAACGAGAGAGCCGCTAAGGAAGGGAACGCCGGGGGCCTCCCGACCGTTGCGCCCGGGTTCGGTGACGGGAGGACACGCCATGTCGGTCGGTGAAGGCAGCAAGGTCAAATGGAGGTGGGGCAGCGGCTGGGGCCACGGCAAGGTGCAGTCCGCCTTCGACCACAAGGTGACGCGGACGATCGACGGCACGGAGATCACCCGCAACGGCTCGAAGGACGACCGGGCACTCTACATCGTCCGTGAGGACGGCAACAACGTGCTCAAGCTCGAGAGCGAGGTGGAGCAGGAGTGAGCGCCGCCCGTCCCGCCTCGTCACGAGCCCGTCCGATGAGCGGATGACCAGAGCACCGGCTTCCGCACCCACGCTGGCGCGCGCCCTCTCGCGGCCGTTCTGGCTGGTGATCGGCATCGCCTGCCTTGTGCTCGGGCTGCTCGGCTCGGTGCTGCCGCTGTTGCCGACCACACCCTTCGTGCTCGCCGCGGCCTTCGCCTTCGCCCGCTCGTCGCCGCGCCTGCAGGCCTGGCTCTACCGTCACCCGCGGCTCGGTCCGCTGATCACCGACTGGAAGGATCACGGCGCCATAGCGCCCCGCGCCAAGAAGATGGCGGTCGCGGCCATGGCCGCGGCACTGCTGTTCAGCATCCTCGGCGGCGTGCCGTTGTGGCTCCTGCTCGTCCAGGCTCTGGTGCTCGGCGCCGTCGCGACCTTCGTTCTCACGCGACCCGATGGCCCGCGTGCGGGACGTTCCAGCACGCGGGCCCGAGCGGAGTAGGCGGCGATCCGCGCTACTTCTTCTCGCGCTTCTTCGGCGGCATCAGATCGGTGATCGTGCCCTCGAACATCTCGGCCGCCATGCCGACGCTCTCGCTCAGGGTGGGGTGCGGGTGGACGGTCAGGCCGATGTCCTGGGCGTCGGCCCCCATCTCGATGGCGAGCACCGCCTCGGCGATCAGATCGCCCGCCGAAACGCCGACGATGGCTGCGCCCAGCAGCCGATCGGTCTCGGGATCGAAGATCAGCTTGGTCATGCCCTCGGCCCGGTCGTTGGCGAGCGCCCTGCCGGAGGCGGCCCAGGGAAAGACGCCCTTGCCGACGGTCCGGCCCTCCGCCTTGGCCTGGGTCTCGGTCAGCCCGACCCACGCGACCTCTGGATCGGTATAGGCCACCGAGGGGATGACCTTGGCGTCGAAGTGGCTCTTCTTGCCGGCGGCGGCCTCGGCGGCGGTCTTGCCCTCGTGCACCGCCTTGTGCGCCAGCATCAGCCGGCTGATCAGATCGCCGATGGCGAAGATGTGGTCGACATTGGTGCGCATCTGACTGTCGGCGGCGATGAAGCCGCGCTCGTCGACCTTCACGCCGGCCTTGTCCGCACCGATCGCGCCGCCGTTGGGCTTGCGGCCGACCGCCACGAGGATGCGATCGAAGGTGTCGCTCGCGGGCGCACCCTTGCCCTCGAAGCTGACCTTCAACCCCTCCTTGCGCGCCTCGACATTGGTGACCTTGGTCTCGAGCCAGATGTTCTCGTAGAGGCCTTTGACGCGCTTGTGCAGCGGCGCCACGATGTCCTTGTCGGCACCGGGCATGAGCTGGTCCATCAGCTCGACGACCGACACCTTCGAGCCCAGAGCCTGATAGACACAGGCCATCTCCAGCCCGATGATACCGCCGCCCAGCACCAGAAGGCGCTTGGGAATGTCCGCGAGCTCGAGAGCACCGGTGCTGTCCATCACCCGCGGGTCGTCGTGCGGGACGAAGGGCAGGCGGATCGGCTCGGAGCCTGCGGCGATGATCGCCTGATCGAAGCTGATCGTGCTCTTCTTGCCGCCCGCTTCCTCGACCTCGAGCATGTGCGGCCCGGTGAACCGGCCATAGCCCTTGACCCATTCCACCTTGCGCTGCTTGGCGAGCCCGCCCAGACCGCCGACCAGCTTGCCGACGACGCCGTCCTTCCACGAGCGAAGCTTGTCGATGTCGATCTCGGGCTCGCCGAAGCGGATGCCGTTGGCCGCCATCTCGTGGCCTTCGCCGATGACCTTGGCGGCGTGCAGCAACGCCTTGGAAGGGATGCAGCCGACATTGAGACAGACACCACCCAGCGTCTCGCGGCTGTCCACCAGCACCACCTTCAGGCCGAGGTCGGCCGCGCGGAAGGCCGCGGTGTAGCCTCCCGGGCCGGCACCCAGCACCAGCAGTTCGGCGTGCCGCTCACCCTTCTCGGTCGCCTTCGCACCGGCCGAAGAGCGCGGCTTATCCTCACGCTTCGTTCCTTCGGATTTTGCCGCGACCTTCTCTTCCTTTTCCGCGATGCGGCCGCCTTCGGGCTTCGCATCGCCACCGCCCGCCTCGAAGCTGGCGATGACGTCGCCCTCGGAGACCTTGTCGCCGACCTTTACCTTCATCTCGGCGATCCGGCCCGCGCGCGGGGCCGGAACGTCCATCGCCGCCTTGTCGCTCTCCAGTGTCAAGAGCGGGTCTTCGGCCTGCACCTCGTCGCCGGCCGCGACGTGCACCTCGATGATCTCGACGCCCTTGAAGTCGCCGATATCCGGAACCTTGATGTCTTCCGCCATGTCGCGCTCCCGTTCAGAGGACCAGTCGGCGCACGTCCTCGAGGACGTGGCAGAGGTGGCGGGTGAACCGGGCGGCGAGGGCGCCGTCGATCACGCGGTGGTCGTAGGAAAGGCAGACCGGCAGCATCAGCCGGGGAACGAAGGTGCCGCCGCTCCAGACGGGCGCCATCTTGGCCCGGACGACGCCCAGGATCGCCACCTCGGGCGCGTTGACGATGGGCGAGAAGCCGGTGCCGCCGATGCCGCCGAGCGAGGAGATGGTGAAGCTGGCGCCCTGCAGGTCGGCCGAGCCGAGCTTGCCGTCGCGCGCCTTCTTGCTCATCTCGCCCAGATCACGGCTGATCTCGTCGATGCCCTTCTTGTCGACGTCACGGATGACCGGGACCACCAGCCCGTCCGGCGTGTCGACCGCCACACCGACGTGCACGTATTTCTTGAGGATCAGTGCGTCTTTCGAGGCGTTCAGGGAGCTGTTGACTTCCGGATGCTTCTTCAGCGCCGAGACCGACGCCTTGATGAGGAAAGAGAGCAGCGTGACGCGGTAGCCGTCGGCCTTGGCGGTATTGTCGAGTTCCTTGCGGTAGGCGTCGGTCTCGGTGATGTCCGCCTCGTCATTGTGCGTCACGGCCGGTACGTTGAGCCAGGCGCGGTGCAGGTGCGGGCCGCTGATCTTCTTGATGCGCGAGAGCGGCTTCTCCTCGATCGCGCCGAACTTGGAGAAGTCGGGCAAATCGATCTCGGGAATGCCGGCGCCGCCCTTGAGCGCCGCCGGTGCGCCTGCCGGCCGGTCCGCACCGGCCAGCATCGCCTTGACGTCCTCCCTGGTGATGCGGCCCTTGTCGCCGGTGCCCTTCACCTGATTGAGGTCGATGTCGAGCTCGCGGGCGAGCCTGCGAACCGCCGGGCTGGCGTGCACCGAGGAGAAGTCCGGCGCCTGATGCATCGCCGTCACCGTCCGCTGTTCGACCGGCTCGGGATGCTCGATCGGCTCGGCGTCCGATTCCTGATGGCCTTCGGGTGACGGCGGATCGACCTTGGAGGAGGCCTCGCCGCCTTCGAGGAGCAGCAGGACGGAACCTTCCGAGACCCGGTCGCCGACCTTGACCTTGAGTTCGCCGACCTTGCCCGAGGCCGGTGAGGGCACCTCCATCGACGCCTTGTCGGTCTCGAGCGTGACGATCGCATCCTCCTCGTGGATGTCGTCACCGGCCTGCACGTGGACTTCGATGATCTCGACATCGGTGAAATCGCCGATGTCCGGCACCTTGACTTCTTTACTCATGACGTGACGCCCCCTTTTGTTTCGTATGCGAAGCGATGTTCAGCTATAGAGCGGATAAGGCTTGTCGGTATCGATGCCGTATTTGTCGATCGCCTCCTTGACCTTGCCGCGCGGAATGCTCCCGGCCTCGGCGAGAGCCGAGAGCGCGGCGACGGTGACATAGTGGCGATCGACCTCGAAGAAGCTGCGCAACACCTTTCGATAGTCGCTGCGACCGTAGCCGTCGGTGCCGAGCACCACATAGGGAGCCGGCACGTAGCCGCGAATCTGCTCGGCGAAGAGGCGCATGTAGTCGGTCGTCGCGATCACCGGCGTGTCGTCGTCGCCGAGTATCGCGGCGACGTGCGTTTTGCGCGGTTTCTCGGTCGGATGCAGCATGTTCCAGCGCGTCACCTGCTGCCCGTCGCGCGCCAGCTCGTTGAAGCTCGGCGCACTGAAAAGTTCCGCCTCGACGCCCCAGTCCTGCTTCAGCAGATCGGCCGCGGCGATGACTTCACGGAAGATCGTGCCCGAACCCATCAGCCGGACGCGCGCCTGTTTGCCCCGGCTCTTCTTCTCCGCAGCACGGAACCGGTAGAGTCCTTTCTTGATATCTTCTTCGGCACCTTCGGGCATCGCCGGATGGTGATAGTTCTCGTTCATCAGCGTGATGTAATAATAGACGTCCTCCTGCTCGTCGAGCATCCGCCGCAGACCGTCCTGCACGATCACCGCCAGTTCGTAGGAGAAGGTCGGGTCGTAGCTCACGCAATTGGGGATGGTCTGGGCGAGGATATGGCTGTGACCGTCCTCGTGCTGCAGGCCTTCGCCGTTCAGCGTCGTCCGCCCGGCCGTCCCGCCGAGTAGAAAACCGCGGGCGCGCATGTCGCCGGCGGCCCAGGCGAGATCGCCTACGCGCTGGAAGCCGAACATCGAGTAATAGATGTAGAATGGCACCATCTGC
>JAGREO010000140.1 GCA_020446525.1 Geminicoccaceae bacterium | reverse complement strand
AGCCTTCGAGATAGCCTTCGGGATGCCCCGCCGGCACGCGGGTCACCCGACCCGCCACCGGCAGGGCCCCGCTGCCGCCCCGGGTGATCAGCCGCGGCGGCTCGCCCAGCGGCGTAAAGTGGAGATAGTTGGGATCCTCCTGCGCCCAGGAGAGCCCGCCCTTCTCGCCATAAACTCGCAGCGTCAGGCGGTTTTCGGTGCCGACCGCCACCTGGCTCGCCCAGAGCGCACCTCGCGCCCCACCCTCGAACCGCAGCATCATCTGACTGTTGTCGTCGAGCCTGCGGCCTTCGACGAAGGTCGTGAGCTCGGCACAGAGCGAAGAGAGCTTCAGCCCGGTGACGAAGCAGGCCAGATTGTAGGCGTGGGTGGCGATGTCGCCGGTCGCACCGGCCGGCCCCGAGCGGGCGGGATCGGTGCGCCAGCCGGCCTGCTTCTGCCCCGTCGCCTCGAGCGGTGTCGCGAGCCAGTCCTGCGCATATTCCGCCTGCACCACACGGATGCGGCCGAGCTCGCCCGCATCGACCATCGCCCGCGCCTGACGCACCATCGGATAGCCGGTGTAATTGTGGGTCAGCACGAAGACCCGACCCGAACGGTCGACCAGCTCCGCCAGCGCCTCGGCATCGCTCGCCGCGGTCGTCATCGGCTTGTCACAGATGACGTGAATACCGGCTTCGAGAAAAGCTCTGGCGGCCGGATAATGCACGTCGTTGGGCGTGACGATCGCCACCACGTCGATCCCGTCGTCGCGCGCCGCTTCGGCCCTGGCCATCTCCTCGAACGACCCATAGGCCCGATCCGCCGCCACCCCCAGATCGGCCGCCGACGCCTTCGACTTCTCCGCCGTCGAGGAGAAGCAGCCGGCGACCAGCTCGTACCTGTCGTCGATCCGGGCTGCGATCCTGTGGACCGCGCCGATGAACGCGTCCCGGCCGCCCCCCACCATGCCGAGCCTGAGACGTCGGCTCATGTTCCTCTCCTCAATCGCGAATGCCGAGGATACGGCGGTTGGCCTCGCGGTCGGTGCCGCCGGCGGCGAAGTCGTCGAAGGCCCGCTCGGTGACGCGGATGATGTGCGCCTCGATGAAATCCGCACCCTCGCGCGCACCGTCTTCGGGATGCTTGAGGCAGCACTCCCACTCCAGCACCGCCCAATGGTCGTAGTCGTATTTTGCGAGTGCCGAAAAGATCGCCGAGAAATCGACCTGCCCGTCGCCGAGCGAGCGGAAGCGCCCGGCCCGGTCCACCCAGGACTGATAGCCCGAATAGACGCCCTGCCGGCCGGTCGGGTTGAACTCCGCGTCCTTGACGTGAAAGCTGGTGATCCGCTCGTGATAGATGTCGATGAATGCGACGTAGTCGAGCTGCTGCAGCAGGAAGTGGGACGGGTCGTAATTGATCGTGCAGCGCGGATGGTTGCCGACCTTCTCCAGGAACATCTCAAAGGTGGCGCCGTCGAACAGATCCTCGCCCGGATGGATCTCGTAGCCATAGTCGACGCCGCAGGAGTCGTAATGATCGAGGATCGGCTTCCAGCGCCTCGCCAGCTCGTCGAACGCCTCGTCGATCAACCCGGCCGGCCGCTGCGGCCAAGGGTAGAGGTAAGGGAAGGCCAGAGCTCCGGTGAAGCCGACATGACGGGTGAGACCCAGATTCTTCGACGCCGTGGCCGCGGCCTTCACCTGCGCCACCGCCCATTCCTGCCGCGCCTTCGGATCGCCGTGCACCTTGGCCGGAGCGAAACCGTCGAACATGGCGTCGTACGCCGGATGGACGGCGACGAGCTGGCCCTGCAGGTGCGACGACAATTCGGTGATGGTCAGCCCATGACCTTCCACCACGCCCTTGACCTCGTCGCAATAATCCTTCGAGGCGGCGGCCTTCTCGACGTCGATGATGCGTGGGTCCCAGGACGGAAGCTGCACGCCGGCATAGCCGATGTCGGCGGCCCAGCCGCAGATGGCGTCCAGGCTGTCGAACGGCGCCTGATCGCCAAGGAACTGCGCCAGGAACAGGCCCGGCCCCTGCATCGTCTTCATCGCGTCGCCTCCCCGCATGCTCACGCCCGATCCGAGGCTAACCCGACCGGGACGCACTCACAACCATCTCGCTACGCGGCGCCTCAGAGCAGGAGGGTCTCCCCCGATCGCCGGACCCGAAGCCAGCGGCACCCGTACCCGTCCAACTCCACCGTCACCTCGCCATCCTCGCTCAGTCCGAACTCGCCTTCACCGAAGAGTCCGATCAGCCCCAGCCAGTCCTCCGCGTCCTTCGGGTGCAGCGCGGCGCGGCAGGCCTCCGGGCCAAGATTGTGCACCACGAGCACCGTGCGTTCCTGCCAGTCGTAACGCAGCGCGAACAGGGTGGGCCCGTCCGTCTCCAGCAGCTCGTGCGCGCCGTGCCCGATCTCGGGAGTCTCGCCCCGGTGGCGGATCAGCCGCTCCATCCAGTTCAACAGCGAGTCCGAATCGCGCCGCTGGTCGTGAACGTTGACGGCGGCAGGACCCCATCGCGCGTCGTCGAGCAGCGGCCGGCGAAGCCGCTCGCGCTCGGCCGTGGAGAACCCGCCATTGCACTCGCCCGACCATTGCATCAGACCGCGCACGCTCATGCGCCCCGGTATGGCCAGGTTCTCCGCCATGCCGATCTCCTCGCCGTAGAAGAGCACGGGCGCACCCGGCAGGGCGAACATCAGGGCGTAGACCATGCGGATGCGCGCCTGATCGCCGTCCAGCATGGTCGGCAGGCGCCGCCGCAGGCCGCGACCGAAAAGCTGCATCTCCTCGTCGGGACCGAACGCCGCGAAGGCCTCCTCGCGCTCCGCGTCACTCAGCTTGTCGAGCGACCATTCGTCGTGGTTGCGCACGAAATTGGCCCACTGATCGTCCTCGGGCAGTTCGGGCAGGGCCTCGAGCCCCTCGATCAGCGGACCCGCCCGCTCGCGGACCAGCGACAGGGCCATCGCCTGATTGAGGTTGAAGTTCAGACACATGTGCAGTTCGTCGCCGTCCTCGTCACCGAAGAAGGTGCGCACGTCCTCCGGCTCGAGATTGACCTCGCCCATCAGCACCGCATCACCGCGCCGCCGGCCCAGAAACGCCCTCAGATCGCGCAGCCAGGCGTGCGGCGTCTGCTCCATCGTCGCATCGATCCCGTCCATCTCCAGAAGGAACGGCACGGCGTCGACGCGAAAGCCCGACAGACCGAGCTCGAGCCAGAAGCCGACGATCTTGCGGATTTCGTCGCGCACCGCCGGATGGGCGATGTTGAGGTCGGGCTGATGCTCGTAGAAGCGATGCAGGTAATACTGCCCCGCCTCGTCGTCCCAGGTCCAGTTGCTGCCGGTCTCGGGAAACACCAGCCCCTTGGGGCCGTCTTCCGGGATCTCGTCCTGCCAGACGTACCAGTCACGGTGCGGCGAAGCGCGATCCGAGCGTGCGGACCGGAACCAGGGGTGACGGTTGGAGGTGTGGTTGACCACGAGGTCGGCCACCACCCGCATGCCGAGGTGGCGGGCGACCCGAAGGAATTCGACGAAGTCGCCGAGCGAGCCCAGCCGGGGATCGAGCGCATAATAGTCGGTGACGTCATAACCGTCGTCGCGATTGGGCGAAGGATGGAACGGCATCAGCCAGAGGCAGTCGACGCCGAGCCCGGCCAGATAATCGAGCCGACGCGTCAGGCCGGCAAAGTCGCCGCAGCCGTCGCCATTGCCGTCCTGAAAGGTCTCGACGTCGAGACAATAGAATACGGAGTTCTTCCACCAGACGTCGCTGGTCCTCGCAATGTCCATTCCCTGCCTCCCCCCTGCTCCCGGACTTTCCCCGAGCCGCACCGACCGGACCGCCATCAGAACCGGTTGGCCGGAATCCTGAAATAGCTGTGGCCGTCCTCTTCGGCTTCGGGCAGACGTCCGCCGCTCAGATTGACCTGCAGGGCATAGAGAATGCGATCGGGCAGGTTGAGCGTGGTATCCCGCTTCTCCCGCATCGCCACATAGTCCGCTTCGCCGACGCCGCCCGCGAGATGCTTGTTGGTCGCCTTCTGCTCCGCCACCGTCGCCTCCCAGGCAGGCGCACGCCCGCCCTCGCGATAGTCGTGGCCGACGAAGGTGCGCGTGTGATCCGGCAGTGCAAGGATACGCTGGATCGAGGCATAGAGCTCTCTGGCACTGCCGCCCGGGAAATCGGCGCGAGAGGTGCCGCTGTCGGGATACATCAGCGTGTCGTGGACGAAGGCCGCATCGCCGACGACGAAGGTGATCGAGCCCAGGGTGTGGCCGGGCGAGAGCATCACCCGGGCCTCGAGATCGCCGATCTCGAAGCGCTCCTCGTCCTCGAACAGCCGGTCGAAGGCGGCCCTTGGATCGAACGCGTCGGGCATGTGGTAGATCTCGCGCCAGAGTTCGGCGATGTCCGCCACCCTGGCACCGATCGCCGCCGGCGCACCCAACTGCTCCTTGAGATAGGCCGAAGCCATCAGGTGATCGGCATGCGGATGCGTGTCGAGCACCCAGGCCACCCGAAGCTTCTCCCGCTCCACATGCTCGAGAATCTCGTCGGCCGAGCGCGTGTCCGTGCGTGCATGCCGCGGATCGAAATTCCACACCACGTCGATCAGCGCCGCCGTCCCGCTCGCCGGATCGGCCGCGACATACTGGATGCTCCCGGTATCCGCCTCATAGAACCCCCAGACGTCCGGCGACCCCTCACCCGTCGACGGACTCTTGCGAACGATCGTCTGGGCCACGCCACCTTCTCCCTGCAAGCCGGAACCCAAGGGAGCGATCGAGCCCCCGCTCCACCCCCCAACATGCCCCGCTGCCGAGAGCCGCGCAACCGGAGCCGTTCTACCCCTCGCCCGCATCGCCGCACCTGGCCCGCCGCACCACCTCACGCTGCGCGACCGTCACCCGCCCGTCGGTCTTCGATGAAGAAAAAGGCGCGGTCGCGCCCGCCTCGCGGGTGTGCATGGACAAGACCCTGCCGGAGACGAGCACCGTCTCGCGACATCGCCTCCGGGAAACCCACCTTACCGGATCGTAAGCCCGGTGCACGGGTGGGGAAAGCCGCACCGGTCTCTAGTGGGACACGGCCCGGTCGGCGGGCCGGCAATCGGAAGAGGAGACCGGAGCGATGCCCATTCTGCCGCAATTTCATCCCGACGACTTCAGCGCCTCCACCCTGGTCGACAACCCCTATTTCCCCCTCGGGCCGGGCCAGATCCGCGCCTACCGTGCCGAGACCGAACCGGACGAGGAGGGTGAGATCACGGTCGAGACCCACGACGCCTTCGTCACCTTCGAGACCAGGAACGTCGCCGGCGTCGAGGCGGTGGTGGTGCGCGATACGGCCTACGAGAACGGGGTCCTCGTCGAGGACACCTTCGACTGGTATGCCCAGGACGATGCCGGCAATGTCTGGTATCTGGGAGAACAGGTCTACAACTACCGCTACGACGACGACGGCACCTACGTCTCGACGGATTTCGCCGGATCGTTCGAGGCCGGCGTCGACGGCGCGCAGGGCGGCTACAAGATGCCCGCCGAACCGGGCTACGGCGCCGGCTACTACCAGGAGTTCGCACCCGGCATCGCCGTCGACGAGGGAATCGTCGTCGGCACCGGCGAGGAGGCCCTGACCGGAGCCGCCCGGTACACCGACGCCGTCAAGATCCTCGACACCACCGCCCTCGAGCCGGACGTGGCCGAGTTCAAATATTACGCGCCGGGTGTGGGCGAAGTGCTGGTGGAGGAGGATCTGGACGAAACCGGCGAGCCCGGGCTCGTCGTCGAACTCGAGACGCTGCGCGACGTGGCACCCGAGGCGGCGCGGGGCAGCGACGGCGGCGCTCGGGCGATCGGCGTGCTCGAGGACGGCGTCGGCGTCGGCGACGCCACGGCCACCAGCGACCCGGAGCCCGGCGATCTGGCCGGCGACGGCGAACTCTTCCTCACCTTTCTCGGTGGTCAGGCGCGGTTCGAGAGCACCATCGGGGCGTACACCGTCGATCTCGCCACCGGGACCCTCGGCGAAGCGAGGATCCTGATCGAGAACACCAGGGAGACCGAAATCGGCAGCACGGTCGCCATCGAAGTCGAGGAGGGCGAGGCGCTCGGACTGTTCCTCGTGCCCGACGGTGCCGCAGGCGGTCTCGACTTCTCCGCCTACGAGGATGGCGGATTGTTCTTCGTCGATCCGACGTCGGGTGGAGCGGCGACCCTCGGCGACCGGCTGGCACCGCTGGTCACCGATGCGGGCGGCACCGCGCTGCCGGTCAAGGCCCTGCACGCGCTCGGCAACGAGAACGGCTTCAACTTTCTCAACCCGGCCGCGGGCGTGCAGGCGATCGAGCTCGAAAGCATGCTGCTCGACGGCCGGCACGAGGACCTCGAAGGCGTGGAGCTTCTGGGTTTCGAGGACCGGATCGCCACCGACCGGGATCGGGATTCCGACTTCAACGACGTACTTCTGGCGGTGAGCCCTGACGTGCTGCCGGCCGATCTCCTGCCGGCATTTCCCGAGCCGGCTGCGGCCGAGATGCTGATCGGCTGAACCCGGCGCACGACCATGAGCGAGGGCGGCCGCCTCTTGGTGGCCGCCCTTCGGGCAGGCTAGGATGCCCGCGACGAAGGGTGGACCGGATGCGGGTTCTGGTGATCGAGGACGATGCGGAGACCGCGGCCTTCATCCGCCGGGGGCTGATGGAGTACGGCCATCAGGTGGCCTGCGCCGACAATGGCCGCGACGGCCTGTTCCTCGCCAGCGACGACCGCTTCGACGTGATCGTGCTCGACCGGATGCTCCCCGGTATCGACGGCGTCACGGTGGTCGAGCTCCTGCGTCGCACCGCCACGACGACTCCTGTGCTGTTCCTGAGCGCGCTCGGCAAGCTCGACCAGCGGATATCGGGACTCGAAGCGGGCGGCGACGACTATCTGACCAAGCCCTTCGCCTTCGCCGAGCTCCTGGCGCGGCTCAAGGCCCTCACACGCCGGCATGCGTCGCACGCCGAAGCGCGAACGCTCGAGGCCGGCGGCCTGATCCTCGACCGGCTGGCGCACAAGGTCGAGCGGGACGGCAGCGCCATCGATCTGCAGCCGCGGGAGTTCCGCCTGCTCGAATATCTGCTGCTGCACAAGGGCGAGGTGGTCACGCGGACGATGCTGCTGGAACAGGTCTGGGACTATCATTTCGAACCCAAGACCAGCGTCGTCGAGACCCATATGAGCCGGCTGCGCGCCAAGGTCGACAAGCCCTTCGCCAGCGAGCTGATCCGCACCGTGCGCGGCGCCGGCTATGTCCTCGCCGACGCGTGAGCCGCCGGCCCCGCTGCTCCGGCGAAGCAGCGTCTTTCGCCTCACGCTCGTCCATGGCGGTCTGTTCGCGCTGGCGATGCTGGTCTGTCTGGCGATCTTCGGCCTCGTCGCCGAGCTCGTGGTACGGCAGCAGCTCGCCTCGCGGGTCGAGGAGGAGAGCGCACGCCTCTCGGCGGTGCACGCGGCCCGGGGGCTGGATGGACTGCTCGAGGATCTCGCCGGTCCGGCGAAGGACGGCCTCTTTCCGACGCTGCTCGACGGTCGCGGCCGGCGTCTCTTCGGCGCACTGAACGTCTCGCCCGGGGCCCGCGGCTGGATCACCCCGGCCTCGCCCTTCGACGAGGACGAGCCTTTCCTCATCGCCCACGCGCAGCCGCTCGGCCCGGACCTGCTCCTGGTGGTCGCGGCCGATACCGAGCTGATCTACGACATACGCGAGATGATGCTGGCGGGGACCGGCTGGACGGTCGTCGTGGCCCTGCCGCTGGCGCTGGTCAGCGGCCTGCTGCTGAGCCGCACCGTGCTCGCCCGGATCGCCGGGATCGAGGCCACCGCCCGGAGAATCCGTGCCGGCGCGGCCCTCTCGAGCCGGATCCGGCGAAGCCGCCGCGACGACGAATTCGACGCCCTGGCCGGAGAGATCAACGCCATGCTGGAGGCGATCGAGCAGCTCACCGGCAATGTCGAGAATGTCTCGATCGGCATCGCCCACGATCTGCGCACGCCCCTGGGCCGGATGCGCAACCGGCTGGAGGAACTCGAGACGAAGGTCGACCCGGCCGCCCTGCAACCGATCCAGCAGGAGCTCGACGGCATCCTCGCCACCTTCGAGGCGCTGCTGCGCATCGGTCAGATCGACAGCGGCAGCCGCCGGGCGGCATTCGTGACGATCGATCTCTCGGCCCTGCTCCTCGATCTGGCCGACACCTATGCGCCGGTGGCCGAAGCCGGCGATCGGAGGCTCGAGACGTCGGTCGCCCAGGGTCTCACGGTCACCGGTGATCGCGCTCTTCTCGTCCAGCTCTTCGCCAACCTGATCGAGAACGCCATCGAACACACGCCAACGGAGAGTACTATCCGCCTCACCCTCGCACCCTCGACGGGCGAACGTTCCGGGATGATCGTGGCGACCGTCCGCGACGACGGCCCGGGCATCCCCGCGCACGAGCGGGCGCGCGTGCGCGAGCGTTTCGGCCGGCTCGACGGCAGCCGCCACGACCGCGGCAACGGCCTGGGCCTCAGCATCGTCGATTCGATCGCCCGCCTGCACGGCATGACGCTGTCGCTCGAGGATGCCGGCCCGGGCCTCGAGGTGAAGCTCGAGTTGTGCCCGACAGATGGAACCGCACGCCATCCGCAGTCGACCGGGCCGGACATGGACGCCACCCGAAGCGGCGCGACCGTCGCAGGATAGCAAATCGCCGAGGGATCAACGGCATGCGCCCCGATCACCGCCGCAATCGCCCGAGCGCGCATCCCCCACACCCCCGCCTCCCCCAACTGACAGAATCAAAATGAAAAAGCTCCATTCGCGTTAGCCGTTGAGCGCTGTGCGTAGCCAATTGGTGTGGTCGTTGGTCTCCTGTCGCCGTTCTTGGCCATGGTGCCAGGCGAGGTAGTTCGGCAGATATCGGGTTGCGACACCCCTGAAAC
>JAGREO010000139.1 GCA_020446525.1 Geminicoccaceae bacterium | reverse complement strand
TGGATGAGAATAGCGGATAATCGGTTTTATTTATAACATTTTCTTGCAGGTCATGCAAAGATGCAATTGCTTCATTTGTGTATAGATCTCGTCCTGCATATGCAACCCTCCCCAAGGTCAGTTTGAAACTTACTAAAATCGTTCCTTTAGGAACGACTTTCATTCGTGGAACTGCCGCATCTGAAATATACTCACGACTTTCCGTCGCTATCGCATGATGATTTACTGGAAGGTCAGCAATGGACAGCCAAACATTATCAGTTTCTCGTTCCTTATCCCACAAGGCAGCAATTTTTCGAGATGGCGTACTTCCGATCTCAACTCGGCATATTTCCCCCAGCGGCTTCACCTCCCAACCCGGCTTCACAGCATGCCCCTGATCTCGCGGAGGATCGCCGCGGTCTCGGCGTCGCGGGCGAGCATGGCGTCGATGATCTCGGCAGGGTCGCGGGCGGCCTCGGCCTCGGGCGCGTTCGGGTTCTTCGCCGAGAGGTCGAGCGTCTCCGGGTCCAGGTCCTCGCGCTTGACCGTCCAGGATTTCGGGCCGTCCTCGCCGTCCGGCTGCAACCGGACGAACTCGGCCAGGTCATCGTCGTTGAGCGCATTGGTCTTGCCCAAGTTCCGGCCCGGGTCGAGCTGGTAGTACCATATCTCGCGCGTCGGCCGGCCCTTGACGAAGAATAGCACCACCGTCTTGACGCCCGCACCCTGGAACGTGCCGGACGGGCAGTCGAGCACGGTGTGCAAATCGCAATCGTCGAGCAGTTGGCGGCGCAGCGCCACCGAGGCGCCGTCGGTGTTCGAGAGGAAGGTGTTTTTGATCACCACGCCGGCCCGGCCGCCGGCTTTGAGCTTTTTGATGAAGTGCTGGAGGAACAAATACGCCGTCTCGCGCGACTTGACGTCGAAGTTCTGCTGCACCTCCTTGCGCTCGCCGCCGCCGAACGGCGGGTTGGCCAGGACCACGTCGTGGCGGTCGGCCTCGCCGATGTCGGCCAGGCGTTCGTTCAGCGTGTTGGCGTGCAGGATGTTGGGCGCTTCGATGCCGTGCAGCACCATGTTCATGATGCCGATGACGTAGGCGAGCGACTTCTTCTCCTGGCCGTAAAGTGTCCGGCGCTGAAGGGTCTGGAACTCGGTCGTGCTCAGGCCGCGCGAGTTGAGGTACTCGTAGGCCTCGCACAAGAAGCCGGCCGAGCCGCATGCGCCGTCGTAGACCGTCTCGCCGATCTTGGGGTCGACCACCTTGACGATCGCGCGGATCAGCGGGCGGGGCGTGTAGTACTCGCCGCCGTTGCGCCCGGCGTTGCCCATCTTCCTGATGCGGGCCTCATAGAGTTCGGAGAGCTCGTACTTGTCCTTGCGCGTGTTGAAGGAGAGCCCGTCGACGATCTCCAGCACGTCGCGCAGCACGTAACCGGAGCGGAAGCGCGAACGCAGCTCGGTGAAGATTTCGCCGATCTTGTATTCGATCGTGCCCGGCCCCGTGGCGCGCTGGCGAAAGCCGGCCAGGTGCGGGAACAGTTCGGCGTCGACGAAGGCAATCAGGTCGTCGCCGGTCAGCGCCTTGTCGTGATCGAAGGCGCCCAGGGGCGTTCTGGGTGCCGCCCAAGCGCCCCAGCGGTAGCGGCCGTCAACGATGCGGCTGTACCCGCGCCCCTCCAGTTCGGCCCGGTCGGCGCGCTCGGCCTCCAGATTGTCCAGGTACTTGAGGAACAGCACCCAGGAGGTTTGCTCGACATAGTCCAGTTCCGAGGACGGGCCGGCGTCGGCCCGGAGCTTCTGGTCGATCTGGTTGAACGCGTTCTCGTACATTCCATGCCCTGCAACTTGCGCCACAGGTGATAGCGTCTCGCCGACGGCGATGGAAGCGGATGTCGATCGGTTGCGGAGATGCGCCTGGCCCGGGCGGCGGGTGCTTTGCTGCAGACCGAGCGCTCGTTTACCGGCGTGCCGTCGATTGCCGTACCGGCCAAGCGAGGATGGCGGGCGTCACGAAGCACCCGTTGCGGCGCGGTGAACGTCGCTGCCGGGTCCGGCGGTGATCAGGAATCGGCGGCGGAGCGGACGACGGATTTCAGGCGCAGGCGTTCGCGGGTCTTGCCGGTGCGGCTGGTGGGGGCCGGCTCGTCTTCGTCGTTTGCGCTCGCTTCGCCTCCGTGTTCGGAGGCGCGTTCGGGGATGTAGTGGCGCTGGGGCAGGGGGAGTTTTTCTTCTTCGGCTTCTTCCTCCGGCTCGACATAGAGGCCGGGGGAGGGTTCGTCGGTGGAGGCGGCGAGTTGCAGGGCGAGCTCGCGCAGCCGGTCCATGGTCACCGGTTCCTGGGCGGGTGCCGCCTCCCGTTCCTCGGCCCGCGCCACGGCCTCGCCCTCGCTCACCGCGGCGTCGCTGATGGTCAGGCGAAGGCGCGCCACCTGTTCGAGAAATTCCTCGCGCATCGAGGGGGGCAGGCGGTCGACCTGACGGTCGTCGATCGCCTTTTGCGCCTGGGTGAGCACGTTGCGCGCATGGACGAGTTGACCCGAGGAGCGGGTGTTGCCGGCCAGCATCTGGGCCAGGGCCTTGGTGGCGGGTTGCAACTGGTTGAGGAGATCACCCGGCGAGCCCGGGACACGTCGGAGGTTGGCGTTGCGCTGGCGGTTGCCGCCGGGATGGCCACCGCCATTGCCGGGCGGGCCTCCCTTGCCGCGGCGCTTGCCGCCTCCGCCACCGCGCCTGTAGGGATAGATCGAGCTGTTTTTCGTGTTCACGCGCTATCCTTGACTTCGAAATCACGCCCCGACGTCACGATCACGGCTCAGCGGTCGGGGCTACTCGACGATTGCGACTTTAAGGGGCCGATGCTACTCGGCCGTCACGGTGATGACGTCGTGCGCGGCGCCCGGCTCCGGTGTCGGATGGCGACCACCATCGTCGGTTCCCACCATCGTCGGTCCCCACCATCGTCGGTTCATTGTCCGACACGCGTTTCAACGGCTCGATGCGCCGGTGTCTTCCGTGCCGATCGCCGCCGTCACGGATCCGAGCGCGCCCGCCTGTCCAGAACATCGATGAAAAGCGGGCGTAAGATCGACTTTTTCCGACCTTGCGAAGTCCGTGTTCGATCATATGGGTGGAAAATCAACCGAAAACAACCCTTTTCATCATCCGAGGATGCTTGAGGGGTCGGCTTTCGTCAGGCGGGCGAGCGAAACGACAGTTCGAGGCGCCGCCGATCGCCGATGCGCAGGGCACAGCCGCTTCGGGCACCGAGCTGCCGCGCGGTCTCGAAGAGTATTTGGCCTTCCCCGCTCTGCAGACGGCTCATGTCGAGTGCGAGTTGCAGGGTGAGCCGGCCCGGGTCGCTCGCGACGGCAGCCTCGATCGTGGTCGTATCGCGGCCGACGCTGGCGCGCGCGAGCATCAGCGCCTCGTGCAGCAGGCCGGGATCGGCGAGGACCCGTCCGTTGGAAACCGAGCGAACGTCCCGGGTCGGGCGCAGCGCCAGTCGCTCGAGGAGATCGGCCGTCTCGACCGGCACGATCGCGCCCGCTCGCTCGCCCGCGGCATGCCACTGCGCCAGCCGCTCGCACCGTTCGCCGAGCTGGTGCGTGGCCGCGGCGATCAGATCGAGCGCTTCGCGCACCGGGGTGGAGAGGGCGCCCATGCTGCCGTCGAGCAGCAGCTCCGTCGTGCTGGCGATGGCGTGCAGCGGCGTGCGCAGCTCGTGTGCAGCGAACCAGCACCCGGGCAGCGGATCGCCGCTGGTTGCCCCCGCCACCGGCGGGTGGGCGACGCCGGGGTCGTCGGCGGTCTCCTGTTCTGGCTCGATCATCGCTCGTCCGCCGCCTCCGGCACCCGCTCTCGTGCCGCTCGAAGACTATCAGCCACCGGTTGACGAAGGGTTAAGCCCGTCGATCGATCGTCAGCCATCGCTCCAGCCGGCGGACGCCTGCCGAGATGATCAGCACCAGCACCAGATATTCCAGGCAGAGGAAGGTGTAGATCTCGAGCGGCCGGTAGATGGTGGTGGTGAGCTCGTTGGCTTTCTTGGTCAGCTCGAAGACCCCGACGATCGAGAGGATCGACGACATCTTGACGATATAGACGAACTGGTTGCCGAGGGCCGGGAGGATGCGGCGGATGGCCTGGGGGACGATCACGTCGCGCATCTTGTCGCGATAATTGAGGCCGAGTGCCTCGGCCGCCTCGTGCTGGCCCTTGTCGATCGACTGGATGCCGGCCCGGAAGATCTCGGCGGTGAACGCGCTGTCGGAGACGATGAGCGTGATCAGACCCGATGTGAAGGCGGAGAAGTTGATGCCCAGGAGGATCGGCAGGCCGTAATGCACCCAGAGCATCAGGGCGAGAATGGGGATGCTGCGGATGATCTCGACATAGATGCGGTTGATCGAGCGTATCCAGCGGTTGCGTGCCAGACCGGGCAGGGCGACGAGCAGCCCGAGCGGCGCCGATATGGCGACGGCGCAGAGCGAGATGGCGACCGTCTGCCAGAGCCCGCTCAGCAGGAACTGGATGTTGCTCAGGCCCTGCGCGGTGGTCGGCAGCACCACGTACCAGCCCCAGCTGTAGCTGCCCGAGCAGCCGCCCAGCATCGAGGCCGTCAGGATCAGGACGAGGGCGTTCTTTCGACCTATGCTCGCGGCGCCCAGGCACGCCGCGGCCCGGCTTCTAGTGCCCAAGGATACGGCTCAGGAAGAGTTGCGCGCGCTCGGTGCGGGCGGCGGTGAAGAACTGCGCGGGCGGCAGCGCCTCGACGATCCGGCCGTGATCCATGAAGGCGATGGTGTCGGCGACTTCCCTGGCGAAGCCCATCTCATGGGTGACGACGATCATGGTCATGCCGTCCTCGGCCAGTTCCACCATGACGTCGAGCACTTCCTTGATCATCTCGGGATCGAGGGCCGAGGTCGGCTCGTCGAACAGCATGATCTTCGGACGCATGCACAGGGCGCGGGCGATCGCCACCCGCTGCTGCTGGCCGCCCGACAGTTGGGCGGGGTATTTCTGCGCCTGCTCGGGGATGTGCACCCGCTCGAGATAGGTCGTCGCCAGCGCCCGCGCCTCCTGCCGGTCGAGACCCCGGGCGCGCATCGGCGCCAGTGCGAGATTATCCAGCACGCTCAGATGCGGAAAGAGGTTGAACTGCTGGAACACCATCCCAATCTGCCGGCGCAGGGCGTTGACGTGACGCTCGAACGCCCGGCCCCGCAGCGGCAGGTTCACCCGCCGGCCGTCGAGCCGGATCTCGCCCGCGTCCAGCGTCTCGAGATGGTTGATGGCGCGCAGCAGCGTGGACTTGCCCGATCCCGAGGGGCCGATGATCGCCACGATCTCGCCGCGCCCGACCGTCAGGTCGATGCCGCGCAGCACCTCGGCCGCGCCGAAGGCTTTCCGCGCGCCCCTCACCTCGATCATCGGCGTGCGGCCGGGCGCGTCGCTCACCGGCTCGCCTCCGCGCGACGCTCGATCCGGCCGAGCGCGGCCTCCATCAGCAGGTTGAGCACGTAATAGACCGCCGCGGCGGCGATGTAGAACTCGAACGGCCGGTAGGTCTCGGAGATGCCGCGCTGGGCGGCGTGGACCAGCTCGGTGATGCCGATGACCGAGACGAGCGACGATTCCTTCAGCAGCGCGATCATGTTCCCGCCGAGCGGCGGGGCGGTGTCGCGCAGCGCCTGCGGCAGGATGACGTGGCGCATGGCCTGCATCCGCGACAGGCCGAGCGAGCGGGCGGCCTCGGCCTGTCCGGCCTCCAGCGCCCCGATCCCGGCACGGATCACCTCGGCGTTGTAGGCGGCGAAATGCAGCCCGAGGCCGAGGATCCCGGCGGCCAGCACCGGGATGTCGATGCCGAGCTGGGCGAGGCCGAAATAGATCAGGAACAGCTGCAGCAGCAGCGGCGTCCCCATGAAGAGCCCGGCGAGCCCCCGTACCGGCAGCGCCAGCCAGCGCGGCCCGTGCAGCAGCGCGAGCGCGACGAGGATGCCGGCGCCGAGGCTCAGCGCCGCGGCGGCGAGGGTCAGCACCGCCGTCCACCACGCCCCGAGCGCGAGGACGCCGCGATAGTCGGCAAGGACGGTGAAATCGAGACCCATCCCCCGCCCTTCAGCCCGGCGCATAAGCGCGGTCGAGGCGGTCGATCCCCCGCCGCAGCGTGTGGATGATGACGAGGTAGAGCAGCGCGGCGATGCCGAAGACCTCGAACGGCCGGTAGGTCGAGCCGATCAGGCGCTGCGCAGTGTAGGTCAGCTCGACCACCGAGATCGTGGCGACCAGAGACGAGCCCTTGACCAGCGCGATGGCGTTGACCCCGAGCGGGCGGATCATCAGCCGCGCCGCCTGCGGCAGGATCACCCGCCGCATCGCCTGGCCCCGCGAGAACCCGAGCGAGCGCGCGGCCTCGCTTTGCCCGCGGTCCACGGCGAGGATCGCGCCGCGGATCGCCTCGGCCATGTAGGCGGCGATGTTCAGCCCGAGGCCGATCACCCCGGCGGCGAAGGGGCCGGGCGTGATGCCGACCTGCGGGCCGCCGAAATAGATCAGGAAGAGCTGGATCAGGCAGGGCGTGCCGCGGATCAGGCTGACATAGGCGGCGCCGAACCCCCGCAGGACGCGCGACGGCGACAGCCGCGCCGCGGCGATCCCGGCGGCGACGGCGAGGCCGAGCGCCAGCGCCAGCGTCGAGATCAGGATGGTGAGGCCCGCCGCCTGCAGGAAATGCGGCAGCAGGCGCGCGATCAGGCCGATATCCATGCGCTCCCTCCTCCCGCGATCCCGGCCGCGCGGGCGGCGCTCAGCGGATGTCGCTGCCGATCCACCGCATGGCGATCGCCTCATAGGTGCCGTCGGCCATGATTTCGTCCAGCGCCTGCTGCATGGCCGCCTTCAGCCCGGGATTGTCCTTGCGGATGGCGATGCCGATCTCGTCGCCCGCGCCACCGATGGCGGGATCGTCGAGCTCGACGAAGCGGTCGCCGGTCTCCTTCATCGCGATGCGGACGGGGATGTCGTCCACCACGATGGCGTCGAGCCGGCCGGCGCGCAGCTCCAGCAGCAGCTCGGGCAGGCCCTTGTAGGTCCGCAGGGTCCAGCCGCCGCGGTCGCGGGCCCATCTCTCGTGCGTCTCGCCCAGGGTCGCGCCGATGCGCTTGCCCTCGAGGTCCGCGAGGCTCCGCGCCGGCGAGCCTTCGGGCAGGAACACCGCCCGGGCGGCGCGGTAATAGGGGCCGACGAAATCGACCGCCTTGCGGCGCTCGTCGGTGATGGTCATCGAGCCGACGATGGCGTCGTATTTCCCCGCCAGCAGCCCGGCGATGATGCCGTCCCAGGCGGTGGTGACGATCGCCGGCGCGACCCCCATGCGTTCGGCGATGGCCTTGCCGATATCCACGTCGAAGCCGACCACCTCGTTGCGGTCATCCACGAAGTTGAACGGCGGATACTGGCCGGACATGGCGATCCTGAGCTCGCCCGCGGCCTCGACCCGGTCGAGGTCGTCGGCGGCCGCGCCG
>JAGREO010000138.1 GCA_020446525.1 Geminicoccaceae bacterium | reverse complement strand
TGAAGTCCGGGGCCGCGTTCGAGCGGTTCGGCGGCATGCGCCACCTCGCGGTCGACAAGACCGGCACGCTGACCCGCAACCAGATGACCGCCGCATCGCTGGTGACGCCTTCGGGCGTGATCGAGGTGAGCGGTGCCGGCTACACGCCGGTGGGTGGCTTCACTCGCGACGGCCGGCCGGTCGATCCGCGCGCGGAGCCGGGGTCGGCCGCTCTGATCGAGGCCGCCGTGCTCTGCAACGACGGGGAATTGCGGCGCACCGGTGACGAATGGTCGGTGTTCGGCGATCCGATGGAAGGCGCCCTGCTGGTGCTGGCGGCCAAGGCCGGCATCGATCCCGCGGATTTGCGTCTGCTGCGGCCGCGGTGCGACGAGATTCCCTTCGATTCGCGCAGCCGCTTCATGGCGACGCTGCATGGGCACGAGGGCGGGGACGCGCGGGAGAGCGGTCCGGTGATCCTGCTCAAGGGGGCGCCCGAGCGCATTCTCTCGATGTGCGACCGGCTGGCGCATCCGGCGGGTGACCGGCCGCTCGATCGCGCGCGCTGGCACGCACTGGCGGAGGAGCTGGCGGCGCGCGGCCAGAGGGTGCTCGCCTTCGCCCGCAAGCCCGGGGCCGAGGACATCCTGCTCGATGCGGAGGACGTCGAAGGCGGGGCTGCTCTCGTGGGGCTGATCGGTTTCATCGATCCGCCGCGCGACGAGGCGGTGGCGGCGGTGGCCGATTGCCGACGCGCCGGCATCCGGGTCGTGATGATCACCGGCGATCACGCGGCGACCGCCCGGGCGATCGCCCGGCAGCTCGATCCCGCCGCCGATCCGAAGGTGGCGACCGGCCTCGATCTCGACGGTCTCGACGAGGCGGCGATGCGGCGGGTGGCGCGCGAGGTCGACGTCTTCGCCCGCACCACGCCCGAGCACAAGCTGCAACTGGTGCGGGCGCTGCAGGCCGAGGGGCTGGTCGTGGCGATGACCGGCGACGGGGTCAACGACGCGCCGGCGCTCAAGCGCGCCGACGTCGGCGTGGCGATGGGCAACAAGGGCACGGAGGCGGCCAAGGAGGCGGCCGAGATGGTGCTGGCGGACGACGATTTCGCCTCGATCGTCGCCGCGGTGCGCGAGGGCCGCACGGTCTACGACAATATCGTCAAGACCATCGCCTGGACGATGCCGACCAATGCCGGCGAGGCGGCGACGATCCTCACCGCCATGGCGTTCGGACTGGCGCTGCCGATCACGCCGGTGCAGATCCTCTGGGTCAACATGGTGACGGCGGTGACGCTGGGGCTCACCCTGGCCTTCGAGCCGATCGAAGCCGGCACCATGCGCCGGCCGCCGCGGCCGGCGGGCCGGCCGCTGCTGACGCCCGAGCTCGTCTGGCGGATCCTCTTCGTCGCCCTGCTCTTCGTCGCGGGTGCTTTCGGCATCTTCGACTGGGCGCTGCGCCGCGGCCTGTCGCTGGAGACCGCGCGCACCCTGGTGGTCGATACGCTCGTGGTGATGGAGATCGCCTATCTCTTCGCCGTGCGCTACGTCCATGGCGGCTCGCTGACCTTCCAGGGCGTGCTGGGCACACCGGCCGTCTGGCTCGGCGTCTCGATCGTCGTGGTGGCGCAACTGGCCTTCACCTACGCGCCCTTCATGCAGGTGGTGTTCGACACGCGGCCGGTGGGCCTGCTCGAGGGGGCGGTGGTGCTGGCTCTCGGCGTCGTGCTGCTGCTCGTCGTCGAGGTGGAAAAGGGCTTGCGCCGGCGTCTTCGGCATGCAGGGTGACGGGCCGGCGGGTGGTGGAGAGGAGTGCCGTGTCGAACACGTCCGACATCGTCGTGGTCGGTGGGGGGCTGGTCGGGACGGCCGTGGCGTATGGGCTGGTGCGGGCCGGGGCGTCGGTGACGCTGCTCGACGAGGGCGACGTGGCGCACCGCGCCAGCCGCGGCAATTTCGGTCTGGTCTGGGTGCAGGGCAAGGGTGCGGATCAGCCGGCCTATGCCCGCTGGACCCGCCGCTCGGCCGATCTCTGGCCCGAATTCGCGGCGCGCCTGAAACGGGAGACCGGCGTCGATCCCTGCTATCGCAAGGAGGGCGGCCTGCACATCTGCCTCGATCCGGAGGAGATGCGCGCACGCGAGGCGACGCTGGAGACGATCGCCGGCCACACCGGCACGGATCAATCCGGAGCCGGCGGCCGGATCGACTTCGCCATGCTCGACCGCCGGCATCTGGCGGAGCTCGTCCAGGGGCTCGGTGCCGACGTGGCGGGTGCTTCCTTCTGTGCCGACGACGGCCACTGCAATCCGCTCTTTCTGCTGCACGCACTGCACGCGGCATTTGCCGCCGGTGGCGGCAGGTCCGTCGGCGAGGCACCGGTCGAGCGAATCGAGCCTGGGAGCTCCGGCTTCCTGCTGCACACGGCCAAGGGTGAATTTTCCGCCGGCCGGGTGGTGCTCGCGGCCGGGCTGGGCTCGGCCCGTCTGGCGCCGATGGTCGGTCTCACGGTACCGGTGCGGCCGCAGCGGGGTCAGGTGGTGGTGACGACCCGACAGCCGCCGCGCCTGCGCCTTCCGACGCACTGGCTGCGGCAGACGGCCGAAGGCTCTCTCATGCTCGGCGACAGTCAGGAGGAGGTGGGTCACGACGAAGGGGTCACGCTGCCGGTGCTGCAGACCATCGCCGCGCGCGCCGTACGCTGCCTGCCCTGGCTCGCCGAGGTGCCGGTTCTGCGCAGTTGGGGCGCTCTTCGGGTGATGAGCCCGGACGGTCTGCCGATCTATGCGCAATCCGCCGCCTTCGAGGGCGCCTTCGTCGTCACCTGTCACAGCGGCGTGACGCTGGCGGCGGCGCATGCCGGAGCCCTGGCACCGGCGATCGCCGAAGGTGCGGTGCCCGGGGAATTGCAGTGTTTCGGCCAGGAGCGGTTCGATGTTCCGCAGGCTGCCTGACGACGAGCGCGATCGTGTCGTCCTCACTTTCGAGGACGAGCGTATCGAGGCGCGACGTGGCGACACGCTCGCCGCCGCCCTGCTGGCGCACGGCCGCATGGTCACCCGCGAGACGGCCGGTGGCGGGCGCGGGCCCTTTTGCATGATGGGCGTCTGTTTCGAGTGTCTGGTCGACGTCCACGGCCGGGGCGGCGGGCGCGGGCTGCAGGCCTGCATGATCGAGGTGTGCGACGGCATGAAGGCCGGCCGGCACCGGACACAGTCTTCGGACGAGCCGGAAGGTGCCGCTTGAAGCGGACGCAACTGCTCGTCGTGGGCGGCGGGCCGGCCGGTCTGGCGGCGGCGGCGCTGGCGGCCCAGCGCGGCGTCGAGACCATGCTCGTCGACGAGCAGCCGCGACCGGGCGGACAGATTTATCGAAGCGGCGGATTCACCTCGTCCACGCTCGACCGGCTGCTGGGCGAGAGCCGGCGGCACGGTGCCGAACTGGTCACCGCCTTCGAGCATTCGGGCGCGGTGTATCGGCCGCGCACATCGGTCTGGCACCTCGATCCCGACGGCGAGGCCGGTCTTCTGGTGCGCGACGCGCAGGGGGCGGGCGCGAGCGAGACGATCCGCGCCGAGCGCATCGTGCTGGCGACCGGTGCGATGGAGCGGCCGGTGGCGTTCGCCGGCTGGACGCTGCCCGGTGTGATGAACGCCGGTGCGGCGCAGATACTGCTCAAGAGCAGCGCGCTGGTGCCCGAGGGCCGGGTCGTGCTGGCGGGCTCGGGGCCGTTGCTGCTGCTGGTGGCGACGCAGATTCTCGAGGCCGGCGGGCGCATCGCGGCGCTGCTGGAGACGGCACCGCGCAACATGAATGCCGCGGCCCTGCGCCGTCTGCCGCGGGCCGGGCGCGGCTGGCGCGAGATCGCCCGCGGCATTGGCTTCTACCGCTACCTGCAGCGCCGGGGCGTGCCGGTCCACTTCGACGTCGACGGCCTGGTGGCCGAAGGCACGGGCGCGCTCGGGGCCGTGTGCTGGCAGAGCGGCGGGGTCACCCATCGGCTGCCGGCGGACCTGTTGCTGGTGCATTTCGGGGTGATCCCGGTCACCCACGCCACGCGGGCCATCGGCGCCGATCATGTCTGGGACCAGGCGCAGCAGGCGTGGAGGCCACGGTTGGACGAATTCGGCGCCACCAGCGTCTCGCGCTACGCCGTGGCGGGCGACGCCGGGGGTATCGGCGGGGCGCAGGCGGCGGAGGTGAGCGGCCGGCTGGTGGCCCTCGATGCGGCGGCACGGCTCGGTCCGATGAGCCGCGACGAACGCGACAGGCTCGCCGCACCACTGCACAAGAAGTGGAACGCCGCGACGGCGGTGCGGCCGCTGCTCGACGCGCTCTATCCGCCGCCGGCCTTCGCGGCCGATCCGGCGGACGATATCGTCGTATGTCGCTGCGAGGGGGTGACGGCGGCGCGGATTCGCGAAGCGGCGCGGCGCGGCTGCACCGGCCCGAACCAGCTCAAGGCGTTCACCCGCTGCGGCATGGGGCCGTGTCAGGGCCGGCAGTGCGGGCCCGTGGTCCAGGCGCTGATCGCCGCGGTGCACGGGCGCCCGATCGAGACGATCCCGCCGATGCGTGTGCGCCCGCCCTTGCGGGCCCTGAGCGTCGGCGATCTGGCGCGGATCGCACGCGCCGACAGCGACGAGGCGTACTGAGTCGCACCGCTCCCGGCCCGATCGGCGCGGATCGGGCCGGGAGCGGACGCCGGATCAGGAAACGGCTTCCTTGTTGAGCACCTTGGTGGCGAGCTTGGTCAGCTTGTCGTCGGCCGCATATTCCTGGTCCAGGCTGGTCTGCAGCATCTTGGCGATGTCGTTCTTCTTCAGCTGCTTGGCCCAGGCGATCATGGTGCCGTAGCGGGTGATCTCATAGTGCTCGACGGCCTGTGCCGCGGCGATCATGCCGGCGTCACGGGTATCGGCGTCGCTCGCCTCCTCCATGATCTCCTTGCCTTCGGCGAGGATGCCCTCGATCGCCTCGCAGGTCACGCCGCGCGGCTTCTGGCCGAGCTGCTCGAGCACCTTCTCGAGCGTCTCGACATGGGTTTCGGTTTCTTCGCGATGATGCTCGAAGGCATCCCGGAGATCCTTCGAATCGGCCTTGCGCGCCATCTTCGGCAGCGTCTTGAGGATCTGCTTTTCCGCGTAATACATGTCGCGGGCGAAATGGACGAGCAGGTCCTCGAGCGATTTGAGAGCCATGGTTTCCTCCTGGTGTGGGGGGTGCATCGTGCACCGGTCGCTCGCTGCAACGACCGACCGCACGGCGGGTTCCGGTGTGAAATGCGGCCGGACGGGACGCCGGCCGAGAGCATCAGTCGAGGAGGATGCGACGGCCTTCGCGATCGCTTCGATAGATCGCCTCGACGATCTCGACGTCGCGCAGATAGGCGCGTCCCGTGTTCTCGACCGGTCCGCCGGTGCGCAGGTGATCGACGACGTGACGCTGCAGGGCGAAGACACAGTCGCCGCCGAAGCCCCGGTCGCGCCATTCGTAAGCATGCGGCCGTTCGGCCTCGCCGGCGCGGGCAAGGTGCAGGCCGCCTTCGCCGTCCAGCCTGAGCCGCGCCTCTTCGCCTTCGAGCCACATCTCGCCCATGGTCAGGCGCGGGTTGGTTGCCGGAAAGCCGACCAGCCGGTTGCCGTCGAACAGGCCGGCGGCGCCGCTCTCGAAGTCGAAGGTGACGATACCCGCATCCTCGCCGGCGATGGCGGGATTGAGGCGCCGCAGACGCGCCTGCACGGCGGTGACCTCGCCCATGAGATAGCGGAAGGTGTCGATCTGGTGGACGGCGGTCTCGTGGACCAGAAACCGCTCCATCCGCTGAAAATAGGGCTGGCGTGCCATGTAGGCGTCCGGGCCCCGGCCGTCGCCCGGCCGCAGACGGAAGGTGACGGCGTGCAGGCGGCCGAAGACGCCCCGGTCGATCAGCCGGCGAGCTTCGCGGTACCAGGGCTGAAAGCGGAAATTCTCGTGCACGACGAGCAGAATGCCGGCCGCCTCGGCGAGCTCGACGATCGCCCGCGCCTCATCCGCCGTCAGTGCCAGCGGCTTCTGGCAGATGGCGTCGACGCCGCGCTCGGCCGCCAGGCGCACCATGTCGAGATGGGTGTCCGGCGGCGTGGCGATGTCGAGCAGGTCGATGCGCTCGGCGTCGAGCAGCCGCCGCGCGTCCTCATAGGCGGCGCTCCCGTATTCGGAAGCTAGAGCCGCCGCACCCTCGTGCGCGGCCACGGCGGCGAAGCGGACGCCCTCGATGCGCGACCATGCGTCGGCGTGGAAACGGGCGAAATAGCCGGCGCCGATGAGCCCGACGCCGAGCGGTTCGCTGGCCACCGGCTCAGCGGGTCGGCACGGGCTTCTCGCCGCGATAATCGTAGAAGCCGCGATTGCTCTTGCGGCCGAGCCAGCCCGCTTCGACATATTTCACCAGAAGCGGACAGGGCCGGTACTTGCTGTCGGCGAGACCCTCGTAGAGCACCTGCATGACCGAAAGACAGGTGTCGAGGCCGA
>JAGREO010000137.1 GCA_020446525.1 Geminicoccaceae bacterium | reverse complement strand
CCGCGCGGCCGGCTGCCGGACTGATCTTTCCCCACATCGCATCGCTGCGTGTTTCGCTCTGCATTCCGCCGGAATGCGGAGCCGGAGGTGCTGGGCGGGCGGTCAGATGCAGCGGCCGCCGTCGACCTGCAGCACGGTGCCGGTGATCATTTCGGCTTCGTCGCCGGCGAGATAGAGGGCGGCTCTGGCGACGTCGTCGGCGGTGCTCATGCGGCCCCAGGGGATGGTGGCGACGAAGCGGCTGCGGTTTTCCGGCGTGTCGGGCAGGCCCATGAAGGTCTCGAGCAGGGCCGTGGCCCCCATCACCGGGGCGATGCAGTTGACCCGGATGCGCTCGGGCGCCAGCTCGACGGCCATCGATTTGGAGACGAGGTTCACCGCACCCTTGGAGGCGTTGTACCAGGTGAGGCCGGGGCGCGGACGGATGCCGGCGGTCGAGCCGATATTGACGATGCAGGCGCCCCCGGTTTCCCCGCTGCGGCGCAGGGCCGGCAGGGTGGCGAGCGTCATCAGGTAGATCGACTTGACGTTGACGGCGAAGAGGCGGTCGAATTCCTCCTCGCTCACCTCGGCCATCGGCTTGTTGCGGTGGCTGGTGCCGGCATTGTTGACGACGATGTCGAGGCCGCCCATGGCGTCGACGGCCCGATGGACGGCGGCGTCGACCGAGGCTTTGTCGGCGACGTCGCAGGCGATGCCGAGGGCACCACGGCCGATCGTCCGCGCGACCCGCTCGGCACCCTCGCCGTCGATGTCGAGCAGAGCGAGCCTGGCACCTTCGCACGCATAGGCTTCGGCGATGCCGCGGCCGAAACCGTCGGCGCCGCCGGTGACGATGGCTCTCCTGTTCTTCAGTCGCATGGCGCTTTCCTCCTCAGGTGATGCCGGGCGCGCGCCGGCGGAACTGGCCGGCCAGCGCGCGCAGGTCGGTGCCGCCCATGAGGTGGGCGGACGCGAAATAGACGGGGCCGCCGAGGATGACGGACGTCGCCACCAGGATCAGCGGATGGTGCCCGGCCAGCAGCAACCGCAGAGCGGCCAGCAGCACGCCCATGGCGAGCGCGGCGCCGATCAGGCCGGCCGTGCGGCGGACGAGTTCCGGCTGCAGCTCGAAGTGACCGCGGCGTATCAGGAGGCCACCGAGCAGCATGACGTTGAGCCAGTTGGAAAGTGCCGTGGCGAGCGCGATGCCGACATGCGCGAGCGTGCCGATGAAGAGGAGGATGAGCACGATGTTGAGGCCAAGGCAGATGGCGGCGATCACGACCGGCGTCCTGGTGTCTTCCCGGGCGAAGAAGCCCGGGGCCAGCACCTTGATCAGCACATAGGCGGGCAGACCCGTGGCGAAGGCCATGAGCGCGCCCGAGGTGGCGGCGGTGGCCTCGGGGCCGAAGGCGCCGCGCTCGAAGAGCAGGCGGACGATCGGCTCGCCGATGGCGACGAGGGCCACGGCGGCGGGCAGCGTGAGCAGCAGGGCCATCTCGATCGCGCGGTTCTGCGTCGCCTGGGCGCGGCGGTGCTCGGCGGCGCGGAGCTGACGGCTCAAGAGCGGCAGCAGGGCGGTGCCGATGGCGATGCCGACGATTCCCAGCGGCAGCTGATTGAGGCGGTCGGCGTAGAAGAGGTAGGAGACCGCACCGACGGGAAGCGTCGAGGCGAACCAGGTGTCGACCAGGAGGTTGATCTGATAGACGCCGGCACCGACGGCGCCGGGCAGCACCAGGGCGAAGAGCTTCCTGATGCGCGGCGTGATCCGCGGGCGGGCGAGGCCGATCCTCATGCCGTTGCGCCGGGCGGCGATGATCACCCAGGTCAGTTGCAGGACGCCGGCCAGTGCCACGCCCCAGGCGAGCGCGTGCGCCGGTGTCTTCGGGTGCAGGCTGCCGAGCAGCAGGGCGGAAATGAGGACGAGGTTGAGCAGCACGGGCGCAAAGGCGGCGGCGGCGAAGCGGCCGATGGAGTTGAGGATGCCGCTGAAGAGGGCGGCCAGGGAGATGAACATCAGATAGGGAAAGGTGACGCGACTGAGCTCGACGGCGGTCTCGTAGCGCGGCTGGCCCGGCTCGAAGCCCCAGGCGATGGCGCGAACCAGGGCGGGCATGAAGATTTCCGCCAGCAGCACGACGACGAGCAGCACGGTGGTCATCACGGCCAGCGCCTCGCGGGCGAAGGAGCGCGCGGCCTCGGGTCCCTCGCCTTCGAGCGTGCGGGCGAAGAGCGGCACGAAGCCGGCATTGAACGCACCCTCGGCGAAGAGGCGGCGCAGGAAGTTGGCGAGCTTGAAGCTGACGAAGAAGGCGTCGGCCAGCGGTCCGGCACCGAGGATGGCGGCGATCATCAGGTCCCGGACGAAGCCGGTGACGCGTGAGAGGGCGGTCAGGGAGCCGACGGTGGCCGCCGCGCGGACGATGCTCAAGCTGGGGCACCCATGCGGTCAGTTGCGCAGGATCAGGCTGTCGCCCTCGAACTGGTACGAGCGCAGCCGGCCGAGGAAGGACATGCCGAGCAGCGAGGTGCCGAGCATGCCCTCCTGCAGGACGGCGCCGCGCACGTCCTCGACCTCGATGTCGCCGATCTGCACCCGCTCCAGCCGGACCGGGGCGGCGAAGCCCACGCCGTTGGCCGTGCGGATCCGGGAATCGTAGCGCAGACGCTGCGGGTCGAGGCCGACCCGCTCGGCATCGGCGGCGGTCAGGGCCACGGTCGAGGCGCCGGTGTCGACCAGCAGCCGCAGCGATGCGTCGTCGATCCGGGCGCGGACGTAGAAATGCCCGTCCTCGGCCTGTCGAAGAGCCACTTCACCCGGGGCCAGGGCGACCGGCATGCCGGGCACGAGGCTGGCGAGGATGCCGAGCCCGAAACGCTCCACGTCGTGGCGCACCGAATAGGCGGCGACCAGGGCCAGGAGGATCAGCGTCCAGGCGACGGCGTGCCTGGCGGCCTCGCCCCACCGGCCGCGGAAGGTGAAGAGGATCGCGCTGCCGGCGAGCACGATCCAGGCCGAATAATAGACCAGCGACATCCGCCCGCCTTCGTCGTCGAGGGCGTCGGGCGAGATCTGCAGCAGGACGAGAACGAGGCCGCCGATCGCGGCCGCCACCAGCAGGGCCGGCATCACGCCTCCAGCGTCCGCAACAGATGCTCGCGCACCCGCCGCTGCTTGCCGCCATGCATGATCTTCAGGCCGAACACGTCCTTGACGTAGAAGACGTCGACCACCCGTTCGCCATAGGTGCTGATGTGTGCGCTGTTGATGATCAGGCCCAGCTCCTTGAGCGCCTTGGCGAGGTCGAACAGCAGGCCCGGCCGGTCGCGGCCGTTGATCTCGATGATGGTGTGGGTGCGCGAGGCCTGATCGTCGATCAGCACCCGGGGCGTGACGGTGAAGACGTCGGTGCGCGAGACCGCCTTGCGGCGCCTCTGCGCCAGTTCCTTCTCCAGCCACAGGCGGCCCTCGAGAGCGGCTTCGATGTTGGCGGCGATGCGCTCGAGCCGGCCCTCCCCCTCGAGCGCCGAACGTCCGTCGGCATCCTGGCAGCCGAAGGTGTCGAGCGCCATGCCGTCGGTGGTGGTGAAGATGTGCGCGTCGACGATGCTCACACCCGAGAGCGAGAGCGCGCCCGCCAGCTTCATGAAGAGGCCCGGATGGTCGGTGGTGTAGAGGGTGAGCTCGGTGCGCGCGCGAAACCGGTCGACCGCGAAATCGACCACCAGCGGCAATGCCTCGTCCTCGGCGCGCCGGACGATGGCGGCGTGGCGCCGCTGTGCCGGGGCGGTGACGCCGAGCCAGTAGCGCGGGTCGTGCCGCTGCAGATAGGCCTCGACCCGCTCGACCGGCCAGCCCGCTTCTTCGGCCAGCGCCTCGCGCAGGGCCTTCTGGGCGACGGCGACGCGCGCCTGCCGCCGGCCGGACGGGTCGCCCGAGGCCATGACCGCTTCGGCCTCGTGGAACAGCTCGCGCAGCAACTGGCCCTTCCAGCCGTTCCAGACGGTGGGGCCCACCGCACGGATGTCGGCCACCGTCAGCACCAGCAGCAGCCGCAGCCGTTCGGGCGACTGCACCACGGCGACGAAATCCTGGATCGTCTTGGGGTCGTCCAGATCGCGCTTGAAGGCCGCCGCACTCATCAGCAGGTGATGGCGCACCAGCCACTCGACGGTCTCGGTCGAACTTCCGCTCAACCCCATGAGCGGACCGATGCGCCGGGCGATGCGTGCGCCGATCTCGCTGTGATCGCCGCCCCGCCCCTTGCCGATGTCGTGCAGGAAGGTGGCGACGTAGAGCTCGGTGCGCAGCTCGATCCGCGGCATGAGGCCGGTCGTCAGCGGCAGCTCGTCGCCGAGCTCGCCCTGCTCGATCTGGTGCAGCACGCCGATCGCCCGGATCGTGTGCTCGTCGACGGTGTAGACGTGGTAGAGGTCGTGCTGCATGAGCGCCACGACCTTGCCGAAATCCGGATAGAGACGGCCGATCACGCCGGTATCGTTCATCCGTGTGAGCGTGATCACCGGGTCGATGCGCGAGGTCAGCATCTCGAGAAAGAGGCGGTGTGCATGCGGGTCGGCGCGCACCTGCGCGTCGATCCGCTTGAGATTGGCCGCCACCGCGGCAAGGGCCGCCGGATGGATGTCGAGATCGCGCGCCTGCGCCAGATGGAAGAGCTCGAGCATGCGCCGGGGCTGCCGGACGAAGAGGTCGCTCTCCGCCAGCCCGAGACGGTTGCCCGCCACCTCGAAGCCGTCAAACACCCGCCGGCCGATACCCAGACGCTGCAGGCTGAAGCGCGGCTTGCGCTTGTGCTGTTCCTCGAGCGCCGCGCAGACGATGCGGGTGAGCACGCCGACGTCCTTGGCCGCGAGATAATAGCGCTTCATGAAACGCTCGACGCCGCGCGAGCCCCTGCGGTCGCCGAAGCCCATGGCCCTGGCGACGATCGGCTGCAGGTCGAAGGTCAACCGGTCCTGCGGGCGGCCGGTCCGGTAGTGCAGGTGACAGCGCACGGTCCAGAGAAAGCGCCGCGAGCGCATGAAGACGCCCAGTTCCGCGCGGGTCAGCACGCCGTGCGCGACCAGTTCGGCCGGCTTGCGGGCGCCGTAGATGAAGCGGCCGAGCCACATCAGCGTGTGCAGGTCGCGCAACCCGCCCTTGCCTTCCTTGACGTTGGGCTCGAGCAGATAGCGGCTGTCGCCGACCCGGGCGTGCCGGGCGTCGCGCTCGGCGAGCTTGGCCTCGATGAACGCCGCGTCGTGGCCGGCGAACACTTCTGCGCGCAGGCGGGTGTCCAGCTCCTCGACGAGACGCCCGGAACCCCACAGCAGCCGCGTCTCGAGCATCGAGGTGCGCACGCTCACGTCGGTCGCCGCCAGTCTGATGCAGCCCTCGATCGAGCGCATCGCCTGACCGACCTTGAGCCGCAGATCCCAGAGCTTCGGCACGAGGAACTCGGCCATCTGCTCGATGTGGGCGGTGCGCTTGTAGGGATGGACGAACAGGAGATCGACATCGGAGCCCGGCGCCATCTCGCCGCGGCCGTAGCCGCCCACCGCCAGCACCGCCATCTCTTCGCCGCGGGTGGGATTGGCCAGGGGGTAGAGATGCCGCGCCGCGTGATCGAGCGCGCCCTGCAGCACGGCATCGGTCAACCGGGCCAGCTCGCGATGGACGATCCCGGCGGCCACACCGGCATCGCCGGCGGCCTCGAAGAAGGTGCGGATCGCCGCACGCCCCTCGTCGTTCGCCGCCTTCATCCGGGCGAAGAGAGGATCGTGGTCCGGCGGATCGGAAGCCTCGGCGAGGCGCCTGCGGATCGCCTCGACATCGATCGACGGACGCGCCTGCGGCATGCGCCGCGGTGCCGGTCGGCGCACGGGCGCCTTGCCCTCGGCGAGCGGGCTCAGCATATAGACCCGTGGCCGGAGATCACGCCGGCGATCGTATCGAGCGGCATCATGCGCGACCTCTAGCGCCCATGGTCGCGCGCGGCAAAGGAGTAGTTGAGGCGGTGCCCGAATTCATCGCCATGGGCGGCTATGGTGCCTATGTCTGGTCGGCCTTCGGCTTCGCCGCCCTGTCGATGGGGGGCCTGCTGTGGCAGAGCTTCCGGGCGGCCCGGCGCAGCGCGCTGGAGGTCGAGCGGCTGCGCGACACGAGGCGGGCACGTCCGCGCCGTGCGCCCCGACGGCTCGAGCCGCGCGCCGCCGATGCCGGCGACTTCGAGAGCGGGTCACGGGCCGGTCGACCCCGAGCAGCCGACGAGGTGGGTTGATGCGTTTTCGCAAGAAGCAGAGACTGGTGCTGGCTTGTGTGGCGCTGCTGCTGCTCGGCGGCTCCACCGCCCTGATCCTCGCCGCCATGCAGGACACGATCGCCTTTTTCGTGTCGCCCTCGGAACTGGCCGCCATGGAGATCGACGAGGACCGGCGGTTGCGGATCGGCGGGCTGGTGGTCGAAGGCAGCATCGAGAAGCACACCGACGGCAGCGTCACCTTTGCGCTCACCGATACCGCCGAGAAGGTCGAGGTGCGCTATGCGGGCATCCTCCCCGACCTCTTTCGTGAGGGTCAGGGCATCGTCGCCCAGGGGCGCATCGCGCAGGGCGGCCTCTTCGAGGCCGACGAAGTGCTGGCCAAGCACGACGAGAACT
>JAGREO010000136.1 GCA_020446525.1 Geminicoccaceae bacterium | reverse complement strand
GTAGTTCAGATTGCGCGGCGTCGGATGGCCGGGGCCGACGGCGTTGTAGACCACGGTGACGATCGGCAGGCGATCGTCCACCCAGCGCAACAGGCCACTCTTGAAGACGGGTCTGCTGTGGCTTGAACTCATCGTCGTTCCTCGCTCGGTCGGCCGCCGCGCTTCGGCGATGCGTCCACCATATGTCTTGCCGACGGTCCTGTCAGCCGATCCTGATGACGTTCTCGGAGACGAATTCGTAGGGCGGGACCGGCAGGTTGGTCGGCGCGGGACCGCTGCGGATGCGCCCCGAGGTGTCGAACACCGAGCCGTGGCANNTGGCACGGGCAGAACCAGCCGCCGTACGGGCCGCGATTCTCGGTCGGCTTGTTGCCGAGCGGCACGCATCCGAGATGCGTGCATACCCCCATCACCACCAGCCAGGGCGGCTCGATCACCCGCGCATCGTCGCTCTCGGGATCGCGCAGCGAACTGACGTCGACGTCTTCAGCCTCCTCGATCTCGGTGGGCGTGCGATGCCGCACGAAGACCGGCGAACCGCGCCACACGGCGGTGATCGCCATGCCTTCGGGGATGGAGGAGACGTCGACCTCGGTCGTGGAGAGGGCGAGCACGTCGGCCGACGGGTTCATGCTGTCGATCAGCGGCCAGGCGATGACCCCGACACCGATGGCGGCGGACGACCAGGCGACCAGCTCGAGGAAATCGCGACGCGTGCCGTCGTGGGCGACGTCGTCGCGGCCCGCGGCGTGACCCGCGCTGCCGACCTCGGTCGCCGATCCCGCTCCGGATCCGGCCATGGGCACCCACCCCCGTTGCAAATTGCTCGTCCGCGGCGGAACCTACGGGGCGAAAGGATCGGGATCAAGCGACCTAAGGTCGCATAAATGTACCAGACGCGGATGAATGCGGCATGATGAGCGGCAGACGGGCGATCCCGATCGGTCGGGCGGTCGGGCCGGACCTCCCCGCGGCTGCCGGGACGAGCGCCGAAACAGCGCGGGCGGCGGCCGCCGCACCCCTGCGCCTGGCGCTCTTCCAGCCGGACATGCCGGGCAATCTCGGGGCGGCGATGCGCCTGGCGGCGGCTCTGGATCTGACGCTCGACGTGATCGAACCCTGCGGCTTTCCTCTCGACGACCGGCGCCTGCGCCGCGCGGCCATGGATTATCGGGGGCGGGCCCGTCTGGTGCGGCACCGGGACTGGATGCAGTTTCGCCAGCGGACGACGGGGTCGCGGCTGGTGCTGTTGAGCACGCGCGCCCGATGCCGCTATCATCGCTTCACCTTCGATTTCGGCGACGTGTTGCTCTTGGGGCGCGAGAGTGCCGGGGTGCCGGAGGAAGTCCACGCCGCGGCGGACGCCACGGTGCGGGTGCCGCTGGCGCCGGGCACGCGTTCGCTCAACGTGGTCGTCGCAGCGGCGATGGTGGCCGGCGAAGCGCTGCGCCAGTTGCGGAAATTTCCATCCGGCCCGCACGAGGATGCGGGCGACGAACGGGACGAACGATGAACGACGAGGACGCCGAAGAGGCGAAGCGGCGCACGCGCGCCTGGTTCGAGACGTTGCGCGACCGCATCTGCGCCGCCTTCGAGAAGCTGGAGGACGACTGCACCGCCGCCGATGCGCAGGAGCACCCGCCCGGCCGCTTCGCCTTCGAGCCCTGGCAGCGCGAAGGCGGCGGCGGGGGGGTGATGGGCCTGATGCGCGGGCGGGTGTTCGAGAAGGTGGGCGTCAACGTCTCCACCGTTTCCGGCACCTTTTCCATCGAGTTCGCGGGGCAGATACCGGGCACGTCGGAGGACCCGACCTTCTGGGCGAGCGGCATCTCGCTGGTGGCGCATCTGCGCAATCCGCACTGCCCGCCGGCCCATATGAATACGCGCCACATCCGCACCGCGAAGAGCTGGTTCGGCGGCGGCGCCGATCTCAACCCGATCTATCCCGACGAGGCCGATACCCGGGCCTTCCACGCGAGGCTCGAGCAGGCCTGCGCCGCCCACGGCGAGGACAGCTATGCCCGCTTCAAGAAGTGGGCCGACGAGTATTTCTTCATCCCGCATCGGGGCGAACCGCGCGGCGTGGGCGGCATCTTCTTCGACTATCTGGAGGGGCCGTTCGAGCACGAATTCGCCTTCACCCGCCGCGTGGGCGAAGCGTTCCTCGACATCTATCCCGAGCTGGTGGCACGCCACATGGACCGTCCCTGGACGGCCGAGGAACGGGCGCATCAGCTCGAGCGGCGCGGGCGCTACGTCGAATTCAATCTGCTCTATGATCGCGGCACGCAATTCGGCCTGAAGACCGGCGGCAATCCCAGGGCGATCCTGATGTCGCTGCCGCCCGAAGTCACCTGGCGCTGAACGCGCCTATTCTCGAGGAAAGAAGAGAGATGGACATCAGCAAGCTTCCGGCCGGCGCCAACCCGCCCGACGAACTGAACGTGCTGATCGAGGTGCCGTTGCGCTCCGATCCGATCAAGTACGAGTTCGACAAGAAGACGGGCTGGATCTTCGTCGACCGCTACCTCTACACGACGATGTTCTATCCCTGCAATTACGGTTTCGTGCCGCAGACCCTGGCCGAAGACGGCGATCCGGTCGACGTCATGGTGATCGGGCGGATGCCGGTGCAGGCGGGCACCGTCATCCGCGTCAATCCGATCGGCGTCCTCAAGATGGAGGACGAGGCCGGCATGGACGAGAAGATCCTCGCCAAGCCGATCGACAAGATCACGCCGATCAACCGCAAGATCAGATCATATCGCGACGTGCCGGAGATCGACCTGCTGCGGATCGCCCACTTCTTCGAGCACTACAAGGATCTCGAGCCCGGCAAATGGGTGAAGATCATCGGCTGGGGTGACGTCGACGAAGCGAAGCAACTGATCAACGAAGGAATCGACCGTGCGACCGGCTGAAGCGTGACGTTTTAGAGCTTGACCCGGTCGCCGCTCTACTCGACCTTCGACCCGCGGGTGACGGAGGAACAGCCATGCAGCGACGGATCATCCCCGGTGTCATCGACGGCCAGCAGGCGCTCTGCTGCCTCGCCCCCGACGCCACGGTGCGCAACGCCGCCGATCTGATGGCCGAATGGCGCATCGGTGCGGTGCTGGTGATGGAGCAAGGCGCGCTGGCCGGCATCGTCACCGAACGCGACATGGTGTTTCGTGTGCTGGCAAAGGGGCTCGACGCGGAAAAGGCACCGTTGCGCGAGGTGATGACCACCAAGGTCGACACCGTGACACCGCAGGACAGCGCGATGCGGGCGCTCGACATGATGCAGACCGGCCATTACCGGCATCTGCCGGTGCTCGACGGCAACGATGTCTGCGGCATCGTCTCGATCCGCGATCTCTACGAGGCCATCCGGGTGACCCTGCAGGAGGAACTGCAGAGTGCGGAGTCGCTGATCTACGGCGATCAGTACGGCTCCGGCCCGCAGACCTGACCGACGCGCCGTCTCCGGCACCGGCGGGATCACGCGCCTCGCGTGGCGTCGGGGCGACGACGGCGGGTCGATCGACGCCGCCGCCGATCGGGATCGTTGACCGCGGCCTTCGCGCTTGCGTATGTGTCGGGCCCCTCGATGGCTCTCAAGGATGGCAGCTCATGCGTCTTCTCGCCCTATTCGCGGTCGCGGCCGTGCTCGGACTTTCCGCCTGCAGCCTGCAACTGCCTACCGGCAACGACGTGCAGGAGCCGTTCTTCGCCTCGACCTACGGCTACGACGAGAACTGACGGCGCAGGACGCGCCTGCCCCCTTCACTCACTCCTTCGCCACCATCCGCCCGAGCGGCCGGCCGGCGAACAGGTGAACGTGGAAGTGCGGCACCTCCTGCCCGGCGTCCGCCCCGTGATTGGCGAGCATGCGATAGCCGCCGGCTTCCAGATCGAGCCGGCGCGCCACTTCGCCCACGGCCTTGAAGAAGCCGGCGATCTCGGCGTCGTCGGCGCGTGCCGAGAAATCCGCCATCGAAACGTAGGAGCCCTTGGGGATCACCAGCACGTGCACCGGGGCCTGCGGTGAGATGTCGGCGAAGGCGATCGCAAAACTGTCCTCGTAGAGCCGCTCACAAGGGATTTCGCCGCGCAGAATTCTGGCGAAGACGTTGTTCGGATCGTAGCTCATGAGTTCCTCCGGCATCGTTGCCGGCCGCTCTTGTCAACAGCCGGCCCGGCTGTCAAACGCTCGGACGCCGCAGCACCCGCCGAACCGTCCGGAGAGAACCCATGTCGCTCGCCGTCGCCATCCAGATGGACCCGCTCGAGAGCATCGACATCGACGGCGACAGCACTTTCGTCCTCGCCCTGGAAGCCCAGCGCCGCGGCCATGGCCTCTATCATTACGGCCCGGAGCAACTGAGCTACCGTCAGGGCCGCGTCGTCGCCAGGGCACGGCCGTTCGAGGTGCGGCGCGAGAAGGGCGATCACTTCACCGCCGGTGCGGCCGAGACCATCGATCTCGCGACCATCGACGTGGTTCTGATGCGCCAGGATCCGCCCTTCAACCTCGCCTATATCTCGGCCACCCACCTGCTCGACCGCGTCCACCCCGACACGCTGGTGGTCAACGATCCGCGGGCCGTGCGCAACGCACCGGAAAAGCTGTTCGTCACCCATTTCGCCGAGCTGATGCCGCCGACGCTCATCAGCTACGACATCGAGGAAATCCGCGCGTTCCGCGCCGAGCAGGGCGACGTCATCGTCAAGCCGCTCTACGGCAACGGCGGTGCGGGCATCTTCCTGGTCAAGGAGGACGACCCCAACCTCGCCAGCCTGATCGAGACCTTCCGCAGCTTTCTGGCCGAGCCCCTGATGATCCAGCGCTACCTGCCCGAGATCCGCCGGGGCGACAAACGCATCATCCTGGTCGACGGCAAGGCCGCGGGCGCGGTCAACCGGGTGCCGGCGGCCCATGAGACACGCGCCAACCTGCACGTCGGCGGCCGCGCCGAGCAGGCGACGCTGACCCGGCGTGAGCACGAAATCTGCGAAGCGATCGGCCCCGTCCTGCAGGAGAACGGGCTTGTCTTCGTCGGCATCGACGTGATCGGCGACTATCTGACCGAGATCAACGTCACCTCGCCGACCGGGCTGCAGGAGATCGACCGCTTCGACGGCGTGTCGCTCGAGACGCAGATCTGGGACGCCATCGAAAGCCGCCGCGCCCGCGGCCACGACGGCCGCCGCTTGCCGATCTAATCCGCCTCTCGTGCGAGGATGACGCCGGTGCAGCCGGCCAGCGGCACGTCGAGCGGCAGTTCGCGGTAGGCGGCGAGCGCGCCGTTGGAGCGCAGCCGCCCGACGAAGCCCGCATCGTCGCCGTGCACCACCCAGAGACTGGGCAACGCCGTCTGCCGCACCACCGATCCGCCGGCCTCGATCACCCGGGTCATCACCGCGACGTCGGGGGTGCCGGGCGCAAAGGCCGCGAGCATCGTTCCCTGCTCGTCCTCGTCCAGCCCCGAGGTCGCCAGGACCAGCAGGACGACGGCACTCCAGACGAGCAGGACGGCGCCCATGAACCAGGCGGTGAAGCGCCCCCAGCGGAAATCGTCGTCGATGCGCAGTTCGGCGGACATGGGCCACAGCATAGCAAGCCGGTGAAGGCGCGGACAGTCGGGAGGGTGCCCCCTGCCTTCGCGGGCGGGTGCGGGATCGGGCTCGTGTGCAACACCGCACGGCGAATTCGCCCGATCGGTACAGCGACCGTTCCATCTTCACCCGATGCGTGAGATCAAGCCGCTCCTCGAAGACGTCCTAGCGAGAGCCCCGCATCCATGACCGCCCGATCGACATCGAGCCGCACCCGCTTCATCGCCGCCCTGCTCGCGGTCTCGGGCTGGTCGACGGTGCATGGCTGTGTGGCGCAGGCGGGCTTTCGCGCCGGCGACCGCAGCCTGCAACTGGATGCGAGCTATGTGCGCCCGCAGCAGCCGACGGCCGACAGCATCACCCGTGTGGCGATGCTCGGCTATCACGCGACGACCTCCGTCGAGCTCGGCCTGCAACAGGCGATCAACTATACGGGCATGGCCGACGCCGAGCAGATATGGGATCGGCGGGAGATGTGGCGGGCGCGCACCGCGGCCTCCTTCACCCTGGACATGGGCCGAAAATCCGCGACCTTCGTCCCCTTCGTCGGCCTTTTCGCCGGGCTCGACTACGATGCGGAAGACGCCAAGGCGTTCCTCGGGCCGCATGCCGGCTTTCGCCAGTTCGTCTCCGACGACACCTATGTCCGCCTGCGCTATCGCTACGAATGGTCGGTCGAGCAGCTGGAGGATCGGCGCCCGATGCGCGGCGCCGATGAAGGCGAGCATGTCGTCTCCATCGGTTTCGGCGTCCGCTTCTGAGCGAGCGTCGCACGAGCCCTCGCCCGATGCCCTTGGCGAAATGCGGCGAACGCGATAGCCAGCACGATCGTCGGTCGTCTCGTATCGCGGCGCCGGCTCATCATCGCGCAGTGAGTGGAGTGACGAGCCTTGATTCTGCGAAACGCCCGATGACGTGGAAGGTGCGGATCCTGCCGCCGGCGGCGCTGGCGCTCGTGAGTAGTCTCGTGGCGCTCGGCGCCTTGGCCGACCCGCCGACCGATCGGCTGCGCTGGAAGATGGCCGCCACCCAGCCCGGCACGACGCCGCTCGCGGGGCGGATCGGCAAACGCCTGGAGCAGCGGATCGCCGCCGTCTCGGGTGACGCCGTGCAGATCCTCTATTTCGAGCCGGGTGCCCTGGTGCCGGTGGAGACGACGCTGGAGGCGCTGGCCGCTGGCAAGATCGACGCCGCCTGGACCACCATGGGCGAACTGGCGCTCGATCTGCCCGCCGCCGCGGCGTTCGCCCATCCTGACGGGCTCGATCCCGCGGCCCGGCTCGCCTGGTTCTATCAGGACGAAGGACGCGCATTGCTGGACGAGGTGGCCGCCCAAGCGGGTCTGCACGCCTTCGCCTGCGGTCTCGCGGCGCCCACGGCGACCCTCGTCAGCCGCCGGCCCGTCGCGAGCATGGCCGACCTCACCGGCCGCAGCATCGCGGCACCGGCGGCGATGCACGAGATCCTCCACGAGATGGGCGCGCTGCCGATCGAGATGCCGCGCGGGGAGATCGAGGCGAGCCTGCGCTCGGCGCGCATCGACGCGGTCCTGCTCCAGGGCCCCGCGCGCGCGGCCGGGCCGATCCGCACGCAGGGAGACCGCCCGGCGACGGACGCGACGACTCTGCCGGCGCCGGAGGCGGGCGGTGCCACGCACCTCTATCGCTTCGCCGTGGACGAGCGTCCGCAACTGCTGCTTCTGCTGGTGCCCGAGGCGGTGGCGACGGCACTGGCACCCGCGGGGCAAGCGCAGATCGAGAGCGTGTGCGGCGACAATGTGACGATCGCGACGAGCCTTCTGGCACGACCACCGCAGCCCGACACCGGGCTCGCCAACGGGACCTCCAACGCAACCGCCACCGGGGCCACACCCGGGGCGGGGCCGGTCGAGCCGCTGCCCCCTTCGGTGCAGGAGCGCCTCGCGCAGGCCCTGCAGGCGGAAGGAGACCGGCTGCGCGAGGCCGACCCGCTCTTCGCGCGCATCCGTCGGTCCATCGAGGCGTTCGCCGGCCGCCTGCGCGAACCCGCCTGATCGCCGCGAGACCGGGCCGGCTTTCTCAAACTCACCGTGCCGGCGCAGAGCCGTATCGGACGGATCAGCCCGGCTCGCCGGCGATGCTGGCCAGGATCGGACAGTCCGGCTGGCGGTCTCCGTGGCAGCGTTCGGCCAGATCGAGCAGCGTCGTCTTCATCGCCTGCAGTTCGGCGATCTTGCGCTCGATGTCGCCGATCCGGTTCAAAGCCAGCGCCTTGACGTCGGCCGAGGCGCGGCCGCGATCTTCGTAGAGGCTCAAGAGGTCGCGACATTCCTGCACCGTGAAGCCGAGCGACCGGGCGCGCTGGACGAACACAAGCCGATGGACATCCTCTTCGGCATAGTCGCGATAGCCGTTCGCCCGGCGCGCACGCGGCACGACCAGTCGGATGTCCTCGTAGTAGCGAAGGGTCTTTGCCGGCAGCCCGGCGCGCAGCGCCGCTTCGCCGATGTTCATGACGCAGCCTCGAATGCGAGCCGTCCGCCGAAGGCGCACCCGAAGCAGGCCCGATCGAACGGCGTTCACCTCAACATAGGCAGAGGCGAGCCGGAAAACGAGTGGCGGCATCTCCCGGCGATCCCGCCGCCCGACCGCGCCTCGCTCGCGGTCGTGCCGCTTCGGACCTTCTCGCGGTGTCGCGCCCGCGCCCGGCGTGGCGCCGGTAGAGCGACGCATCGGCGCATGCGACGACCGCGGCCGCGCAAGGCTCTGCCACCGCTTCGAGCGCGCGCATCGCCGCATGCAGGACGGCCGGCTCGCGCAGGAGCATGCCCGCCAGATCGAGGCCGCCGGCGGCGAGAGCCAGCAGCGCCAGGTTGCGCTCGTGCACGTGGCAGATCGCGTCGTCCGTGCGCGAGCGCCGCGACTGGCGGGCGAGGCCCAGCAGCGCCGCCGCGGCCAGTACGATGACGAGCCCGCCCAGCAGCTTGGCAGCCTGCGTCGGCGCCAGGACGTGGCCAGCGCCCGGAACGAAGGCGAGATAAGGCACGAGACGATCCGCGAGCAGCAGGTGCAGGCCGGCGATCTGGCACAGGGCGATCAGGCTCGAAGTTGCGGCCGCAGCGACCGAAGCGGGCGAGCGGTGCGCCAGTGCCAGCGCCCAGGCGAAGGCGGCGGCCGTCGCCAGAATCGCGCCGAACAGCAGATGGGCGAGCGACATCACGGGCCGCTGATCCCAATATGCGCGCTGCGGGCGAAGAGGAAGCGTGTGCGGACACGCTTCCTCTCGCCGACGCGGGTCGTCGCCCGGACACCCGACAAGGCCGTTTCCTCTTTGTCGTCTGCTTGCGGGCGATCCTAGCGTGCGTGTCTTAAAATCTGCTGAACGGAACCGCTGCTCGTCGGGCCGGGCGCCCGGCCCGTGGGTGTCGCTTTCGCGGGTGCCGGCGTCGCGGGGTGAAAAGCGATCGACACCCCCTGCCTTTAGTGCGAGCGTCGGCTGTGGATCGGGTGGCTGGAGGCTGGTGAGCGATGAGTGACGACGGCGAACTCGTGCTGCGTGACCTCGACGACGACGAACTCGTCAAGCAGATGCAGGACGATCTCTACGACGGGCTCAAGGACGAGGTCTGCGAGGGCGTCGACATCCTGCTCGAGCGCGGCTGGCAGCCCTACAAGGTGCTGACCGAGGCGCTGGTCGGCGGCATGACCATCGTCGGCGTCGATTTCCGCGACGGCATCCTCTTCGT
>JAGREO010000135.1 GCA_020446525.1 Geminicoccaceae bacterium | reverse complement strand
GCCGCCCCGGCCGACGCCGGAGGGTCGCAGCCTCCGGACCACCCGCTCTTTTCTCGTCTCACACGCTCCATGTCCATCTCGGCCGCGCCATCTCCGGCCGCGAGCACACGACCCTCGCGCGCCTCGACCATTGCGTCACAAAGCTTGCCGACGCGGGAGCCGGGACGGCTTTCCACCCGCGGCATGAAGGCGCCTGGAAAAAAAAGGGCGTTCCCACCATGGCAGTGCACGCCTATGGTCCGCGCGCACGTCTCTTGTCGGTTCGAAGAAGGTCGAGAACAATGCGCACGAACAAGCTCCGCGAAGCCTGGGCCGCCGGTCGCGGCACGGTCAATGGCTGGTGCGGCATCCCCAGCAGCTTCAGCGCCGAGATCATGGCGCATCAGGGCTGGGATTCGCTCACGGTCGACTGCCAGCACGGGCTGATCGACTACCAGACGGCCGTCGGCATGCTGCAGGCGATCTCGACCACCGACGTGGTGCCGCTGGTGCGCGTGCCCTGGCTCGAGCCGGGCATCCTCATGAAGATGCTCGACGCCGGCGCCTACGGCATCATCTGCCCGATGATCAACACGCCCGAAGAGGCCGAGAAATTCGTCTCCTGCTGCTCCTACCCGCCGCGCGGCCAGCGCAGTTTCGGGCCGATCCGCGCCACCATCTATGCCGGCGCCGACTATCCCACCAAAGCCAACGACACCGTGCTCAAGATCGCCATGGTCGAGACCCAGCAGGCGATGGACAATCTCGACGGCATTCTCTCGGTCGAAGGGCTCGACGGCATCTATGTCGGCCCGGCCGATCTGGCCAACAGCATGGGCAAGAAGCCGGGCTTCGATCCGACCGACGAGACGGTGCTGGGTGCGATCCGCACGATCGTCGAGAGCGCCAGGAAGCACGACGTCTTCGCCGGCATCCATTGCGGCATGCCCGCCTTCGGCCGGCGGATGATCGACGACGGCTTCAATTTCGTCACGCTGATGAGCGACGCCCGGTTCCTGACCATGCAGGCGGCCGCCATGGTGAACGAGTTCCGCGGCTCCGAAGGCAAGGTCGGCCAGACCACCGGCACCTATTGAGCCCGAGCGGGACGAAACCCGCGACCGAACGAAGAGCGCAGCGCAGGAGACCTCGTCGATGTTCAAGGTGCTGGTCATCGGCAAGGTCGACGCGCAGGGCCTGCGTTGCCTGAGCGAGCGGCCCGACGTGACCCTGGTCGAAGTCGACGAGGGCCCGGTGGAGACCTGGATCGGCGAGCTCGCCGATGCGCACGGCGTGCTGCTGCGGACGGCACCCCTGCGCGCCGAGGCGATCGCGGCGGCACCCGTCCTCCAGGTCGTCTCGCGCCACGGCGTCGGCTACGACAATGTCGATCTCGCGGCCCTGAACGCCCGGCGCATTCCGCTCGCGGTCGCCGCCAGCGCCAACATGATCTCGGTCGCCGAGCACGCGATCTTCATGATGCTCGAGCTGGCCAAGGCCGGCCGCGCGCACGACAGGGCGGTGCGGGCGGACGAATGGACCCCCATCCGCAAGCGGGTGCTGGCGTTCGAACTCTACGAACGGCGCCTCCTGATCGTCGGTCTCGGACGTATCGGCCGGCAGGTGGCACGACGCGCCCAGGGCTTCGGCATGCGCACCGTCGCCATCGATCCCCATGTGGCCGAAGGCGTCTTCGCCGCGCACGGCTGCGAGCGCGTCGAGGATCTGGACCGGGGGCTGGCCGAGGCCGATATCGTCAGCCTGCACCTGCCCCTGAGCGAGGCCACCCGCAACCTGATCGACGGCCGACGGCTGGGGCTCATGAAGCCCGATGCCCTTTTGATCAACACCGCCCGCGGCGGGCTGATCGACGAGCAGGCGCTCGCCCGCGCGCTGCGCGACGGCACGATCGGGGGTGCGGGCATCGACGTCCTGGAAGCCGAACCGCCGCCCGCCGACCATCCGCTCTTCGGGCTCGAAAACGTGCTGCTGTCGCCGCACAATGCGGGCGTGACCACACAATCGATGAAGCGTATGGGCAGCGAAGCCGCCGCCAACATCGCCGCCGTCCTCGACGGCAGGCTCGACCCCGCGGTGATCGTCAACCACGCCGAGGTGACGGCACGCTGAGCCCGCATCCCGGCGACACGCACCCTTGACGGACGGCATACGCGAACCCATTAGTTAGTGATCACTCACTAACCGATGGGCCGGAAACGTGCGCAAATCGGCACAGGCGCGAAAAGCCGAGATCCTGGATGCCGCACTCCGGCTCGCCGACGAGGTGGGACCGGACAGACTCTCGACCGAGGCCATCGCCCGCGCGGTGGGTCTTTCGCAACCGGGCGTCTTTCGCCACTTTCCCACCAAGCAGGCGATCTGGCAGGCTGTGGCGGCCACGCTCGCCGAACGGATGCAGGCGAACTGGCGACGGGCGACGCAAGAGGCGACGTCGCCGCTCGAGCGGCTGCGCGCGCTGTTCGAGTCGCAACTGCGCCTGATCGCCGCCACACCGGCCGTCCCGGCCATCCTGTTCTCACGCGAATTACACGCCGAGAACGATCTGCTGCGCGGGCAATTCCTATCACTGATGCATCGGTTTCACGCCGCCGTGGCGGGCGAGATCGAAGCCGCGCAGGCCGTGGGAACGATCGAGCCCGGCATCGTCGCCGCGGATGCCGCCTTTCTCCTGATCGGCCTCGTGCAGGGCCTGGCGGTCCGCTGGTCACTCGCCGGCCGAACCTTCGACCTCGTGGATGAAGGAGCCAGATTGTTCGATCTCCAGCTCTCGCTTCTGACACGCTATCCCGCAGCGGCCAGCCCGGCATGATGCAGCCCGGCATGATACGGCGATGGCTCACCCGCCTGTCGTCACTGGTGTTGATCGCGGGCATCGGCGTCGGCGGCTATCTCTTCTGGACCCACCGGCCGCTGACGGTGCGGGCGGTCGCACCACGCGACGACGTCGTCGTCCGGGTCTTTGGTCTGGGCACGATCGAGGCGCGAATCGTCTCGGCGATCGGGTTCGAGACCTCGGGTGCGCTGCGCACCCTGCACGCCGATCACGGCGATGCCGTGCCGGCGGGTTCCGAGCTCGCGCGGCTCGACCCGCGCGAACAGGCGGTGCGGGTCGAACGCGCCCGAGCCGGCGTGCAGGCGGCCGAGATGAGCCGTGCCAAGGCCGAAGCCACGGTCGGACGTGCCGAGGCCGTCCTGGCGCAACGTCGCGCGACCAACCGCCGGCGTCAGACCCTGGTGAGCAACGAGACGATCAGCCGGGAAGCGGCGGAGGAGGCGGCGCTCGAAGCGGACGTGGCGGCGGCCGATCTGGCGGTGGCGCGAAGCGAGGTCGAGGTCGCCCGGGCGATGGTCGCGGACGCGGTCTCGGCGCTCGCCTACGAGGAGACACGGCTCGACCAGCACGTGCTGCGGGCACCCTTCGATGCGGTGGTCGTCGAACGGCACGTCGAGGCGGGCACGGTCGTCCAGACCGGCCAGGTGATCTTCACGCTGATGGCGCCCGAGACAATCTGGACGCTCGCCTATGTCGACGAGGCGCGGGCCGGCGGCATCGAGGTCGGGCAAAAGGCCGAAATCCGCCTGCGTTCGCTGCCACATCGGCAGTTCCCCGGCCATGTCGCGCGCATCGGCATCGAAAGCGACCGGGTGAACGAGGAGCGACGCGTCTGGGTCGCCTGCGACCAGTGTCCCGAGCGGGTATATCTGGGCGAGCAGGCGGAGGCCTGGATCACGACGGCCACGCTCGATGACGCGCTGCTCGTGCCGGAACGGGCGATCGACGCCTTCGACGGCGCTTCGGGCATCGTCTGGACGGTCGAGGACGGGGTACTGGCACGACGCCGGCTCACCTTTGGCCGTATGACCGAGGAAGCGCTGGTCGAGGTAACCGGCGGTCTGCCCGAGGGCGCGTCGATCGTCGCGGTTCCGAAAGCCGGATTCCGCGAAGGCCGGTCGGTTCGGCTCGAAGGGGAGGCGCCGTCTTGAACCTCGCCTGGCGCGACGTCCGGCACAATCTGCTGCGCTTCGTCCTGACCTGCTTCGGATTGAGTCTTCTGATGGGCGTCGTGCTGTCGATGATGGGCATCTACAACGGACTGGTGGCCGACGCCCTGACCATCGTCCGCGCGCCCGCGGTCGATCTCTGGGTGGTCGAGGACGGGACTCGCGGGCCGTTCGCCGAATCGTCCCGGATACCCGGCGACACACGCGCGGCGGTGTCCCGCCTCCACGGCGTCGGTTCCGCGGGCAGCGTCACCTATCAGACCGTCGAGGCCGCTACGGGTTTGGGCAAGCTGCGCCTCTACGTCGTCGGCTACGAGCTCGGCCGGCCGGGTGCTCCCGAGGACCTCGTCGCCGGACGGCCGATCGCCCGGGCCCATTTCGAGATGGTCGCCGACGTCCGCACCGGGCTCGAGCCGGGCGACCGCATCCGCCTCGGTCGCGACGATTTCACGGTCGTCGGCCTCGTGGCGAATCACGTCAATTCGGGCGGCGATCCGGCCGTCTACATCACACTCGGCGACGCGCAGACGCTGCAGTTCGAGCTGGCGCCACCGGCGATGCGCGTCCAGCGGCAGCGTGGCGCGGCGGCATCGGACACCGACACGATCAACGCCGTGGTGGCACGGGTGAAGCCGGATATCGACCCGTCGAGCGTGGCCGAGGCGGTTCGCCGGTGGAAACACTTCGCCGCGATGACGCAGATCGAGCAGGAAACCATCCTCACCCGCTCGGTGGTCGATCGCGCCCGCCGGCAGATCGGGCTCTTCATGGGTATCCTGCTGGCGGTCTCGGCCGTCGTGATCGCGCTGATCATCTACACCATGACCATGGAGAAGCTCAAACAGATCGCCACGCTCAAGCTGATCGGCGCGCCCGACCGCACGATCGTCGGCCTGATCGTCCAGCAGGCGCTGGCCCTGGGCGGCATCGGCTGGGCCATTGGGCTGGTCCTGCTCATGGCCGTGAAGGACCACTTCCCGAGGCGGGTGGTGCTGGAGCCGGAGAACGCCCTGGCGCTGGCCGGCATCATCCTCGTCGTCTGCCTCCTCTCCAGCGCCCTCGGCGTCCGCGCGGCGCTCGAGGTCGACCCCGCCACCGCTCTGGGCGGCTGAAGCCATGACCGAGCACATCCGCGACGCCATCGTCGAGGTCGAGCGCATCGCCAAGCATTTCGGCAGCGGCGAAACCCGCGTCGACGCCCTGCGCGAGGTCAGCCTCAAGGTCCACGCCGGCGAGGTCGTGGCGATGCTGGGGCCGTCGGGCTCGGGCAAGACGACGCTGCTCAACGTGGTCGGCTGCATCGTCGAGCCGTCGAGCGGGCGGATGCGACTCGACGGCGAGACCGTCTATGACGGCCGCTGGTTGCGCAGCGATCTTCGCCGCCTGCGGCTCGACAAGATCGGCTTCATCTTCCAGTTCCACAATCTCCTGCCGTTTCTCGACGCCACCGACAATGTGGCGCTGGTGCTCGAGCTGGCCGGCGTCGGGCGCACCGCGGCACGTCGGCGCGCACTCGAGCTGCTCGATTATCTCGAGGTCGCGAACCGGCGCGGCGCGATGCCGGCCAAGCTCTCCGGTGGCGAGGCGCAGCGGGTGGCGATCGCCCGCGCCCTGGCCAACAGCCCGCGGATCATTCTCGCCGACGAGCCGACCGCAGCCCTGGATTCCGCGCGTGCCGCCATCGTGATGGACCTGCTCCGCAAGCTCGCCACCGAACGGGACGCCTGCATCGTCGCCGTCACCCACGACGAGAAGATCTTCGATCGGTTCGACCATCTCTTCCATCTGCGCGACGGCGCGCTCGACCCGGGAGCTCCATCGTGATCCGGACGACAGACACCAAACTCCTGCTGGCCGCGGGCGTCTTCGCCATGCTCTTCGGCGCGCTCACCATCCTCGCCGGCGGCCGCGCGCTGTTCGGTGACGAGGCGGCACGGGCCGCCGTCGGCGATGCCGTCCCCTTCGTGCTGATCTTCAATTTCGCAGCCGGCTTTGTCTACGTGATCGCCGGCGTCGGACTGGTCGCACACCGGCGCTGGGCGGCGCGACTTTCGATGGTGATCGCGCTCGCCACCGCTCTCGTCTTCGCCGCCTTCGCGGTGCACGTGGCGTCGGGCGGCGGCTTCGAGATGCGCACGGTGGCCGCCATGACGCTGCGCACGTCGGTGTGGATCGCCATCGCCATCTTCGCCCATCGCGTTTTTACGCGTCCGGCTCGGTCGCCCTAGCCGACGGGCCCGACGGGCCTCAGCTCAGCGCGGCCGTCGTGCTCTGGCCGTCCGCGGCCTGCGGCGGATCCTCGTGGGCGGCGCGCTGGGCCGCCGGGCCGGCGCGCTGCAGCAGGTTGTGGGCGGCGTTGACCAGGCCGACATGGCTGAAGGCCTGCGGGAAATTGCCGAGCTG
>JAGREO010000134.1 GCA_020446525.1 Geminicoccaceae bacterium | reverse complement strand
AGATCCAGCGGACCATCATCGCCCGGCAACTGCTCGAGCACGGCGTGCCCGACTGACACCGGGAGGTGAGAGACGCCCGCCGCTCCCGTAGTCGTGGCTCTCGGGGGTGGAGCCGGTCGGCGCCACGGGTCGATCCGGGAGCGCGGGATCCGAGCCGCCAGTGGCGGGGAAATGGCCCGCAGCGTGCGGCATCCGTGCGCTCGACGCGGCTTTCTCGAGCGGGCGTTGCCGACAGCGCTGCTCAGACTGGGTATCCTGTCACCGGATCTTTCGTCACCGGACGCCGCCACGATTTTCGGATCATACCCCGCATGGGCGGGGAATATGCCGACACATGCCGATGACACGTAGACCGGGCCGGTTCATCCTCGCTTGGGCGGGGAACGCTCTTGTTGGACGTGGTTGCTACGACGGCGTTTCCACGATGTCGTGGAGCGTGCCGGCGCTCCGGGTCCGTTCGCCGGAGCGCCGGATCGGTGGGCGGGGTCAGTTCAGCGGTTCGAACTCGACGCGGCGGTTGACGCCGGCGAAGGGGTCGGTACCGGGCAGGGGGGCGCTTTCGCCGTAGCCGACGACCTGAAGCCGCGAAGGTGCGATGCCATGGCGGTTCTCGAGATAGTCGCGCACCGAGGCGGCGCGGGCCTGCGACAGGCGCTGGTTGTAGTCTTCCGGTCCCGAGGCGTCGGCGTGGCCGCCGATGCGGATCGCCTTGCCCTCGGCGGCGGGCAGGCGCAGCGCCTCGCCCAAGCGGTCGAGATAGGGCACCGCCTCGCGCGAAAGCTCGGCCGAATTGTAGGCGAAGGTGATGTTGAAGCCGACGATCGAGCCCTGGGGCGCCGGGGTCGCCGCACCGTCGGCGGCCGCCACCTCCTTGTCCCAGCGGCTCTTGGCCGTGGCCTCGCCACTCGACGCCGTGGGGGCGGGGGTGGTGAAGCGGATGCCGCGGGTGCGGATCTGCGGCGGCGGAGCGGGCGTCTCCGGGCTCGCCTCGTCGGCCGCCGCCGGGAACATGATGGCGGCGATCTCCTCGGCCGTCGGTACGGCGTCGCTGAACATGTAGACGTCGGCGGCCCAGGAGGGTGTGGCGGTGGGCGCCACGGCCGCCAGCGCGAGCAGCATCGCGGCGCCGGTGGAGAGCACCGTCACGCGCTTGTGAAGAAGGCGCCTCGTGGGAAAGCGCTCGCGATCGGGCGGGATCTCGCGCGAGGATACCGTGCGCATGGCGATCTCCTTCGTGGAATGACGCTGCAATCGTAGCTCGTGACGTACTTTAGCACGCCAATTGCAAAGAAAGAGTGACTATGATCACGACCGCGCCGGCGCGCAAGGCGTCGTCGGCCGCGGCAAAGGCCGAGACCAAGGCCAAGACAAGAGCAAAGGCAAAGGACCCGCCGTGCGGGCGGGCATCGCGGCGCGCGCGACGCGCCCCTTGCGTTCGGGAGAGCCCTCATGTCGACCCATCGCCAAGAAGAGATCCGCGACAGTCTCGCCGACAGCGACGTCTTCGGTGCGCTCTACGACGAGGAGCTGGACGAGCTGATCCGCTTCGGCGGCACCGCCACCTATCCGACCGGCAAGACCGTGTTCCAGCGGGGCGATCCGGGCGACAGCCTGATGATCGTGCTCTCGGGCCGGGTCAAGATTTCCAATCTCTCGATCGACGGCAAGGAGGCGGTGCTCAACTTCATCGAGCCCGGCCAGTGTTTCGGCGAGGTGGCGATGCTCGACGGCAAGATGCGCAGTGCCGACGCCACCAGCCTGCAGCCCACCGAGCTGTTCCTGCTCAAGAAGAACGAGATGCTGTCCTTCATCGAGAGCCATCCGGACGTGGCGTGGCGGATCATCGGCGTGCTCTGCGCCAAGCTGCGGCGGACGACGGAGATGGTCGAGGACAGCGTGCTGCTGACCATGGAGCCCCGGATCGCCCGGGGCGTGCTGCGTCTTGCGCGTGACTACGGCCGCAAGGAGGGCGAGCACGTGCGCATCGAGCTGCGCCTGTCGCAGCGCGAGCTGGGCGGCTATGTCGGTCTCGCCCGCGAGAACATCAACCGGCAGCTCAGCGCCTGGCGGATGGCCGGCATCATCGCCCTGGAGCACGGCTCGATCGTGATCTGCGACCACAAGGCGCTCAACCGGATCGCGACCGGCGAGGAGTGAGCCCGGCGCCCGGCGCTATTTGCCTTCGAGGCGGACGAGCACGCCGTTCTCGCCGCGGTCGATTCGCGCCAGGTGCATCGCCACCAGACCGTCCTCCGGCGTCGCCTCGGCCAGCTCGGCCAGGATCGTACGGGCCTCGATCATCCGGCCGTCGCGCATCGCCTCGTAAGCCTCGACATAGCGGCGGGTGGCTTCGGTGGGCTCGTCGATCGGCTCGAAGGTGGCGATCGGGATGGTCTTGCCGACCAGCAGCAGTTCGGCCGCGGGGCGGACCGAGGCGCCCGGGCACTCGTCGAGCGTCGCCTGGCTGATGCAGACCCGGGTGCCGAGATATTTGTTGGCGCCCTCCAGCCGTGCGGCGGTGTTCACCGCATCGCCGTGGGCGGTGTAGTTGAAGCGCAGGCGGCCGCCGAAATTGCCGACCAGCACGTTGCCGGTGTGGACGCCGATCCGGGTGAGGCCCCATTCCTCGCCGCCGGCGGTGGTCTCGCGGCAGAAGGTCTGGCTGGTGCGGTCGAGCGCCAGCGCGCAGTCCAGGGCGCGGCGTGCGTGATCCGGCTGGTCGCCGGGCGCGCCGAAGAAGCAGTGCAGCGCGTCGCCGACCACCTTGTCGATGGTGCCGTCGTGGTCGAGGATCACCTGCAGCATCCGGTCGAGATAGTCGTTGAGCAGGGCCGTCATGCGCTCCGGCGGCAGTTTTTCGGAGAGCGTGGTGAAGCCCTTGATGTCGGTGAAGATGGTCGAGATGTCCCGCCGCTCGCCGCCGAGCCTGAGCTTGCTCGGATCGGCGATCAGGCTCTGCACCACCGCCGGCGCCACGAAATGTTCGAAGGCGCGGCTGACGAAGCGCCGCTGGCGCCGGGCTTCGCCACCCTCGAAAGCTTCGGCGAAGGCGGTCGCCGTGGGCAGCGCCAGGCTCGGTCCGATGATCGAAAGAAGTGGTCCGCCCTGCTCGTAGAGATAGAAGGCGCCGACCCAGTAGCCGCCGATCGACGCCATCACCAGGAGCCCCTTGGCGAGGATCGGGATCGGCAGCAGGGCGAAGAAGATGCCGATCGCCGCCGCCGCGACCAGCGTCGCGACGTCGCCGGCACGGCTGGGGATCGGCAGCCGGCGTCCGTCGAGGATCTGCGCCAGCTTGTGGGCCTGAATCTCGACGCCGGCGGTGGGCCAGTTGTCGTCGCGACGGCTGAGCGGCGTCGGATAGCGGTCGATGTCGGGCAGATCCGAGCCGATGAAGACGATCTTGCCGGTGAACCATTCGAGCGGCAGGTAGCGCACGGTGTGTGCGGCGAAGGCGGGGAAGGGGTCGATGTCGGGCGAGGCGGTGACCCGCCAGGCGATCGGCATCTCGCCGCGCTGCACCTCGTGGCCCAGGGCCAGCGCCACGGCGGCCGAAAAGCTCGGCAACTGCGCCGGATCCGCCGGCAGGGGCCGCTGCCGGCGCACGAAGGAATCGACCGGGTCCTGGATCACCTGGGCGTCGCCCTGGATGGCGTCGCGCGCGAACTCCCTCTGGAACTCGATCTCGCGCGGCTCGATGTCGGCCACCTTGTCGGTGGCTGTGGCGATGATCACAGGCATGCGCGCCTTTTCCAGGCTATCCTTCAGGCGCTGGTCGAGGGCGGGCTCGGTCGGCCGGTAGAAGAGAACGTCGAGGGCCACGGCCCGCGCGCCCGCTTCGCTCATCCGGTCGATCAGGTCGGCGAGGAAGCCGCGATTGGGCGGCGAGCGGTAGGTGAAGAGGTCGAGCGTATCCTCCGTCATCTCGATGAGCACGATCTCATCGTGCTGTGGAACCGGCGGCGTGAGGAAGGCGATGCGGAAGTCGCGCAGGGCGTTTTCCACCGACGCCACGAACGGCAGCAGGCCGGCGGCGAACGCCAGCCCGCAGGATACGACCAGCGTGAGGGCGAAGGTGACCAGGCGGCGGCGATGCGATATCATCGGCGGCGGTTCGGCGAGAGCGGTTCCGACATGCGACGCATCTTGGCCGGCCGGCGCGCCGATGCCAAGTGTGCCGTGGTGGAAATTCCACTTCGGGTTGCGTCAACGGCGACGGAAAAGGGGTGAGGCGATGACGAGTCGAGGGTCGAAATGGGGCGGTTGGGCGACGGCTGCGGTGCTGCTGGTATCCGCGGCGACGGCGGCGCGGGCCGACATGGTCGTCATCGCCACCACCGCACCCGAGGTGACGCTCGGTGAGCGGGTGCCGGACGGCACGCGTCTCGAGGTTCCGGACGGCGCGCAGGTGACGCTGATTTCGGCCGACGGCTCGACGTTGACGGTCGAGGCGCCGGGCGGCGTGGTCGGCGGCGCTTCGTCGAGCGGCGGCCAGCGCAGCATCATCGACGCTCTGCAGCGGGTCATCCAGCAGGAGGAGAATGTCGGCGGGGTCGGTGCGACCCGCAGCGCCAGTCCGGCCGCCTGTGCCGGCGTCGACGACGTGCTGACCCTGCTGAAAAAGGGCTGCGAGCGCGAGGCGGCGGCGCGGCTCAAGGAACTGGCGGGGACGCTCTCACCCTCGCTCTATCTGGGTGCCCAGCGGCCCGGCAGCCGCCCCGCCTTCCGGCTGGGTGAGCCGATCGACATCACCGTGCAGACCAATTTCGACGCTTATGTCTACTGCTTCCACGAAGGCAGCGACGGCAGCACGACACGTCTGGTTCCGCTGGCCGGAACCGCACCCAGGATGGAGGCCAACAAGCCGGCCAAGCTGGCGGGCGATCTGGGCCAGTTCGGTGCGCTCGTCGCCAGCGAGCCCTCGGGCATCGACCGGCTCGCCTGTTTCGCCAGCGAGAGCGATCTGGCCGGAGAGGCGGGCGATATCTTGGGCGGCTCGCCGTCGCTGGGCAAGGGTGCGATCGACGGCCGCATCCGCCAGGCCTTCGCCGGCGATCACGACGGCCGCAGCGCCGCCGGCACCCTGGAACTCGAGATCCTGCAGTAGAACGGCCGGCCGGCGGTTCGTGGAGGCGGGAAGGCCCTAGCGATCCGCCGGGGCCTGGGCGAGCAGGCTTTCGGCGTCGCACAAGCGCTCGCCGGCCTGGCAGGCGCGGGCGGCGATCAGTTCGGCGGCGGTGGTGAAGACGATGCCGCGGCGCTTGGCGGCGGGGATCCAGCGCTCCAGCGCCTCGATCGTGGCCGTGCCCGGATGGCCGATGGCGATGGCCGATCCGCTGCGCCTCGCCACGGCCTCGGCGCGGCGCAATTGCGCCTCGATCGCCTCGGGTCTCGGATCGTGGTCGATGAAGACGTCGCGTATGCCGTGGCGCAGCTCGAGATCGCGGGCCACCGTGGCGACCATCGAATCGCCGCCGGTCAGGCTGTCGACGTAGAAGAGGTTGTGACGGCGCAGGTCCTGGAGGACCAGCCGCATGGCGTCGGCATCGGCGGTGAACGCGCTGCCCATGTGGTTGTTGACGCCCGTGGCACCCGGCACGCGCGTGAGGGCCCATTCGACCCGCGCGGTCATCTCTTCCGGTGGCAGGTCCAGCGTCAGCGCCATGGGGCCCGGATTTTCCGCGCCCCGTGGCTGCATCGGCAGATGCAGGAGTACCTCGAAACCGGCCTCGCGCGCCCGTTCGGCCAGTGCCGGCGTCGCCGCGGTGTAGGGCAGGAACGCCAGGGTCGGGCGCGCCGGCAGCCGCATAAGCCGCGCGACGGCGGCCGGATTGTGACCCAGATCGTCGATGATCAGCGCCACCATCGGCGGTCCGGCCATCACCCGCTTCGGCCGGAAGGGCGACGGCACGAGGGCGGTCGACGCTTCCTCGTCGGGGTGCGCGGCCTCGTCGGCGTGCAAGGTCGAGGCAGGGGCGACGGCGACGGTCACGGGTGCCGCTGCGGGCGGGGTGTCGGCTCCATGCGCCGGTTCGGCGGCGTAGAGCGGTTCGAGCCTGCCGGCTGAAAGGTCGATCTCGAACGCCCGCCGGGCTTCGCGCGGGCGCACCGTCGCCCTCGGTGCGACCGGCTCGGCCACGTCGAAGCGCCAGATCGCCTGCGGCGGCAGCGCGCCGAAGTGCGGCCGCGGCGGGTCCATCGCGCTGTGCATCGCCTCGGGCGACAAGGGCGGCAGCTTGTCGGGCAGCGTGAGGTCGAGGAGCACCAGCGAGAGCACGAAACCGAGGCACGTGGCGGCGAAGGCGAGGCTCGCGCGTCGTAGCCGTTGGCGTGTTCTACGCCGCATGAGTTTCAATCGGTGCGTTGGTCATGAGGAGCACGATAAGGGCTGGCGCGGGCCGGCGCCAGCGGCAAAAGACCCGCACCATCCCTCCATGCCGCAGATGTGCTCTTGACGCCGTGTGCTGCCGTCTGATTGTACCGTCTCGTGGTCTCGACGCGTCACCGGCCTTGCTCCGAAGGCTCGAGGCGAAACCGCATTCGGAGGTGACGGCGGCCGGGTGGGAGTGTGGCGATGCTGCTGCTGATCGACAATTACGACAG
>JAGREO010000133.1 GCA_020446525.1 Geminicoccaceae bacterium | reverse complement strand
TGCCGACGATGTTGGAGCGGCCGACCACGACCGCATGCGCCTTGGCCAGAGCGGCCGCGTCCAATGTCCGGCGGAGCAGATGCAGGCAGCCATAGGGCGTGCAGGGGACCAGCAGGTGCTCGGGAATGGCGCGTCCGGCGGAAAAAAGCCGCCCGACATTCATCGGATGGAAGCCATCCACGTCCTTGTCGGGGCGTACGGCGATAAGCACCGCCGCCTCGTCGATCTGCGGCGGCAGGGGAAGCTGCACGAGGATACCGTGGGTGGCCGGGTCCTCGTTCAGCCGTGCGATCTCGGCGAGCAGGCGTTCGCTCGTCGTGTCGGACGGCAGCTCGATCAGCTCCCCGTTCATGCCGACTTCCTCGGCGTTGCGGGTCTTGGTGCGCGTATAGGTGCGGCTGGCCGGATCGTCGCCGACGATGATGACCTTGAGCCCCGGCAGGAGGCCGTGCTGCGCCTGGAATGCGGCGACCTCGTCCTTGATGCGTGCGCGCAGCGCACCGGCTTCGGCCTTGCCGTCGATGATCCGTGCCGTCATGCCGTCTCCGCATCCGCTCGTTGTCCAAAGCCGATACGAGGCATAGCGCGTGCCGGCGTACGGCACAAAGCCCGATCCACGCGCACGATCGACTCTCAGGCGTTCTCGCGCACGTAATAGATCAGGTCGAGCGGCGGCGGCGGGACGTCCGTCTGGCTCAGCATGTCGTGGATCTGGCCGCGATGATGGGTCTGATGGTTGAACATGTGCAGCCAGCACAGATGCCGAGGCGTGCGCATCTCGCGGCCCGGATCGATCGCCGTGCGGTAGACCAGATCGCCTTCGATGTCGGCATCGGCCATGCCGTCGAGCACGCGAACGATACGAAGATCGAGGGCGCGCCGGGCCTCCTCGAGCGCATCCATGTCGGCACAGGGCCGATGGTCGAGCGCCCAGCCGCACAGGGGACGGCCTTCGAGACGGTCGAGCCAGAGCGTGTCGCCGACGATCAGATGATTGAGCGTCGCGTGGATGGACCCGAAGAAGGCACGGCGCGGCCTTATCACCTCGCCATCGCCGGCCTCGCGGCAGGCGGCGTAGAGCCGCTCGTTGGCCCAGCGATTGTAGCGTGCCATGGTGCGCAGATGAGCCAGCATCACGATGTTCCGCCTCCGTGACCGAGCCGACGTTGCGCGCGCGAGTCTATGCGCTGATCGAGGACGAGGAAAGCACGACACCCGAGCGGGCCTGGGTCGACGGCGCCCTGATCGTTCTGATCCTGACCACCGTCCTCGCTGCCATTCTGCACACCGTCGATGCCGTCGCGCGCGACTGGGACGAGGTGCTCGCGGCGATCGAATGGACGGGCGGCATCGTGTTCACGATCGAATATGGCTGTCGTCTCTGGGTCGCGGTCGAGGATCGGGCCGGCCGCTACGGCAGGCCGGTCGAGGGGCGCCTGCGCTATGCGCTCACACCGGCGGCCCTGGTCGATCTCCTGGCGATCCTGCCCTTCTATCTCGACCTGCTGCTGCCGCACAGCCTGCTCGTCCTGCGCACGCTGCGGGTTCTGCGCATCCTCAAGCTCGCCCGCTACTCCCCGGCATTGTCGCTGTTCGAGGTGGTGCTGCTCAATCAGCGCCGGGCGCTGCTGGCGGCTTTGACGCTGGTGCTGGTGTTGATGACGATCGCCGCCAGCCTCATCCACGCGGCGGAAAACGAGGCCCAGCCCGTGGCCTTCTCGTCCATTCCCGCCGCCTTGTGGTGGACGGTGGTTACCATGTCGACGGTCGGCTACGGCGACGTCGTGCCGGTGACGGCGCTCGGCAAGGCGATCGCCGGCGTCGTCGCGATGCTTGGCATCTTCATGTTCGCACTGCCCACGGCCATCCTGGGCGCCGGCTTCACGCAGGAACTGCAGAAGCGCAACTTCTCCCTGACCGCGGCAATGGTGGCCAGGGTGCCGCTGTTCACCCACCTGCCGCCGGCCCAGCTCGCCGAGATCACCGCCCTGCTTCACCATCGCCAACTGCCGGCGCGTTTCACCGTTCTACGGCGCGGCGAGCACCCTTATGCGATGTACTTCATCGACGACGGGCAGCTCGTGTCGCGCGGCGAGAACGGTCGTCGGCTGCTGGCCAGGGGCGACTGGTTCGGCGAGCAGGCGCTGCTCCACGGCCATATGCGGCAGACCACCATCATCACGCTCACCGCCTGTCATCTGCTGGAATTGCGGGCCAGCGATTTCCATCGTCTGATCGAGAGCGATCGGACCATCCGCTCGGCGATCACCGAGCGGGCCCAGTCCGCCGACGAGGGGTGAGCGAAGATCGGCGACCGGCGTCAGGGCCCGTCGTCCTCGACCACCAGATCGAGCGCCGCGTCGACTCCGGCCACCGTGCGGCCGGTGCGTGGCCTCCAGCGGCGACGGGCGGTGAAGCCCTGGCGTTCGGCCAGTGCAAGCGACGCCTCGGGCATCAGCGCGTCGACGCCCTCCGTCTTGCAGTGCTTCTCCAGCTTGGCGGCGAGGTTCACGGGCTCGCCAAGGACCGTGTATTCGAGGCGATCGGCGTCGCCGACCGTGCCGAACATCACCGTGCCCGTCGCCATCGCCGCCGCCACGCCGGGTGCGGGTCGGCCGTCCTGCTCGCGCCCGAGGCGCCAGGCGCCGCCCGCTTCGAGCACCGCCTCGATGCAGCGCGCCGCGTCGGCGGCGAAGGTGGCGCGCGGGTGCGTGGCGCCGAACGAGGCGAGAATGCCGTCGCCCATGAACTTGTCGATGCTGCCGCCGTGCGAGCGCACGGCCGAGACCATCGTCGCCTGGTAATCCGAAAGCAGCCGCATCACCTCGGCCGGCTCGAGCCGGGTCGAGAGCGACGTGAAACCGCGCAGGTCGATGAAGAGGATCGCCGCCTCGCGCAGTTCCGCCGTACCGGGTGCGAGATCCTGCTCGGTCTGGCGGATGCGGCCGGCGACCTCGGGCGCGAAGAAGCGCGAGAGGGCCATGGCCGCCTCGTGATCGGCGACGGCGCGAAAGAGCAGCCGTCTCGCCCGATGGAGCGCCAGGGCGAGGATGGCGGTGACGATCAGGATCGACATGATCTTGTCGATCTCGGCGCCGATCAGCACGCTGTGCGAGGTGGTGTAGGTGGCGAAGCTGCGGGTGATCATCGAGCCGTCGCCCGCCATGAGCGCATAGATCAGCAGGACGAGCCAGCCCGCAGCCGCCGTCACACCGCCGACGATCACGTAGAACGGCTCGAACCGCAGACAGCGCAGGGCGATCATGATGAAGACGTACATCAGGGTCGGCGCCTTGAGATAGATCTCGGGCGGGCTCTGATATTGCAGGTGGAAGCTCCAGATCGTCACCATCAGAACGGTGATGTCGACGACCACCGAAACCGCGAGAAAGACCGGCCCGAGCCTGTGCCGCACCGCCCGGTACAGGCGCCAGAGGGTGAACAGGAGATAGAAGGCCAGCGCCACCGGCACAGGCTCGAACGGCACGCCCGGCGGAAAGGCCTTGGGCGAGAGCGCGTAGAACACGGCGAAGAACAGGATGGCGGCGAGCTGCACCAGGCTGATGAGGATCTCGGTGCGGTCCTGCTCGGCGCGTATGATGCGTCCGACCCGCTCGGGCAGACGCTCGTGCGACGCGAGGCCGAACACCAGCTCCCTGGCCGCCGATCGCCAGTCCGGCACCTGCGTCCGCTGATCGCCCCGCCGCTTCTCGATCGCCATGCCCGGAAGATCCGCCAGTTCGCCCGGCAGGTAAAGCCACCATCGCCGGCACGCCCCGAAGCGCGCCGGAGCGGCGCCTCGAAGCACCCCCGCAAGGGCGCGGCCTTTGTGCATTGCTGCAATGCAAAAATCGGGTTTGTTCAAAAGCTTGGACCATGCCATATGTCTCGCACGAAGAGGTGTCCACGGATTCGGCCGGGGCGCCTTTTTTGCTGGAAAGGGCTTGCCATGAACACGAACTACGCTTTGCTCGCACCCTGGGCGATGCCCGGCGAAGGTGTCGCCTCGATGATCTCCCGCGCGATTTTCCGCTTCGTCGAGCGGGTCGACGCTCATCGCCGCTATCGCCGCACCTGTCGCGAGCTGCACGCCCTGACCGATTCCGAGCTCGACGATATCGGTGTCCTCCGTGCGGACATCGAGGCCGTCGCCCGCTGCTGCTGATCGACCCTCGGGGCGACCCGGCCCCAAGGCGCTTCTCGAACCGACTTCGATGCGGCTAGTCTGACCACCCGTCCGACGGACGGACGCATCGAAGCCGGCGGGAAGCGCCATGACCGACCATGATCCGGCCGGCGGTGATCCGGCCCACGACCACTGGAACGACGAGACCTTTCGCCGCCGCGCCCACGAGCTGGTCGACTGGATGGCGGATTATCGCGTCGGCATCGAGAATCGCCCGGTGCGGGCGCGAAGCCGGCCGGGCGAGGTCGCGGATGCGCTGCCGACCAGCGCGCCCGAGCGGCCCGAGCCCTTCGAGGCGGTCATGGCCGATCTCGAGCGGATCGTCCTGCCGGGGCTGACCCACTGGCAGCACCCGCGCTTCTTCGCCTATTTCCCCGCCAACGCCACGCCGCCCTCCGTCCTGGCCGAGATGCTGACGGCGGCGCTCGCCGCGCAGTGCATGCTCTGGCAGACCTCGCCCGCCGCCACAGAAATGGAGACGCGCACCCTCGACTGGCTGCGGCAGGCGATCGGCCTCGACGCGGGCTTTACCGGCGTCATCCAGGATTCCGCCTCGAGCGCCACGCTCTGCGCCGTGCTCACCGCACGCGAGCGGGCGACCGACTGGCTGAGCGACCGGCTGGGGCTCGGTGCGGTCGCTCCGCTGACGGCCTACGGTTCACCTGAGACCCACTCCTCACTCGAGAAGGCCGTGCGGATCGCCGGCATGGGGCGCGAGGCCCTCACGCTCGTGCCGGTCGACGCCGAACGACGCATGCGCGCCGACCTTCTCGACCGGGCCATCGCCGCCGACCTCGCAGCCGGCCGCAAGCCCGCGATCGTCGTCGCGACGCTGGGGGGCACCGGCGCGGGCGGCATCGACGATCTGGCCGCCATCGGTCCCGTCTGCCGGCGTCACGGCGTCTTCCTTCATGTCGATGCGGCCTGGGCCGGCAGTGCCCTGATCCTGCCCGAATGGCGCTGGATGATCGCGGGCATCGAAGAGGCCGACAGCTTCGTCGTGAACCCGCACAAATGGCTGGGCGTGCAGTTCGACTGCTCGGCCCACTATGTCCGCCGGCCGGCCGACCTCGTGCGCACGCTCTCCGTCTCGCCCGCCTATCTGCGGACCCCCGGGCGCGACGCGGTGATCGACTATCGCGACTGGGGCGTTCCGCTCGGCCGCCGCTTTCGCGCGCTCAAGCTCTGGTTCGTGCTGCGGCTCTACGGCCTCGACGCGTTGCGCGCCATGCTGCGCCGCCACATCGCCTGGACCGAGGAGCTGGCGGGCCGGATCGGGGCCGATCCGCACTTCGAGCTGACCTCGCCCGCACGTCTGGCCCTCCTCTCCTTCCGCTTCGCCCCGAAGGGCGCCGACCCGCGCACCCTCGACGCCCTGAACACGCGCCTCATCGAAGCCGTCAACGACGACGGACGCACCTACCTCACCCCGAACACGCTCGACGGCCGCAAGGTCATCCGCTTCGCCATCGGCAGTCACACGACCGAACGCCGGCACGTCGCGGAGGCGTGGCAGGTGATCCGCGAGATCGCGCGAGGGCTCTGAGCCCGACGCGCCCCGAGGCTCAGATCCGCCGGCCCTCGCGGCCGGCCAGATCCTGGATGAACTGCCAGGCGACCCGGCCCGAGCGGTTGCCGCGGGTGGTCGACCATTCGAGCGCCGCCCGGCGCAGGCCCTCGGCGTCCCCGCCACCGAGACCGAAATGCTCGGCATAGCGGCGCACCATGGCGAGGTAGGTTTCCTGATCGCAGGCATGAAAGCCGAGCCAGAGACCGAAGCGGTCGGAGAGCGACACCTTCTCCTCGACCGCCTCGCCCGGATTGATCGCCGTGCTGCGCTCATTGTCGATCATCTGCCGCGGCATCAGATGGCGGCGATTGGAGGTGGCGTAGAAGAGCACGTTCTCGGGCCGCCCCTCGATGCCGCCTTCGAGCACCGCCTTGAGCGACTTGTAGCTGGTCTCGCCCGCATCGAAGGAGAGATCGTCGCAGAACAGCAGGCAGTGCCGGTCGCTCCGGCCGAGGCGCTGGAGCAGATGCGGCAGCCGTTCGATGTCCTCGCGGTGGATCTCGATCAGCATCAGCCCGCCCGGCCGCTCCGCCTCCACCTCCGCATGCACGGCCTTCACGAGGCTGCTCTTGCCCATGCCCCGCGCACCCCACAGAAGCGCATTGTTGGCCGGCAGACCGCGGGCGAAGCGGCGGGTGTTGTCGAGCAGGATGTCGGCCACCCGGTCGATGCCGCAGAGCAGGGAGAGCGGCACCCGGTTGACCCGGGTCACGGGCTTGAGCCCGCCCGTCGCCGGATCGAACAGGAAGGCCGACGCCCGGCCGAACTCGAGCGCACCGGCCGGAACCGGGCTCATCCGCTCGAGCGCCGCGGCGATGCGCTCGAGAGCCGGTACGAGGCGATCTTCGTCGAGCATCGGTGCTCCAGAGCTGCGCGCGCGCCCCTGAAGAGACGAACGGGGGAAGAAGCGGGCGGGTGAGGGGTGGCGATAGCTAGCCATGCCGCCGCCGGGCGGCAAGCCCGGCAGCCGCCTCGCCGGCCGGCGGCGTGTTTGCATTCGCCGGTGGAGCCGATATAAAGCGGCGCGATCGTAGCGCGCCCCGGATTTGTCCTCTCTCACCTCCTCGAGGAAACGATGTTCGTATCGCCGGCCCATGCCCAGGCGGCGGCCCCGGGAGGCGGAGATTTCTTCGTCTCCCTGCTGCCGCTGCTGCTCATCTTCGTCGTCTTCTACTTCCTGCTGATCCGCCCGCAGCAGA
>JAGREO010000132.1 GCA_020446525.1 Geminicoccaceae bacterium | reverse complement strand
GCGCGAAACGCGCGCAGGCGGATGGGAGCTCGTCGGGTGGGGCGGCGTGATCGTAGGTCATGGAGTAACTATAGGCGTGTCGTCCCATAATGTCAACGTCTTTATTCCTAGCACCTATATTCCCGACTGCCCCCGATCGGGACCTGCTTCCGGCCTTTCCTCCTTCACCGTCACAAACGAACAAAAAATCAGAGAAAAGCGGGTGGTCTGGAGGGTGCAACCCTCCGGCGTCGGCCGAGGTGGCAGGGCAGATGCGGTCCGATCGAGGGACCAGGCGTCATCGCAGTCACGCCTCGTGCGTGTTCCGGCCGGCGTCGCGTCTTGCGGTCGGAGGCGCGGCACGTGCACGCCGTCGCGGCCGGTATCCCGCCGCTCAGGCGAGGCCGATCCAGACGGCCAGCGCCCGCCCGACGCGCAGCATGGTGTCGTCCTCGATACGACCGAAGGGGTCCTTCAGCTCGTCGCGGCGAAGCGTCATCAGCTTGTCGATCATGATCTGGGAGACCTGCCGCAGGCCATTGGTCGTCGAAGGCTCGACCGTGATGCGGAACAGCGGTGCGCCCCGGATATCGCTGGTCAGGGGAAGCAGCGTGACCGTCGGATGCGTCTGGTTGAAGAGATCGGATTGAACGATCAGGGCAGGGCGCGGCTTGCCGAAGTCTCCCGGCAGGGCGACGGTGATCAGATCGCCCCGGATCACGGCGACCAGCCGGTGACGTCCTGCAGCGGCTCGAGCGCGTCCATCAGGCTCTCTTCAGCGTGATCCCCCGCCACCAGCATCGATTGCCGCCTGCATTCGGCGGCGAAAACCGCAGAGCGTGTGTCGGGCACCCAGATCTGGATCGGGCGAAACCCCCGCGCCCGCATGCGTTCGCGGTAGCGGCGGACATTCCCGTGCCGCGCCTCGTTCGGAGGGCGGGCCTCATCGGCACCAACCGTCATCGTACCGGTCCCGTGACATGTAACATCACCAGTATCATGACATGCCGGCTGGGCTCGCACAAGATCGAGCGATGGTCCTCGCCCCTGCACGCGACGGTCGCGACGTCGTGCAGCGAGACCCGGTGTTCCGCCTCAAGTTTCGTCAGGTTTCGGGTCCACAGGTTTCGGGTCCACGCGACTCAATGAACCTTTCGCCTCCTCCTTGCGCTTGGGGCCGCGTTTGGCCGGAACGAGGTTCCGATCCCGTCCGGTCGGATCCTGCTCCGGTCAATCCCCGGCGTGCGTCGCCAGGACGTCGAGCAGCATGCGGCCGTAGCGTTCGAGCTTCTTTTCGCCCATGCCGGGCATGGCGGCCAGGGCGGCCGGATCGCGGGGGCGGGCTTCGGCGATGGCGAGCAGCGTGCTGTCGTGGAGGACGACGTAGGGGGGCACGCCCTGGGCTTTGGCGGTGGCGAGGCGGGCGCGGCGCAGGGCTTCGAAGAGTTCGGCGGTGGCCGGATCGTCGAAGTGCCGTTCGGCCGGCCTGGCCGATCTCTCGGATCTCCCCGGTCTCGTGGTGGTGTCGGTTCCGCCCGCCTGCCGGCCGGCGGGGGCGCGGCTCAGGCGGACCTGGCGCTCGCCCTTGAGCACCTGGCGCACCTCCTCGCCGGCGAGACCGAGGCCGCCATGGCCTTCGACGTCGACGGCGATCAGGCCCTGGGCCGCGAGCTGGCGGAAGATGGCGCGCCAGTCTCCGGCCGGGACGTCCTTGCCGATGCCGAAGAGCGGCAGGCGGCGGTGGCCCGTGCGTTCGGTGCGCTCGTTCTCCCGGCCGCGCAACACGTCGATCACGTGCCCGGCGCCGAAGCGCTGGCCGGTGCGGTAGACGGCCGAGAGCGCCATCCGGGCCAGTTCGGTGCCGTCATAGGTCTCGCGCGGCTCGAGGCAGGTGTCGCAATTGCCGCACGGCTCGGCCAGCTTTTCGCCGAAATAGCCGAGCAGCGCCCGGCGGCGGCAGCCGGTGGCCTCGACATAGCCGAGCATGGCGTCGAGCTTCTGCCGCTCGATGCGTTTTTGCCGGGCGTCGCCCTCGCCGCGGGCGAGCAGCGAGCCGAGCTTGGCGATGTCCTCCATGCCGTAGGCGAGCCAGGCGGTGGCCGGCAGGCCGTCGCGCCCGGCCCGGCCGGTCTCCTGGTAATAGGCCTCCACGCTCTTGGGCAGGTCGAGATGCGCGACGAAGCGGACATTGGGCTTGTCGATGCCCATGCCGAAGGCGATGGTCGCCACCATGACCACGCCCTCCTCGCGCAGGAAGCGGGTCTGATGGGCGCTGCGGGTCTCGGCCGGCAGGCCGGCGTGGTAGGGCATGGCGTCGAGCCCCTGCGCCACGAGGAACCGCGCCGTCTCCTCGACCCGGTTGCGGCTCAGGCAATAGACGATGCCGGCGTCGCCCGGATGCGCGCCCCGCACGAGCGCCATCAGCTGACGCCTCGGATTGTCCTTGACCGTCACGGTGTAGCGGATGTTGGGCCGGTCGAAGCCCGCCACGAAGACCCGGCCCCGGGTCAGGTCCAGCCGCTCGACGATGTCGCGCCTCGTGGGCGCGTCGGCGGTGGCGGTGAGCGCCAGCCGCGGGACGTCGGGGAACTCGGCGTGCAGGCGGGCCAGTTGCAGATAGTCCGGGCGGAAATCGTGGCCCCATTGCGAGACGCAGTGCGCCTCGTCGATGGCGAAGAGTGCGGGCGGGCGATACTGCAGCAGGCGCATGAAGCCCTCGCCGATCAGCCGCTCGGGTGCGACGTAGAGCAGATCGAGCCCGCCCTCGCGGATCTGCCGTTCGACCCGCCGCTGCTCCGACGGATCGAGGCTCGAATTGAGCGCCGCGGCGCGCACGCCGGACTGGCGGAGTGCCGCCACCTGGTCCTGCATCAGCGCGATCAG
>JAGREO010000131.1 GCA_020446525.1 Geminicoccaceae bacterium | reverse complement strand
CGATGATCAGCAGCGTCTGGCCCTCCTTGACCTCCTCGCCCGCCGTGACGAAGGGCGGCGAGCCGGGCTCGGGAGCCGTGTAAACCGTCCCGACCATCGGTGATTTGATGGTCCCCGGATGCTCGCTCGCGGGCGCCGGCTCGGGCGGGTTGCCGGCGGCGGCCGCCGGTGCGGCCGGGGCCTGGCCGCCGGTCGCCGGCGGCGCCTGCACCTCCACCCTCTGGCTGATCTTCTTGGCCACGCGCACCTTGACGTCGCCTTCGGAGATCTCGATCTCGGTCAGGCCGGTGCGTTGCAGGAGTTCGGCGAGCTTGGCGACATAGTCGGTATCGATGTTGAGCTTGGCCATGCTGGGTCGTATGCTGCCTGACTTGAGGAGGACCGCCTGAAGGACGCGACCGGGCGACGACGGGTCGGCCTGCGGTGAACGCTCGAAGATGCGACACGAAATTCGTGTCGCGGAGCGTCTGTGCCGGACCGTCGGGCGCGACCGATGCTTCAGGCACCGGTCGGGCCGTCGAGGACGCGTGCTTATATCAGCTCGACCCATCGCGACAAGCGGGCGCCCGAAGGGTGGCGACATTTCATCTCTTCGTGCGACATGACTGCAGCAGCGGCGACGAGCGGAGAAGAGCGGTCCGTTGAACAGGCCCGACCGATGCGACCGGCTCACCATTTGGTGTGCGCGGGTCGATGCCCTCAACCGAGCCGTCGGTCGCCTGTTGGCCGTGGCGATGACGGCGATGCTGGCGATCGTGCTGACCGTGGTCGTGCTGCGCTACGGGTTCGGCTTCGGCCGCGTCTGGTTGCAGGAAGCCTATCTCTGGTTGCACGGGTCGATCCTGATGCTGGGCATCGGCGCGACGCTCGCGCACGACGAGCATGTCCGCATCGACCTGTTCTATCGCTCGGCGGGGCCGCGCGGCAGGGCCTGGATCGATCTTCTGGGCGTCATCCTGCTGTTGCTGCCGATGACGGCCACCATCGCCTGGACCGCATTTCCCTATGTCGCGCGCAGTTGGCGGATTCTCGAGGGCTCGCGCGAGGCGGGCGGTCTGCCCGGGCTCTTCCTCTTCAAGTCGATCCTGCTCGCCTTCGCCCTGCTGACGACCCTGCAGGGGCTCTCGCTCGCCGGGCGCAGCCTGAAGGTGCTGCGTGAGCGCTGAGCTCTGGACGCTGCTGTTGCCGGCGGTGGCGGGCCTGGCGCTGATGTCCGGCTTTCCGGTCGCCTTCGCCCTCGGCGGGTCGGCGCTGCTGGTGGCGCTTGCGGCGCATGCGGGCGAGCACTTCGACCTGCGTCTCCTGGCCGGTCTGCCGTCGCGTTATTTCGGCATCATGTCGAACGAGGTGCTCGTGGCGGTGCCGCTCTTCGTCGTCATGGGCGTCGCGCTCGAGAAATCCGGCATCGCCGAGCAACTGCTCGACGCCATGGCCCGGGCGCTGGGCGGCCTGCGGGGCGGACTGGCGCTCTCGGTCGTCGTCGTCGGTGCGCTGGTGGCCGCGTCCACCGGCATCGTCGGGGCGACGGTGGTCACCATGGGTCTGATCGGCCTGCCGTCGATGATGCGCGCCGGCTACGACGTCCGTGTCGCCACCGGCACCATCTGCGCCGCCGGTACGCTCGGTCAGATCATCCCGCCCTCCATCGCCCTGGTCATCCTGGCCGACATGCTTCAGGGCGCGCATCAGGAGGCGCAACTGGCCCTGGGCAACTTCTCGCCCGATCCGGTTTCGGTGGTCGACCTCTTCGCCGGCGCGCTGCTCCCGGGCCTCGTGCTGGTGTTCGCCTATCTGATCTATCTCTCGATCCTGGCCCGGCGGTCGCCCGACCGTCTGCCGCCGGCGCCGGCCGCGCGGCCGGCTGCGGGCCACATCCTCCATGCGCTGGTGGCGCCGGTCCTGCTCATCCTGGCCGTGCTGGGCTCGATCCTCGGTGGCATCGCCACACCGACCGAGGCGGCCGGTCTGGGTGCGGGCGGTGCCCTGGCGCTCGCCTTGCTGCGCGGCCGACTGGACGTCGCTTCGTTGGACCTGATCATGCAACGCAGCGTGCGCATCACGGCGATGATCTTCCTCGTCCTGCTCGGCGCGTCGATCTTCGCGCTCGTGTTTCGCGGTCTGGGTGGCGATCAGCTGGTGCGCGACCTGCTGACCGACGCACCGGGCGGCCGCGCCGGCGCGCTGGCCCTGGTGATGGCGACGATGTTCCTGCTGGGCTTCTTTTTGGAGTTCGTCGAGATCGTCTTCGTGGTCGTGCCGATCGTCGGTCCGGTGCTGCTGGCGACGGGGATCGATCCGATCTGGCTGGGTGTGCTGATGGCGATCAACCTCCAGACGAGCTTTCTGACGCCGCCCTTCGGCTTCGCTCTCTTCTACCTGCGCGGCGTGGCGCCACCGGAGGTCACCACGACGGCGATCTATCGCGGGATCGTGCCCTTCGTGCTCATCCAGCTCGCCGTGTTGCTGCTCGTGGCGCTGGTGCCGCAACTCGCCACCTGGTTGCCCGGGGTCCTGTTCCCATGAGCGGCGGGTTCTGGACCTACAAGCGGCTCGAGGAAATGACGCCCGACGAGTGGGAAGAGGTCTGTGACGGCTGCGGCAAGTGCTGTCTCGTCAAGCTCGAGGACGAGGAAGACGGTACGATCTACTACACCGACGTGCATTGCCGCCTGCTCGATTGCACGACCTGCCGTTGCAGCGATTATCCCGACCGTCGACGCCGCGTCCCCGGTTGTATCGTGCTGAGTGCCGAAGCTCGCGACGTGCTTGCGATGATGCCGCACAGTTGCGCCTATCGCCGTCTGGCCGAAGGACGCGGCCTGCCCGACTGGCATCATCTCGTCTGCGGCGATCGCGAGCGGGTGCACCGGCTGGGACGGTCCGTCGCCGGCCGCGCCATCACCGAGAGCGAGGTCGACGAGCGCGACCTCGAGGATCGCGTCGTCGACTGGCCCCTTTCGGACGATTGAGCCCGACGACCGGGCAAGGGGCGGGCGGCGGCCCGGCACCACCCGCCCCGTCGGTCACTCCATGCCGAGCGAATCCTTGAGCCAGTTCCACCAGCCCTCGATCACGCCCTGTTCCTCCTGCGTCGCCTCGTCGGCCGCATCGACGGCATCGCCGGCCGCATCGGCCGCATCGGACGCGGTGTCACTCACCGCGTCGGCGGCATCGGCGGCGGCATCCTGTGTCGCATCGACGGCGTCACCAGCGGCGTCGGCGGCATCGTTCGCGGTATCGGCGGCTGCATCGGCCGCATCGCCGGCCGCATCCTGCGTGGCGTCGACAGCGTCACCGGCGGTGTCGGCCGCGTCGCTCGCCGTGTCGGCGGCTGCATCGGCGGCATCGCCGGCCGCGTCCTGTGTGGCGTCGACGGCGTCACCGGCGGCATCGGCAGCGTCATTCGCGGTATCGGCTGCCGCGTCGGCGGCATCCCCGGCCGCATCCTGCGTGGCGTCCACGGCGTCGCCTGCGGTTTCGGCCGTCGCATCGGCCGCGTCGCTCGCGGCATCCGTCGCGGCGTCCGCGGCGTCACCGGCTGCGTCGGCGGCATCACCGGCCGCGTCCTGCGTCGCGTCCACCGCATCGCCTGCCGCTTCGGCGGTGGCGTCCGCGGCATCGCTCGCCGCATCCCCGGCCGCTTCGCCCGTCTGCTGGACCTTGCGCACCGTGGTGTCGGCGGCATCGGAAGCGGCACCGGTGGCGTCACCGACAGGATCGGACTGCGCCGTCCGGGTCAGTGCGTCCTTGGCGCGACCGGCATAGTCCGAGATCGTGCCGGCGGCGGCGGCGCCCAGTTCCTTGGTCTTTTCATAAGCGGGGCGCATGGCATCGCCGGCCTGGGTCGCCAGTTCGGAAGCCTTGGCCGCGGTCGCCGCACCGGCGGCCTTGGTCGCCTCGAGGGCATCGGCGCCCATTTCCTTAGCGGCGTCGATGTTTTCCTTGTTCAAGAGCACCGGCTGCTCGGGTTTCTCGGCCGCGTCCGCCGCCTGGGCCTTCTCGCCCGCCTCGACGATCGCACCGCCCACACTCCTGGAGGTCTCGACGATCTTGTCGCCGGCCTTGGCACCCATCTCCCTGGCGGCGTCGATGTTCTGCTTGTTCAGCAGCACCGGCTGTTCGGAGGTGGTCGTCGGCGCGGCGGTCTGCGCCGGGCTCGTCGTGCCGGCCGCCAGGGATAAGGCGGCGACGGCGGCGCCGGTGAGCAGCGTCTTGCGCAGTGAAATCATCGGTGATGCCATGGTCCGATCTCCATCGAGGCGTTTGATTACACCCTACCGATAGTACAGGTGCACGAGGCAGGATAGGGGCGGTGGCCAATCGACCGTACGTTTTGCGCAATCGAGCCGCGCCGGCCGGCCGGCGTCGTACGCCCGGCGGTCACCCGGAGGACGGATTCGGCTCGAACCGTACCCAGCCCTCGCGGCCCAGCCGTTCGAGCGGCTGGAACCGGGATTTATAGGCCATCTTGCGGCATTCCTCGATCCAGTAGCCGAGATAGACGTGAGCCAGATCGAGCTCGAGGCAGCGGTGCACGTGCCAGAGAATGACGTAGCTGCCGAGCGATCGGCGTTCGTCGTCCGGATCGAAGAACTTGTAGACGCCGGACAGGCCGCTGCGCAGCCTGTCGGTCAGCGAGACCGCCTTGAGCACACCTCGGGCGTCGCGGAACGAGACGAGCATCGTGCGCTCGATGCCCGTGTCCACCATCTCGCGATAATCCGCGTCGGTCATCTTCGCCATGCCGCCGTCGCCGTGTCGTGAGGCGATGTAACGGCGAAACAGGTCGTAATGCTCGGCATGGAAGCGCGCCGGAAGCTCCTCGAAAGTGAGGTCGGCGTTGCGGTTGACGATCTTGCGCCAGGCTCGTGTCCAGTTGAAGTCGGCGACCGGGATGCGCACGGGGATGCAGGCCTGGCAGCCGGGACAGGCGGGGCGGTACATCCAGCCCTGGCTGCGCCGAAAGCCCACTTCCGACAATTCGTCGAACATCCGCTCGTCGGCGGACGGGCGCAGTTCAGCCACCACCCGCTGCTCGACGCGATCGGCGAGATAGGGGCAGACCGACGGCAGCGTCAGATAGAAGGGCCTGATCGGAGAATGAACGTCGCTCAAACCTGCTCCCGGCAGAACGCTGCGAGCCGATCGATCAGTCGATCAACCATAGCGTGCAATATGGGATGGCGTTCGTTCTTCTGCAACGTCGCTTCGTCGAGATGGAGCCGGCGATTGAACTCGATCTGCAGCGCGTGCCGGCCTTCTGCCGGTCGGCCCTGGCGGCGGACCAGTTCCGCACCCTTGAACGGCGTGTTGATCGCCACCGACAGCCCTTCCGCCCGCAACGCCTCGTGCGCCACCTCGAGAAACGCGCGGTCGCAGGTCTGCCCGTCGCGATCGCTCAGGACGATGTCGACGCGGGCGTGACCCGGACCTTCGGCGTCCTGTGCCGTGGTCCGCGACTTCATCGAGTGGCAGTTCACGTGCCAGGCGCTGCCGAAGCGCGCCCAGAGTGCGTCCATGGTCTCGTCGAGCGTGCGGTGATAGGGGCGCCAATAGCCGTCGATGCGCCCCTCCACCTCCTCGACTGAGAGGGATCGCCCGTAGATCGGCTTCAGCGCCGCGTTGACGCGCCAGATCAGGCCCTTGCCCAGGGTGGACTTCTCGCTTGGTGCCAGCGGGTGCGGCCAGGGTGTCGCCAGCAGGCTCGGATCGAGATCGTCGAGTGACCGATTGGGGTCGACGAAGGCGCGGGGAAAGAGCGCTTCGATCAGCACGGCGCCCTTGGCCGGCGCGTTCTCGAAGAGCTCGCCGACGAAGAGATCGGCCGTGGAGAGGAGTTCCTCGCGGCTCAAGAGAGGCGTGAAACCGTCGGGATAGACCGTGCCGCTGTGCGGGCTGTCGAACACCAGAGGTACCAGATCGGCGTGCGGGACACGGCGCACGAGGACGCCCGGCAGGCGGCGATCGCTCAGGTCGCATTGGGTCATGTGTCGGCCGTCGATTCTTCGCGGTTCATCGGGGCTCGTCGTTGAGATGGCATGCGGACAGGCGGCCCGGGGCGATCTCCTTCAGCGCCGGCCGCTCGATCCTGCAGCGCTCGAAAGCGTGCGGGCAGCGCGGGTGGAAGTGACAGCCGGGCGGCGGGTCGATGGGTGAGGGGATTTCACCCTTGATCGGGTGGAACCGCCGCCGACCCGTGGCGATCCGCGGAATTTCCGCCAGCAGCGCCTGGGTGTAGGGATGGTTGGCGTCGCGGTAGAGCGCTTCGGTCGGTGCCATCTCCACCACCCGGCCCAGATACATGATGACGATACGCTCGGAAATGTGCTCGACCACGCCCAGATCGTGGCTGATGAAGAGGTAGGTCAGACCGAACTCGCGGCGCAGATCCATGAAGAGGTTGATCACCTGCGCCTGGATCGAGACGTCGAGGGCGGCGATCGCCTCGTCGCAGACGATCAGCTCGGGCCGCACGGCCAGCGCCCGGGCGATGCCGATCCGCTGCCGCTGGCCGCCGGAGAACTGGTGCGGAAAGCGCTTGGCCATGGCCGCGTCGAGGCCGACCTTGCGCAACAGCGCCGGGACGTCGCAATCGATCTTGTGCACCTTGGGCGCCTCGCCGACGATCTCGGCGACCCGCATGCGCGGATTGAGCGAGGCGAAGGGATCCTGAAAGATCATCTGTACGGCCAGTGCCGCGGCCCGTGCCTGCCTGCCGGTCAGCGCGTCCCGGTCTTCGCCCTTGAACAGGACCCGGCCCTCGCTCTGCGCGTGAATGCCGGCCACGACCCGCCCGAGCGTCGACTTGCCGCATCCGGATTCGCCGACGAGACCCACCACTTCGCCGTCGGCGATGTCCAGCGACACGTCGTCCACGGCGTGCACGATCACCGGACGCCGATGGGCACCCAAGAGATTGGCGACCCGCTCGGCCGCATCCAGTTCGCGCACGAAGCGCTTGGATACGTTCTCGAGACGAATGAGCGGCGGGCTCACGCCGCCACCTCCACGAGCGGATGATAGCATCGCGTCGTTCGTCCGGCCTCCACCGGCTCTTCGGGTGGCGGCACGCGGCGGCAATCGTCCTGCACCCGCGGGCAACGCGGTGCGAAGGCGCAGCCGGGCGGCAGCGCGAGCATCGAGGGCGCCATGCCCGGAATCTGCCGGAGCGGCCGGCCGCGCTCGTTGTGCGACGGCACGCTCTCCAGGAGGCCGCGCGTATAGGGGTGGGCCGGCTCGTCGATCACCCGATCGGTCGGTCCCTGCTCGACGATCCGACCGGCATACATGACCGCCAGTCGGTTCGCCAAACCCGAGACCACGGCCAGATCGTGGGTGATCCAGATCAGTGCGGTGCCCGTCTCGTCGGCGAGCTTTTGTACCTCGAAGAGGATTTGCGCCTGGATGGTGACGTCGAGCGC
>JAGREO010000130.1 GCA_020446525.1 Geminicoccaceae bacterium | reverse complement strand
TCGGCATGATCCCGCTGATCGCGCCGGACTTCAAGATGTGGCTGCCGCACGCCATCCACCCGCTGATCGACAGCGGCATCCTGCTCGGCGCCATTGCCGCGGTGGTGCTCAACATCGTCTTCAACGGTGCGCGGGGCGACGCCGAAGGCCTGCGCGAAGCCGCCATGGCCGGCGAAGGCGGCCACTGATCGGCCGCGGGGCCGCTCGGCTGGACGCCTTCGGAACGAATGCCGCCGCCTCGGGTCGTGGGCCCGGGGCGGCGGTCGTTTCTTAGGGAAGCTTCATCGCCGTCGATCGATCCGGCGGTGGCCGCCGATCGGGCAGGGCGCCTCAGAAGCGCTCGAGCTCGGGGAAGGGCAGGCGGCCCTTGTGGACGTGCATGCGGCCGAGTTCGGCGCAGCGGTGCAGGACCGGGAACATCTTGCCCGGATTGAGGATCTGCGTCGGATCGAAGGCGCATTTGACGCGCGCCTGCTGGTCGAGGTCGATCTCGTTGAACATTTCCGGCATCAGGTCGCGCTTCTCGACGCCCACACCGTGCTCGCCGGTCAGAACGCCGCCGACCTCGACGCAGAGCTTGAGGATGTCGGCACCGAAAGCCTCGGCCTTCTCCAGCTCGCCCGGATTGTTGGCGTCGTAGAGGATCAGCGGGTGCAGGTTGCCGTCGCCGGCGTGAAAGACGTTGGCGACCCGAAGGCCGTAGCGGGCGCTCATCTGCTGCATCCGGCGCAGCACCCGGGCCAGCTCGGCGCGCGGGATGGTGCCGTCCATGCAGAGATAGTCGGGCGAGATGCGGCCGACGGCGGGAAAGGCGTTCTTGCGGCCGGACCAGAAGCCGACGCGCTCCTCCTCGCTCTCCGACACCTTGAGATAGGTCGCACCGAGACCCTCGGCGATGCCGGTCACCCGCTCGATCAGGTGGTCGACCTCGGCGGCCGGTCCGTCGAGCTCGCAGATAAGAACGGCCCTCGCGTCGCGCGGATAGCCGGGCGCGCAGAAGTCCTCGGCCGCATTGATCGCCGGATGGTCCATCATCTCGAGCCCGCCCGGGATGATGCCGGCGGCGATGATGGCGGCCACGCAATCGCCGCCGGCCTCGATCGAGGAGAAGCCCATGAGCACGGCGCGCAGCGTCTCGGGCTTCTGCAGGATGCGCACCGTGACCTCGGTCACGACGCCGAGAAGCCCCTCCGAGCCCGTCATCAGTCCGAGCAGGTCGTAGCCCTCGGCATCGAGGTGCTTGCCGCCGAGCCGGATGATGTCGCCATTGGGCAGCACCATCTCGAGTCCCAGCACGTTGTTGGTGGTGAGCCCGTATTTCAGGCAGTGCACGCCGCCCGAATTCTCGCCGATATTGCCGCCGATGGTGCAGGCGATCTGCGAGGAGGGGTCGGGTGCGTAATAGAAGCCGGCGTGCTGCACGGCATGGGTGATGCCGAGATTGGTCACGCCCGGCTGCACCCGCACGCATCGGTTGGCGAAGTCGATCTCGAGGATGCGGTTGAACTTCCCCATCGCCAGCACGATGCCGTCGGTCACCGGCAGGGCGCCGCCCGAGAGCGAGGTGCCGGCGCCGCGGGGCACCACCTTGATCTTCTCCTCGTCGCAGAGCTTGAGCACCGCTGCGACCTGGGCCGTGGTGCCGGGCAGGACGACGGCGAGCGGCACCTGGCGGTAGGCCGAGAGCGCGTCGCATTCATAGGCCCGCAATTCGTCTTCGGTGGCGATCACGCCTTCGCCGGGCACGATCCGGCGCAGACGCTCGACGATCTCGCTCTTTCTGGCGATGGTCGCGGCGTCGGGCTCGGGCATCTTCAGGCCGCTCATGGTCTCATTTCTCCACGAGGATGGCGCGGAAATCGTTGACGTTGGTGAGCGTCGGGCCGGTGACGACCTGATCGCCCAGCGCCTCGAAGAAGCCATGTCCGTCATTGTCGGCGAGCGAGCGCTTGGCGGAACGGCCCTCGGCCTCCGCCCGGGCGAGCGTGTCGGGGGTGACGATCGCTCCGGCCACCTCCTCCGCCCCGTCGACGCCGTCGGTGTCGCCGGCGATCGCCCAGACGCCCGGCGTCCCCTCGAGCTCGACGGCGAGCGCGTTGAGGAACTCGACGTTGCGGCCGCCTCGGCCCTTGCCGCGGACGGTGACGGTGCATTCGCCGCCCGAGAGCAGCACGGCCGGTGCACCGAAGGGCTGGCCGTGGCGGCGCATCTGCTTGACCATGCCGGCCATCACCTTGGCCACGTCGCGGGCCTCGCCCTCGATGGCGTCGCCCAGGATGTGCGGCGTGAAGCCGGCTTGGCGCGCCACCTCCGCCGCCGCTTCGAGCGAGGCCTGGGGGGCGGCGATCATGATGGTCTCGTTGCCCGCGAACACCGGATCGCCGGGCTTGGGCGTCTCGCAGGCGTCGTCCTCCAGGTGCCGGCGGACCTTCTGCGGCAGGTCGAGCGCGTATTTCTCGACGATCGCCAGCGCGTCGTGACGGGTCGTGGCATCGGGCACCGTCGGGCCCGAGGCGATCACCGCCGGATCGTCGCCCGGCACGTCGGAGATCGTCAGCGTCACCAGCCGTGCGGGTGCGGCCGCGGCGGCCAGCCGGCCGCCCTTGATCGCCGAGA
>JAGREO010000129.1 GCA_020446525.1 Geminicoccaceae bacterium | reverse complement strand
GCCGTCCGCGCCGCCACAGCCCCGGTATCAGAGATTCCGGGGCCGATACCGCATGGCCTCATCTCCGACCCCGGAGAGCACCCACCCGAGCCCCCGCCTCCACCACCGCCAACGAACAAAAAACCGAGAAAAAGCAGGTGGTCCGGAGGGTGCAACCCTCCGGCGTCGGCGCCGGCCGGCCCGGCTTCAGAGGCGGCAGTTGGCGTAGAAGGTCGTCGTCGCGGGCCAGTCGCTGAAGACGCCGAGCACGCCCACCTCCTTGGCGAGCACGTCGAGCAGTGCGAGCATGTCGCCGTCACCGTCGGTCAGATCGGTGATCGACTGGTAGTACCAGCCGCCGCCTTCGCCCAGCGGGCCCGAGCGCTCGAGCGTCCAGGTGATGATGTCGAGACCCGCGGCCCTGGCCTGTTCGGTGTAGGGCGAGGGCACGATCTTCCCGCCTTCGGCGGTCACCAGCATCCACATGGGCGGGGCGATGATCTCGACGCCCTGATCGGCGATCTCCTGCATCGTCTCGGGCCAGGTTTCGGGCTTCATCGGGTCGAAGCCCTCGACGGTCTCGTAGCGGTCGTCGAGATAGACGGCCTGTTTGCCGAACTCGGGCGCGTTCTTCAGCCAGTAGAGCACGTCGTCCTTGTTGAAGGATTGCGGCCAGACGTCGGCCGGATCGACGCCTGCTTCCTCATATTCGTCGATCATCGCCTGGGCATAGGCTTCCTGGGTGTAGTCGCCCTCGTACGGCATCTCGACGTCGGCGGATTTGAGCTCGGGCGTGAACTTGACGCCCAACTCCTTCAAGAGAGCGATGCTCTCGGCGTGGGTCATCAGCGTGCCGGGCACGTAGAGATCGGTGCGCCAGCCGGCCGTGGCGTCCATGTATTCCTCGACGGTGGTGGCCGCCTTGTCGCCGGCGTCCATCTTGCCGTTCAGGGTCTTGAACTCGGCCAGCGTCAGATCGCTGGTGCAGCACCTGGCCGAGGCTTCCTTGTCGCCGGAGGCGGGCGTGAAGGGCTCGCTGCACTTGGCCGCGAGATCCGGCCGCGCCAGGATGTCGGTCGTGGTGTGCAGGTCGCATTGCGCGTGGCGGCAGACGAGGGCGCGATCCTTGGTGAAGGTGACGTCGCATTCGACGATGCCGGCGCCCATGCGGGCCGCGGCGATGTAGGATTCGCGGGTGTGCTCGGGAAACTGCATCGCGGCCCCGCGATGGCCGATGGAGAAGTCCCGCCGCTCGAACGGCCCCTCGCATTCCTGCAGGGCGCTCTTGAGCTCGCCCTCGTCCATCCGGTCGACCAGCCAGAAGGGCCGCGGCCCCAGTTCGATGCTCGCCTCCTGCGCCGCGGAGGGCGGTGCGATGGCGCTCGCCGCCAGGAGGATTCCGGTCGTCCAGAGCCCGGTCTTCCAAGGTCCGGTCCGGCGATTCGAGGTGTGCATGGCGTCGTCTCCCTTCGTGGTTTTCGTTCGTATCGACCTGCCGGTCGTTTGTGCCCCCATCGTGAGCAACCTGCAATGTCCACGGCTTCAGATACCCAGATGGGCCTTGCGCAGAGCCGGATCGTCCGCCACCTCGGCCATGCTGCCGGCGAAGCGCACATGGCCCTGTTCGAGCACGAAGGCGCGATCGGCGACGGCTTCGGCGAAGCGCACGTTCTGTTCGGAGAGCAGGATCGAGAGACCGTCCTTCTTGAGCCGGCGGATGCTGCGGATCATCGCCTGGACGATCACCGGCGCCAGGCCCTCCGACGGCTCGTCGAGCAGCAGGAGTCCGGGATTGCCCATCAGCGTGCGGGCGATGGAGAGCATCTGCTGCTCGCCGCCGCTCATCTCGTCACCGCGCCGCCGCCGCATCTCGGCGAGATTGGGGAAGAGCTCGAACAGCCGCTCGGGCGTCCACGGCCGCGTCGTCCCGGACCGCGCGCGCCGGCCGACCTCGAGATTCTCCATCACCGTCAGATCGGCGAAGATGCGGCGGTCCTCGGGCACGAAGCCGATGCCCAGACGGACGATCTCGTGGGTCGGCAGCCCGGTGATCGGCCGCCCCCGGAAGGTGACGGTGCCCGACCAGGGCGGGACCAGCGCCAGGATGCTCTCGATGGTCGTCGACTTGCCGGCGCCGTTGCGGCCGAGCAGCACGGCGACCCGGCCCTCCTCGACGTTGAGCGAGACGTCGAAGAGGATCTGCGCGCGTCCGTAGCCGGAGCAGAGCCGGTCGACCTCGAGCAGCGGCATCATCGCGGCCCCGGCAGCCGAGGTCGGCCGAGACCGGGGGTCATCAGGGCGAGGCCCGAGAGGACGATCACCGCAGCCCCGACGATCGTCCAGCCGTCGGGCACGTCGCCCAAGAGGAAGGCGCTCACCAGCATGGCCCAGATCAATTGCAGATAGGTGAAGGGACTGACCTTGGAGACCTCGGCCCGTTGCAGCGCCATGATCATCATCAGATGGCCCACGGCGCCGAGGATGCCGATCATCGCCAGCAGCGCCCATTCGAGCGGCGAGGGCCAGCGCCAGAAGAAGGGCACGACCAGCGAGAAGGCCAGCATGCCGACGATCCCGCCATAGAGCAGCGACACCATCGGCTCCGCCTCGCGGACGATGCGGGTGCTGACCTGGTAGAAGGCGTAAGAGAGCGCACAGCCCATCGCCAGCAGCGCGCCGACGTTGAAGTCGCCGCCGCCGGGCCGGACGATCATCAGGCTGCCGAGAAAGCCCGCTCCGATGATCACCCAGCGCAGCGCCGTCACCCGCTCCTTGAGCCAGAGCATGGCGATGCCGGCCACCAGCAGCGGCGAGGTGAAGATGATCGCCGAGACGTCGCCCAGCGGCATGAAGATGAGGGCCGTGAAGTTCATCACGGTCGAGCCCAGCAGCAGCAGCGAGCGGCCGAGCTGAACGCCCTGTTGCGGCACCCGAACCACCGCCTTCAGGGTACGCGGAAAGAGCACGACCACGACCATCACGTGGAAGAAGTAGCGCGCCCAGATCAGCATCACCGTGTCGATGGTGCCGGTCAGGTGCTTCACCGTCGCGTTGAGAGCGACGAAGAAGACGCCGGCGAGACATGCGAGAGCGATGGCCCGGACGTCCGACTGGGCGACGTCGGCGGTGGCGGCCGCGGCGGAGGAGGACGGGCGGGGCATGCGCATGGCGCCGACCATAACCGCACCGTCCGTGCGGTCGCAATCGACCGCGGCCCCGGCTTGCCGGCGGGCGCGGGCGATCTAGTTGAAATTTTCGTAACCCGAAGGAGAGACGCCATGCCGCGCTGGTTCGCCATGCTCCTCTTGCTGCTGGGCTCGCTGCCGGCCGTCCCGGCTCTGGGCCAGACTTCGGTCGATGCGGCGGTCGATGCGGCGCCGATCCGCGAGGTGATCACCCGGCAGATGGACGCCTTCAGGCGCGACGACGGGATCGAGGCGTTCTCCTATGCCGCACCGGGCATCCGCGAGACCTTCCGCACGCCCGAGCGCTTCATGGCGATGGTCAAAGAGGGCTATGCCGCGGTCTATCGTCCGGCGCACGTGCAGTTCGTCGACCTGACCGTCGAAGACGGCGCCCTGGTGCAGCGGGTCCATGTCGTCGGTGCGGACGGGGACGCCTACATGGCCCACTACGCCATGCAGCAGATGCCCGACGGAAGCTGGAAGATCAGTGCCGTCTGGGTCGAGCGTCTGCCCGACGTCGCCGTCTGACCGCCCCCGACCCGGCGCCGTGGCCCGACGGCGCGCAGGGTGCTAGGCTGGTGTGCGAAAGCCCGAGGCGGCCGGGCGAGGGAGAGGGCAAGGCTTCATGTGGAAGCTCGTGGCGATGATCATGGGCCTGCTCATCGCCCTCTTCATCATCGCCCAGAAGCTCGATCTGTTGAAATTCTGAGAGGGTCGCCGCCCGGACTAGCGGGTGGCCGAAGCGTCGAAGCCGAACCACTTCTCGGTCAGCGCCCCGATGGTCCCGTCGCCAAGCGCCGCATCGATCGCGTCGTCGAACATCGAGCGCAGTTCCTCCTCGCCCTTGCGGAGGCCGACGCCCACACCCTCGCCGAAGATGCCGCCCGAGAAGGCGGGGCCGATCATCGCCAGATCCTGCCCTTCCTCGCTTCGCAGCAGCGGCGCCCAATAGCCGCTGTCGGCGAGCGCCACGTCGACGCGCCCGGCCTCGAGGTCGCGGTCGAGATCGTCCGGGGTGTCGTAGGTGCGCACGCCGATCTCGTCGCCCAGCTTCTCGCGCAGGAAGCTCTCGTGAGGGGTCGCGGTCTGCACGCCCACCGTCCTGCCGCGCAGCGCCTCGATCGTGGCCTCGATCGCCTCTTGCTCCTCGACCGAGATCTCCGCGAGGTCGACCCGCTCGACGGCGGTCGAGAACCCGGCGAGATCGCCGTCCTTCGGGGCGACGAAGCGGGCCGGCGTCGTGGCGTAGGCGCGCGAGAAGTCGATCACCTCCCGGCGCTCGCCGGTGATCGGCATGCCGGCCACGATGGCGTCGTAGCGGCCGTCCAGGAGCGCCGGGACGATGCCGTCCCAGGCCTGCGCCACGATTTCGCATCGGGCGTCCATGCGCTCGCAGAGATCGGCGATCAGGTCGATCTCGAAACCCTCGAGCCGGCCGCCGGCGCTGGTGAAGTTCCAGGGCGCGTAGGCGCCCTCGGTGGCGATACGGATCGTGCTCCGGTCGGCGGCGAGCGCGGCGGGTGCGATGCAGCCGAGCAGCGCCGCGGAAATCAGCGTCCGACGCACGTCGTTCTCTCCTTCCCGTTCGAAGGCGTCCGCGTCACGCCGCTTCGCTGCGCTCCGCCCGGGGCGTCCGGCCGAACATCTGCCGATAGCAGGTCGAGAAATGCGAAGCCGAGACGAAGCCGCAGGCGCAGGCGATGTCCATTACCGGCAGGTCGGTCTGGTAGAGCAGATGCCGCGCGCGCTCGAGCCGCAGTTCGAGGTAATATTGCGCGGGTGTGCGGCCGAGATGGCGGCGAACGAGGCGCTCGAGCTGGCGCCGCGAGAGCGCCACATATTTGGCCAGCAGCTCCTGGCTCAGCGGCTCCTCGATATTGGCCTCCATCAGCTCGATCGCCATGATGAGCTTGGGATGGTGGACGCCCAGACGGATGCGGATGGGCATGCGCTGGCGATCCTGCGGCCCGCGGATGCGATCGAGCAGGCACTGTTCCGATACCTTGGTCGCCAGCGGCTCACCGTGTGCCTGGGCGATGCGGTTGAGCATCAGATCGAGCGGGGCGGTGCCGCCCGAGCAGGTGAAGCGGTTGCGGTCGACCTCGTAGAGATCGGCGGCGACGTCGAGATCGGGAAAGGCCTCGACGAAGCCCGGCAGGTTCTCCCAGTGGATGGTGCAGCGATGATCCTGGATCAGCCCCGCCCGGGCCAGGATGTGGGCACCGGTGCAGAGCGCGCCGATGATCGCACCGTGCCGGTCGACGCGCCGCAGCCAGCCGAACACCTCCTTGTCCTGGTAGCGCTCGGCACCGATGCCGCTGCACACCACCACCGTCGGCACGCTCTGGCCGACCTTGATCTCGACCTGCTCCATCGACCGGTCGACCTGCACGACCACCCCGTTGCTGGCGCGCACCGGCAGGCCGTCCTTCGAGACGACCGACCAGCGATAGAGCATCCGGCCGGCCATGCGGTTGGCGATGCGCAGCGGCTCGATGGCACTGGTGAACGCGATCATCGAGAAATCGGGGATCAGCAGGAAGGCCAGAAGCTCGCTCGTCGCCGGTCCCGTCGCTTCGGGTGCCGCCGTCGTCGACGGCCCGTCGGTCCGCTCCTGCGTGGCGTGACCCATCGACGTTCGCCCGGCCTCCTCGCCCGTTGCGCGCTTCGACGAGCGCGCCGGCGCATCAGCTAGCACGAAACCAGACGACGCAACAGCCGCGCCGAAGGGGGGAGGCGTCGTACCCATGGCGTCGGGCAACCTCCGCCGGAGCCGGACGTTGTTCCATCAGCAGCCAAGGGGCGCGGACGATGAGCAGCGACAAGCGAAAGCCGAGCGAAGATCCGGTCGACGAGGCGAGTGAGGAATCCTTCCCGGCGAGCGACCCGCCGGCCTATTCGGGTGGTGCCACGTCGCACGCCCCGGGCGAGCCGGATTCCAAGAAGCGCCGCACCGACGAACCGGCCGGCGAACTCGACGAGGTGGAGGAGGCGAGCGAGGATTCCTTCCCGGCGAGCGATCCGCCGGCCTACACCACGACCAAAGCCACCCCCTCGCAGCCCCGCGGGAAGCCGAAGGATCGGCGCTGAAGGGTCAGGTCTTCACCGCCGGCCGCCCCACCGGGGCCCAGAGCACCTCATCGACGTGGCGTGCGCCGGTGGCCAGCATCACCAGCCGGTCGAAGCCGAGCGCGATGCCCGAGGCGGGCGGCATGTGGTGGAGGGCCGCGAGGAAGTCCTCGTCGATCGCGGGGCGCCGCCCATAGGTTCGCTCCTTAAGGGCCATGTCCGCCTCGAAGCGGCGGCGCTGCTCGTGCGGGTCGGTGAGCTCGCCGAAGGCGTTGGCCAGTTCGACACCGCAGCAATAGAGTTCGAAGCGCTCGGCGACGCGCGGGTCGGCGGCCGAAGGGCGGGCGAGGGCGGCCTCGCGGATCGGGTATTCGACCAGCGCCGTCGGCCGCTCGAGGCCCAGCTTCGGCTCGATCTCGACCATCGCCCGGGAAAAGATGTCCGACCAGCCGTCGTCGGCCGCGACACGGATGCCGGCCCGACCGGCGGCCTCGGCGAACGCGGGTCGTTCCTCCACCGCGAAGAGGTCGATGCCGAGATGCCGCTCGAAAGCCTCGTGCACCGTCAGGCGCTCGATCCCAGCCGTCACCGGCACGTCGTGACCGCGCCACGTCAGCCGGTCGCACCCGGCGGCGGCGGTGGCGGCGAGGAGGGCGGCGCAGTCGTCGATCAGCACCGCGTACGGTTCGTGCGTCCGGTACCATTCGAGCATGGTGAATTCGGGGTGGTGCAGGGTCGTGGCTTCGCGGTTGCGGAAGACGTGAGCCAGGGTGAAGATCCGCTCCTCGCCGGCGGCCAAGAGCTTCTTCATCGTGAATTCGGGCGAGGTGTGCAGTTGCAGCGTACCGGCGGGCCGGCCGGCCGTGTCCTCCAGGACGGTCTCGAAGGCGTGCAGATGGGGCTCGTTGCCGCCCGAGACCTGCAGGACCGGCGTGTCGACCTCGACGAAATCCCATGCCTCGAAGAGGCGGCGGATCGCCTGGACGATGCGCCGGCGGGCGAGCAGCTTCGGTCGGCGGTCGGCATGGCGGTCGGCGCGCCACCAGGGTCCGGGCGACGGGGGCGTCGACCTCACGGGCTGGACCGTTCGCGCGGGAGGGGGTAGAGGGGCGGCTCCATAGAAAGCGGATAGCCGAACGCATGGCCAAAGTCATCGCCAGCCAGTTGCGCAAGGGCAACGTCGTCGACATCGACGGCAAGCTCTACGTCGTCCTCGTCGCGAACAACATCCATCCGGGCAAGGGCACGCCCGTCACCCAGTGCGATCTGCGGCGGATCTCGGACGGTGTGAAGATCTCGGAGCGCTACCGCACCACCGAGCAGGTCGAGCGGGCCTTCGTCGAGGAACGCACCTTCACCTATCTCTATGCCGATGGCGACGGCCACGTCTTCATGAATCCCGAGACCTACGATCAGGTGACGGTGCCGGCCGACGTGATCGGCGATCAGGCGGCCTATCTGACCGACGGGCTCGAATGCTCGCTCAGCCTGCACGAGGGTGTGGCCATCGCCATCGCGCTGCCGCAGCGGGTGACGCTCGAGATCACCGAGACCGAGCCCGTGGTCAAGGGCCAGACGGCTTCCTCCTCCTACAAGCCCGCGGTGCTCTCCAACGGTGTGCGCACCCTGGTTCCGCCGCACATCCAGGCCGGCACGCGGGTGGTCATCATGACCGAGGACGGCTCCTACGTGGAGCGCGCCAAGGATTGAGCGCCGCTGCGCCCACGGCGACCCGGCTCCGCTCTTGGATTCCCTGACCCAGGCCTGTCTCGGTGCGGTCGTCGGCGTCGCGGTGGCCGGGCGGTCGCTCGGTGCGCGCCGTGCTGCACTGACCGGTGCGGTGCTCGGTACGCTGCCGGACCTCGACACCTTCATCCGCTACGACGATCCGGTCCGCTCCTTCGTCCTGCATCGCGGCTTCAGCCATTCCCTTCTTGTCCACCTCGCGGTCTCGCCGCTTCTGGGGGAAGTGCTGTGCCGCATCTGGAGCGGCCTGCGGGCCCATCGTGCCCTGTGCTGGCTGCTGGTGTTCGCCTGTCTCTCGACCCATGCGCTGCTCGACGCGGCGACGATCTACGGCACCCAACTGCTCTGGCCCCTGTCGACCCATCCCTTCGGCGTCGGCTCGATCTTCATCATCGACCCGCTCTACACCCTGCCGCTCGCGGTCGCGGCCATCGTGGCCGTGGCGGCCGGCGCATGGACCGAGCGGGTGCGGCGCGCGACCCTCGCGGCGCTGCTGATCTCGACGGGTTATCTCGCCTGGAGCCTCGTGGCCCAGGCCGTCGCCACCGAACGGTCCCGGGCGATCCTGGAGCGCGCGGGCATCGAGCCCGAGCGGCTGCTGGTGACGCCGATGCCGTTCAACACGCTGCTCTGGCGGGCGATCGTGATCGATGGCGCGCGCTATCTCAACATCTACGTGCCGCTGCTGGGCGAGGGTGCGACGGCCTACGCGCACCGGCGGCTGCCGCGCGCGCCCTTGGTCTGCGCCCGGCCGATCGAAGCGGCCGCCACGCTCGCCCGTTTCAGCAAGGGGTTCTGGCGTCTCCTGGAAGATGGCGACCGGTTGACCATGGCCGATCTTCGCATGGGCGTGACGCCGGCCTATGTCTTCACCTTCGAGGTCGCCACGCGCGACGGCGGCGTCTTCCGGGCGCTCGTGCCGCCCGAGCGCGTCACCTATGAGCGCAGCCGCGAGGGCGACGTGAACTGGCTTCTCGAGAGCATGGCCGGCGGTGCGCCGGTGCGGCCGGGCGAGGTGCGAGCCCGTCTCGCCGATCTGTCGGCGCTCGATCGGGCGCCGGACGAAGAGGCGTTGCGGACCGTGCGGAGCTGTATCGGCCCCGCGTCACCCGCCCCCTGATCGCGGGGCATCGGATCGCGGCAGCGCCGTACCGATCATGCAATCGCGGGTGACGATCGCCGCCAGCGCCTCCTCGCTCCAGCCGTCGGTCCCATCGGGTCGGGCGGGCACGACGAGGTAGCGCATGTCGGCGGTGCTGTCATGGACCACCAGCTCGACGTCGTCGGGCAGGGTGACGCCGAACTCCCGCAGCACCGCCCGCGGCTCGCGCACCGCCCGCGAGCGATAGGCCCGCGCCTTGTACCAGTCGGGCGGCAGGCCGATCAGCATGCGCGGGTAGCAGGAGCAGAGGGTGCAGACGACGAGATTGTGCAGCCTGCGCGTGTTCTCCACCGCCCGGATCGGGATGCCGCCGCAATCGATGCCGAGCTCGGCCGCTGCGTCGTTGACGTCCTCGAGCAGACGCGCCTTGAAGGCCGTGTCCATCCAGGCGCGCGCCACCACCCGCGCCCCGTCGCCCGGATGACGGCTGTCGATATCCTCCACCGTGCGCCGCAATTCGTCGGCGGTGACGACACCTTTGGCCACCAGAAGCTCGGCCACCGCGGCAGTCAGCGCCATGTGGTAGGTCAGCGGCCGGTCCTCGACATCCGGCTGGCGGGGATGCGGATGCTGGTGTCCATCGCCATGGGTGTGCGCGGTCATCGCGTCGCCTCCAGCCAGTGCTCGTACAGATCGACGATCAGCGTGTCGCCGGGCCGGCCGTCATAATCCGACCAGAGCTCGCTCTGGGCGAAGCGGACCCGGTAGAGCGGCTGCCTCGGGGCGCCGTCGCCGCCATAGGCCAGGTTCTCGGGATTGCCGAAGGTGCCGAGCATGCCGACCACGCGACCGGTGTGGCCCCGGGTGAACCAGGGTGTGCGGATATGGCCGGGCGGCTGCCACGATCGTACGCGCACCTCGTCGCCGGGATGAAAGCGCATCATGCGGTCTCGTGCCGATGCCGCACCTCGTCCATCGTCCGGCCGATCTCGGCCGGATCGAGGATGCGCTTTTCCAGAAGGTTGCCGGTGATCGAGCTGATCCACCGCTCGTAGTAGCTCATCGCGTCATAGGCGCCGGGCCCCAGCTCCTCGATCCCGCGGCGCAGTTCGTCGACGGTCATCACTCCTTTGGCCACCAGCAGCCTCATGATCGCGTCGGTCTGCTTCTCCCAGGGCGCATGATCGTGCTCGTGCCGATCGATCGGGCCGGCATCCAGCCCGCCCATGTCGTGATGCCGACGATGCATGTGCGTCTCCTCCGCCATCGATCGATCCTAGCGCCATTCCCGACCCTGTGGAACGGCCGGATCGATCGGCATCGGGCCGGCGGCGGCGCTATTCGAGAGCGGCCAGCGCCGAAGGTGGCGAGGCCGCCAGCAGCGGCGGCAGGGCTGCGATCGCCGTGCCCGCGGTATCGATCGTCCGCAACGGCCCGAGGCCCAGCAGGCGGCCCCGGCCGTCGACGAAGACCGCACTCATCGTGTCCTCGGGCAGGGCGATGTCGGTGGTGGCGCGCCCGGGTCCGTCACCCGGCGCCTGCAGTACCACGCCTTCGAGCGCCAGCCGCTCCTTGCGGCCCGTGGTGATCAGCGCCAGCACCGGCTCGCCCGCCCGGAGCGTCGCCGGATCGCGGTAGCCGAGGCCCAGATTCAAGGGTGCATCGGGCGCGGCGATCACGCAGATGTCGGCCGCCGCATCGGTCGCCACCACCTGCCCGACATAATATTTGTTCTGGCGGACGAGGCCCACGCGCCCGGTGCGGCCGACGGCCCGACAGCCGGTCGCCAGCACGCCGCTCTCGACGGCCACGGCGGTCCCCTGAACCAGGTCGTCCGTGGCGTCCGCCTTGCGTCGCGGTGCCCGCTCCAGGACACCCCAGATCGACCGGCCGGCCTCGCGCGCCACCCGATTCAGATCGATCGCCGGCTCGCGGGACACCGCGGCGGGTAGCGGGCCCGCCGGCGCCGGCGCTGCGACTTCCGTCGCGACCGGCACGGCCGGGACGGGCGCGGCCGGAACGGAGAGAGACTCGACCACCGCCGGGTCGTGCGTCGCGCAGGACGCGAGGAGGGGCAGCAGCACCATCGATGTGAGAGCCTTGCGCATGATCCGATCCCTTGCCGTCGAAGACGTGCATCGGCATCACACGCTAGTCACATCCGACCGTCGCACAGTGATTCCCGTCACAGGGATCCCCGTCACGGGAATCGGCCTCACGGGCCGGGCGGCCTCATTCGTCGCAGGACTTGCCGAAGGCGGCCAGACCCTCTTCGAGATAGTCGCCGAGCATTGGCATGCCGAGCAGATATTCGGCCGTGCGCTCGTTGTGCGCGCGGCGCGCCTCGGCCTTGGCGTCGGCCCATTCGTCGACCGAGAAACTGCCGCGGCCGAGCCAGGCGAGCGCCACCAGCTCGATCTGCTCGTCGATGTTCATGTCGCGGATCAAGTTCTTGAGCTCCTCGACATAGGGCTCGTGTTCGTCGTCGACGGTCCGGCCGCCCTCGTCGTCGGCCAGGTCGAGCGCTTCGACCTCGTCACCGGCCATGTCCGAGCCCGGATCGTCGCCGGGCTCGGGGATGTCGGCGTCGAACACCCGGACGTTGGCGACGACGTGGCAGACCTTGTCGGGATCGATCGTCAGCATCGTTCGTTCTCCTGTCTTCGTCGGCCGCTTCGGTCCGTCCTCGTGTCGCTCCGGGCGGTTCACCTGCTCAAAGTCCCGGCTCGCCCGGGCGGTTCCACCGTCGCGCTTGATCCCGGTGGTATCCGCGCCTATGCCCGCTCGCATCGTTCGATCCGATACTGCGGCGAAGTCCGCGATCTTTGCGTCATGCGCGCAACATGCTCCAGCCGATCCATGGTGCAGGTGAAAAGTCTCTGGTGAAACTATCGTTATACGTTAAATTGCGCGCCACCATCCCGCTGCCCGCAACGGATCGCGCCGAGCCGCGGAGCGCCAACCAGCGAGTGCCGAGGCGATGACCAATCCCCAGCGGTTCATCAACCGCGTGCTGTTGTTCCTCGTGCTGGTGGCGCTCGTCGTCGCGGCGGTGCACGAGATCGTCTGGCGCGCCTTCATGCACAATCCCGCACTCAACGGCCTGATCATCGGTGTACTGCTGCTGGGTGTGATCTATGCGCTGCGGCGGATCGTCCTGCTCAAGCCCGAGGTGCGGTGGATCGAATCGTTCCGCACCTCGGGCCCCGGCTTCTCGCTGGAATCGCCGCCGCGGCTGCTGGCGCCGGTGGCGGGCGTGCTCGGCGAGCAGGAGCGGCGCGGCCGGGCCTCGCTCTCGGCGATGTCGATGCGCTACCTGCTCGACAGCATCAGCGCCCGGCTCGACGAGAGCCGCGACATCACCCGCTACCAGACCGGCCTTCTGATCTTTCTCGGCCTGCTCGGCACCTTCTGGGGCCTGCTCGAGACGATCAATTCGGTGGCCGGCGTGATCGCCGATCTCTCGCTCGGCGGTGGCGACATGGTCGCCATGTTCGACGAGCTCAAGGCCGGGCTGAACGCGCCGCTCTCGGGCATGGGGACCGCCTTCAGCTCGTCGCTGTTCGGGCTCTCGGGCTCGCTGGTGCTGGGCTTCATCGACCTGCAGGCGACCCAGGCGCAGAACAGCTTCTACAACGACATGGAGGAATGGCTCTCGAGCCTCACCCGGCTTTCCGGCGGCGACGTCGCCTATGGCGGCGACCATGGCCAGGCGCCGCTGCCGGTGCAGTTGCAGGCGATGATGCAGCAGACGGCCGAGAACCTGGAGGCGCTGCGCGAGAACCTGCAGCGCAGCGAGGACGCGCGCAGCGAACTGACCATGGTGCTGGCGGGCGTCGGCGAGCAGCTCGGCCATCTGGCGCTGCAGCTCGAACGCCAGCACGAGCGCCAGCGCGGACGCGGCCAGGCGGAGGCCGAGCCGCACGCCGAGGAAGTGCTGCAATATTACCTGCGCTCGATCGAGAGCCGGCTCGGCCGGCTGGCCGACGACGTGGCGCGCGGCCGCGAGGACACCACCCGCGAATTGCGCAACGAGATCAAGCTGGTGTCGCGGACCATCGCCATCGCCGCCGGCGAGCCGCAATCCATTCGGAGCTAGGACGCCTTGCGCACGCGTTCGCGACGCGACCCGGTCGACATCTGGCCCGGCTTCGTCGATGCCCTCTCGACGCTGCTCATGGTCTTCATCTTCCTGCTCGTGGTGTTCATCCTCGGCCAGTTCTTCCTGAGCCAGTTGCTCGAGGGCCGTGACGAGGAGGTCGACCAGCTCGAGCGCACCGTGGCCGGCCTGACCCGCGAGCTCGACCTGGAGCGCGAGACGGTGGGCGATCTGCGCGACGACATGGCCCGGCTTTCCGACGATCTGGGTGCCGCACGGACGGCGCGCGACGATGCCCGCGCCCTGCTCGACGAGCGCGAGGCCGAGCGCGACGAGCTCGACCGGCGGCTGGCGCTGCTGTTGAGCCAGCAGGATACGCTGCAGCGCGAGCTGACCGAGCGCACCGAGAGCGCCGAGGAGACGGCCCGGCGTGCCGAACAGCTCCGGGCGGCCCTCGAAGCGGCCGAGACCACGGTCGCAGCCGAGCGCGAAACCGTCGAGCTGCAGCTCGCACAGTTGGCCGCGCTGAAGACCCAGACCGCGGATCTCGAGCGGCTGCGCGAGGATTTGCGTCGCCAGGTGGCGGAACTGACGGCGACGCTGGCCAGCCGCGACGAAACGCTGCAGTCGCTCGAAGGCAGCCTCGACGCGCGTGAGCAGGAGCGGCTGGCGGCGCTGGCCCAGGTGCAGGAGTTGTCGCGCCAGTTGCAGACCGTGTCGCGGCAGTTGGGTGAGCTCGATCGCGTCGTCGGCGACAAGCAGACGCAGATCGAGCGCCAGGCGCAGCAGATCGAGCGGCTGGGCGACCGGCTCAACCAGGCGCTGGCCGAGAAGGTGGAGGAGCTGTCGCGCTTCCGCTCGGATTTCTTCGGCCGGCTGCGCGACGTGCTGGGCGCGCGCGAGGACATGCGCATCGTCGGCGACCGCTTCGTCTTCCAGTCGGAGGTGCTGTTCGCCAGCGGCGAGGCGGAGATCGGTGCGGAAGGACGGCGCCAGCTCGCGGCCGTGGCGCGAACGCTCAAGGAGCTGACCGCCGATCTGCCCGATGAACTGCCCTGGGTGCTGCAGGTGGACGGCCATACCGACCGCCGGCCGATTGCCACGACGCGCTATCCGTCGAACTGGGAACTGTCGACCGCCCGCGCCGTCTCGGTCGCGCGCTTCCTGATCGAGCAGGGAATCCCGGCCGAACGCGTGGCGGCGCGCGGCCTGGCCGAGTTCCAGCCGCTCGACGAAGGCGAGGGCGAAGAGGCGTTCCGGCGCAACCGGCGGATCGAGATCAAGGTCACCACGCGCTGACCGACGGGGCTGCCGCGGCACAGCTTGCGGCCGTTGCGTTTTTCGGGCGTTGCGGCAACAGTGCTGCACGCGCTACGCTCCATCTCCGTGCGCCGTCCGAGGTGTGTGGAGCGGCCGGGAGCGGCACGGTGACGTGACGCCGGCGGAGTACGAGCGGGCGAACCAACAGGGGGCAGGGGACGAGGTGGCCGAAACGACCAGCCGAACGAGCGCCGAACGCAGCACGCCGCGCTCGACGCGCGACGATCCGCCGTTCGACCAGCTGATCGCCATCCATCGGGGTGCCCGGCGCGGCTTCCTCGTCTATGCCGTGCTGCTGGCGATCGTGGGTGCGGCGCTGCTGGTGGCCGGGCTCGCCGGCAAGATCCCGTGGCTGATCGCTCTGGTGACCGGGGTCATCGCGCTCGTCGTGGCGATCTTCCCCTATCGCCAGAGCATCGAGCGGCGCGAGCGGATCGAGGGTCTGCAGGTGCTGGCCGAGGAGTGGCGGGACATCGTCGCACGCTCGGCCGATCCCGTGGGCGCGCGCGAGCGGTTCATGGGGCTGCTCGAGCGGCTCTATGCGCCGGAAAAGCGCATGGGTGCGTGATCGAGGGTGCGTGATCGGGACTGCGACGGGGCGCGGCACCGTCGGATCGGCGGGGCGCCCGCAAATCTTGAAATGGGTCAGTGAGAGACATGGCGAACCGGATCAACGAACTCGAAACGCACCTGCGGCAGTGGGAAAGCAAGAACAAGCGCCGCACGGCCCTGGTCACGCTGGCGCCGATCGCCGCCGCCGCCGGCCTCTCCTGGTATGCCTATGATCGGGTCGAGACCGTCGAGCAGGGCCTCGACGAGGCGCTGGTCGCCCTCGAGGTGCCGGCCGACGGCGTCGAGCGGCGCAGTGTCGCCGACCGCCTGGGTGCCTTCTCCAGTGTCGGCAGCGAGCTCGGCACCCTGCGCGAGGCCGCGGAGGAGCTCGAGGACGTGCGGGCGTCGCTGGCGGAGAGCCAGGAGCAACTGACGGCCGCGGTCGCCGAGCGCGATCGGGCGCTCGCCGACGCCGAAGCCGAATTGCAGGCGCGCGCCCAGACGCTCGAAGCCGAATTGCAGGCCGCACGCGAGGAAGTGGCGACCCTCGAGAGCCGCCAGCAGGAGCAGATCGCCGCCCTCGAGGAGGAGCGCGCGACGCTGCAGACGCAGCTGAAAGAGAGCACCGCGGCACTTCAAGAGGCCGAGGCCGCGATTGCCGAGCGCGAGGCGCGGGTCGAGAGCCTGCAGACCGAGGTCGAGAGTGCGACGCAGGCGGTCGAGGCGGCGGAGACACGGCTGGCCGAGCTCGATCGGGCGCAGAACGAGACCCGCACGGCGCTCGAAGCCGAGCTGACGCAACTGCGCGAGGCGCGCGAGGCCGACCGGACCCGCATCGCCGAACTCGAGGCCGAGCTCCGGACCGCGCGCAGGCAGCTCGACACGCGCACGATCGAACGCGACAGCCGGGCGGAGAACCTGGCCGCGCGCGAGGCGGCGCTGAAGGAGGCCCGAGCCGAGCTCGAAGCCGCCCGCAAGCAGCTCGACACCCGCACGCTCGAGCGCGACAGCCGGTCGGACAACCTGGCGGCGCGCGAGGAGGCGTTGAAGGAGACCCGGGCCGACCTCGAAACCTCCCGGGCGCTGGTGGAAACGCTGCGGGCGCAGATCACCCGCCTGAAGGGCGATCTCGAGGAGGTGCGCGCCGAAGCCGCCGCCGCCGGGGAGCAGCGCGAGGCGCAGCGCGCCGGCGAGATCGACCAGGCGACGGCGGCGCTGGAGGCCGAGACCACCGAGCGCAAGCGGGCCGAGCAGGCCGTCATGGCCCTCTCGCGCGACCTGGCCCTGCAGGCCGACCGGACGGCCGCAGGCGCGCGGGCCGATGCCGAGGCGGCGTCGGCGCAGGGCGACCTGCAGGCGGCGCTCGACGCGCAGAGCGAGGAGACGTCGCGGGCCGAGCAGGCGGTGATGACGCTCTCCCGCGATCTCGGCCTGACCAGGGAAGCGCTGCAGCGGGCCCGGACCGGCGGCCAGGAGAAGATCGCCGCAGCCGAGCAGCGGGTGACGGAGCTTCAAGCACAGGTCGAAGAGCAGCAGAACCGCATCGTCACGCTGGAGAGCGCGCTCGACGAGGCGCGGTCGAAGGCGGCGCAGGCCGAGCAGGCGGCGGCCGACGAGCAGACGGCCGCCGATCGGGCCGAGCAGGCGGTGATGAACCTGACCCGCGATCTGGCTCTGGCTCGTCAGCGTGTGGCGGGCGACGCCGAGCGACGCGAGCGGGTCGAGGCGGCGGATGTCGAGATCGCCGGCCTGCAACAGGCGCTGCAGGAGGCGCGCACGCGTGCGGCGGCGATGGAGGAGGAGTCCAAGAGCCGCATCGCTTCGCTGGAACAGCAACTGACCGAGGCGCAGCAGGCGCTCGAGGCACGAAAGGAAGACGCCTCGCGGGCCGGACAGGCGGTGATGAACCTCACCCGCGATCTCTCCTCGAGCAAACGCGTACTCGCTGCGCGCGAGGACGCCGCGGGCGCCGCCGAGCAGACGATCGGCCGTCTGACCCGCGATCTGGCGCTCGCCGGCTCGCGCGCTCTCGAATTCCGCAGCGAGGCTTCGCAGGCGTCGCAGCAGGTGGCCGAGGCCGAGGCGGCGCTGGAGGCCGAGCGCAACGCCACGGATCGCGCCGAGCAGGCGGTGATGAACCTCTCGCGCGATCTGGCGCTGGCCGAGGAACGGCTCTCGCGACGCGCGGCCAATGCCGGTGAGACGGCCCAGGCCCTGCGTACGGCCGAAGCCGAGGTCACGCGGCTCGGCACCGAACTGGACGCGGTGCGCAATCGGGCTCAGGAGGCCCGGGCCGCGGCGGAGGAGGCGACCGCAGCCCTGGCGACGACCCGGAGCGAGCGCGACGCCGCCGCCCAGGCCGCCGAGCGGGCCGAGCAGGCGGTGATGAATCTCACCCGCGACCTGGCGCTGGCCGGTCGGGCTCTGGAGGTGCGTGACACCGAGCTCGAGCAGGTGGCCGAGGTGGCCGAGGTGCAGGACGCCGAGATCTCGGCCCTGCGCGAGCAGTTGGCGGCCGCACAGAACCGTGCGCTCGAGCTCCAGACGCGGCTGGAAGAGGCCGAGGGCGAGGTCGCCACGCGGTCCACGGCGCTCGAAGCCGCGGGCGAGGAGACGGCCCGGGCCGAGCAGGCGGTGATGAACCTCACCCGCGATCTGGCGCTGGCCGAACGCGTGGCGGCCTCGCGCGGTGCCGCGGTCCAGGAGAGCGAGCAGGCCCTCGAAGCGCAACGCACGAGCCTGGAAGGTGCGGCCGCCAAGGCGCGCGAGCAGGCGAAAGCGGCCGAGACGCAGGCGACGGCGCTGCAGCAGCGGGTCGAGACGGCCGAGAGTGAAGCCGAGAGCGCCCAGGCGGCGCTCGCCGAGGCGACGACGCGTGCCGAAGAGGCCGAAGCGGCGCTCGAGCGCGGGACCGCGGATGCGACGCGTGCCGAGCAGGCGGTGATGAACCTCACCCGCGACCTGGCCATCGCCCGACAGCAGACGGCGTCGCGCGAGGCCCGGGCGCAGGAAGATGCGCAAGCGCAGGCCGAACAGCAGGCCGAGCGGCAGGCCGAGGCCGAGTCGCGCCTGAAGGACGCCCAGGCCGAAGTCGAGGCGACGAAGACGCGCGCCGACGAAGCCGAAACGGCACTGGCCCAGACGCGCGAGCAGCAGGCCGAGACCGAGACGCGCCTGAAGGAGGCGCAGGCCGAAGCCGAGGCGACGAAGGCGCGCGCCGACGACGCCGAACAGGCGCTGGCCCAGGCGCGCGAGCAGCAGACCGCGAACGAGACACGGCTGAAGGAGGCGCAGGCCGAAGTCGAGGCGACGAAGGCGCGTGCCGACGAAGCCGAGAAGGCGCTCGCAGAGACCCGTGAGCGGGCTGCGGAGGCCGAAGCGGCACTCGAGCGTGAGAGCGAGGACGCAGGCCGTGCCGAGCAGGCGGTGATGATCCTCACGCGCGATCTGGCGCTGGCCGAGGAGGCGGCGGAGAAGACGGGCCGCGCACGGGCCGAGCAGGTGGCGGCGGTGGAGAGCGAGCTCGCGACGAAGAGCGAGGCTGCAAGCCGTGCCGAGCAGGCGGTGATGAACCTCACTCGCGATCTGGCGCTGGCGCAGAGCACGCTGAGCCGTCGCGCCGGCACCGCCGAAGAGAATGCCCAGGCGCTGGCCGACGCCGAAGCCGAGCTCGAGGCGACACGGCGCGAAGCCGAAGCGGCCGGCACCAAGGTTCTCGATCTGAGCCGCGATCTGGCGGTGGCGCAGGAGGAACTGGCGAGCGCCAAAGCGGAGGCCGAGGCGCGTGCCGAGGAGGCGGCGAAGGGTGCCGACGAGCTGGCCGCACGGCAATCGGCGCTGGAGGACGCGCAAAAGACCATCACCGATCTCGAATTGTCGTTGCAGGCACGATCGCAGGAGCTCGAGCAGGCGCGCGCAGCGGGCGAGCAGAGCGAGCAGGCGGCACAGAGCGCGCGCGAGACCGCGCAGGCGGAAATCGACCGCCTGACGGGCGAGCTGGACGAAGCCAAGAAGGCCGGCGAGGCCGCCCGCGCCGACGTGGCGCGGCTCGAGGAGGAAGCGGCACGGGCCGCCGAACGTGCCGCAGGGCTGGACGAGCAGGTGGCCTCGCTCGACGCGCGCGTCGGTGAGGGTGAAACGGCCCTGCAGCAGGCCCAGGAGCGGGCCGGGCAGGCCGAGAGCCGAGCCGAGGAGCTGCAGGCCGATCTCGCCGCCGCGCGCGCGTCGGGGGGCGATCTCGAGAAGCGCCTGAGCGCGTTGCAGGGCGAGGCGCAGGAGGCGCGTGCGGCGCAGGAGAAAGCGCAGGCCGAGAGCAGGGCGCGCATCGAAGCGCTCGAAGGCGACGTGCAGCAGGTTCGAGCCGAGCTCGAGCGGGCGCGCGCCGCGGAAGCGGAACAGCGCGAGAAGGCCGAAGCGCAGATCGCCGAGCTGCAGCAGGCTCTCGATGCCGCACGCAGCCGGACGGCCGAACTGGACGATCAGCTCGCCACCGCCCGCACCACGCTCGACCAGCGCGACACCGAGCAGAGCGAGGCGCGCGCGGCGATCGAGACGCTCGAAGCGCAGATCGAGGAGAGCCGCGCGCAACTGAGCACATTGGGCGGCGAGCTCGAAACCGCACGCGATCAGCTCGCGACGTTGCAGGAGCGCGAGGATGCGGTGCAGCAGATCCAGGCGCAGATCGCCTCAAACCGGGCGCCGATCGCCGATGCCGCAGGCAGTGCCCAGGCGGTGCTGAACCGGGAGGCTTCGGTGGTCTCGAGCGTGCTCGGCTCGCTGCAGGGAGCGGACGACGTGTCGCTCTTCGACGGCCGCCGTCTGGCGCTCGAATCCACGGCACTCTTCGACAGCGGGCAGGCGACGCTGAATGCCGCGGGCCGTGGCGAGATCAACAAGCTCGCCACCCAGTTGCGGCGGGTCGCGAGCGAGCTGCCGGAAAACGTCCCCTGGATGCTTCGGGTCGACGGTCACACCGACAGTCAGCCGCTCTCCGGACGCGGGCGCTACCGCTCGAACTGGGAGCTGTCGACCGCCCGTGCCGCGTCGGTGGCGGAATATCTGGTCGAACTCGGCATCCCGCGTGACCGCATCATCGCCGCCGGTTTCGCCGACACCCAGCCGGTAGCCCAGGGCGACACACCCGAAGCCCGCGCGCGCAACCGCCGGATCGAGATCAAGCTGACCGCGCGCTGAGCCCCGTCACTCCGGCCGCCGCCCGGCACCCGTCGGGCGCGGCCGGATCGGGCTCGACGCCAGCCTCTCGTATCAGGCTGCGAGCACGTCGTCCCTGAACTGCAGACGGGCGAGGCGGGCATAGAGGCCGCCTTGGGCCACCAGATCGGCGTGCCGGCCGGACTGCACCACGCGCCCCGCTTCGAGCACGACGATGCGGTCGGCGCGCAGCACGGTCGCCAGACGATGGGCGATGACGATGCTGGTGCGGCCGCGCATCAGGCGCTCCAGCGCCTGCTGCACCGCCCTCTCGCTCTCGGCATCGAGGGCACTGGTCGCCTCGTCGAGCAGCAGCAGGGCCGGGTCGCGCAGGATGGCGCGCGCGATCGCCACCCGCTGGCGCTGGCCGCCCGACAGCCGCACGCCCTTCTCGCCGAGAAAGCTGTCGAGCCCCTGCGGCAGGGCTTCGAGGAAGTCCAGCGCCGCCGCCGCCCGTGCCGCCTCGCGCACCTCGGCGTCGGTGGCCTGCGGTCGGCCGTAGCGGATGTTGGTCCACCCGTCGGCCGAGAAGATCACCGGCTCCTGCGGCACGAGGCCGATGCGGGCGCGATAGGCCTTGGGGTCGAAACGGTCGATCGGCGTGCCGTCGAAGGTCAGGCGCCCCGACGTCGGATCATAAAACCGCATCAGAAGGGCGAAGACGCTGGTCTTGCCGGCGCCCGAAGGGCCCACCAGGGCCACCGTCTCGCCGGCTTCGACCTCGAGGTCGAGGCCGTCCAGGATCGGATGGTCCGGCCTCGAAGGATAGGCGAAGGTGACGTTCTCCAGCGCCACCCGTGCCCTGGAGACGGCCGGCAGCGGCGCCGGCTCGGCCGGTGCGCGGATGGCGGGTTGCGCGTCGAGCAGCTCGAACAGACGCTCGCTCGCGCCCGCCGCGCGCTGCAGGTCGCCGAAGATGTCGGAGAGTCCGCCCACCGCACTGGCGACGATGGTGGCGTAGAAGACGAAGGCCGAAAGCTCGCCGCCGGTGATCCGGCCGGCCAGCACGTCGCGCCCGCCGATCCAGAGCACGGCGACGATCGCCGCGAACACCAGCGTGATGACGATCGCCGCCATGGTGCCGCGGGCCCGTGCGCGTTCGGCCGCCGCCTCGAACGCCGCCTCGCTGGCATCGGTGAAGCGCTGGCGCTCGCGTTCCTCCTGGGCGAAGGCCTGGACCGTGCGCACGGCGTTGATCGTCTCCTCCGCCCGCGCGCCGACGTCGGCCACCCGGTCCTGCGAGGCGCGGCTGAGCAGACGCACCTTGCGGCCGATGACGACGATCGGCACCACCACCAGCGGCACCACCAGCAGCACCAGGCCCGAGAGCTTGGGGTTGGTGAAGATCAGCAGCGCCACGCCGCCCGCCACCAGCAGGATGTTGCGCAGCGCCTGGGTGACGCTCGAGCCGATCACCGTCTGCACGACGGCCGTGTCGGTGGTGATGCGCGAGAGCACCTCGCCCGTGCGGGTGACCTCGAACCAGCCGGGCGGCATGGCGATCACGTGGCCATAGACGTCGCGGCGGATGTCGGCGACGACGCGCTCGCCCAGCCATGCCACCATGTAGGCGCGGGTGAAGGTCGCGACCGCCAGCACCAGGATCACCACCAGCACCGCCAGCAGCGCATGGTCGAGCGCCTGGGCGCGTCCCGCCACGAAGCCGCCGTCCACCAGATGACGCAGGCCCACGCCGAGCGACAGCACCGCCGCCGCGGCCAGCACCAGAGCCACACCGGCGACGATCGCCCGGCCGAGGTGTGGCCGCAGATAGGTCGCCAGCCGGCGCAACTGGGAGAGATCGCGGCTCCGTTCGCGCTCGGCCGTCCCGCCGGCCTTCTCGCGTGCGGCTCCTTCCATGACGACTCCCGGGCTGGGGCAGGGGGGACGGGGCAGGCGGTCCGGCGCAGATCCGCGAAGTTGTGGGGCCGACCGGCCCATTCGCGCCCTTGAGATCGCCGCCGCCCGCGGTTATATACCGCCCACCGCGCGTCGGGGAAAGTTCCCGCTGGTTCGATCCAGAGGCGGAGCCCCGGCGCCCCGAGCCATGCCGTGACATCGAGGATCGTGTCGTGAAGCCGAGGATCGTACCGTGAAGAAAGACATCCACCCGGATTACCACGAGATCAACGTGGTGATGACCGACGGCACGACCTACAAGACGCGCTCGACATGGGGCAAGGAGGGCGACACGCTCACCCTCGACGTCGACCCCAAGTCGCATCCCGCCTGGACCGGTGGTGCGATGCGCATCTCCGAGCGCGGCCAGGTCGAGAAATTCAACCGCCGCTTCCAGAGCTTCCGCCGCAAGTCCACGGCCTGAGGATATCGACCGATGAAAGTCCGCAATTCGCTCAAGACCGCCAAGACCCGGCACAAGGATTGCCGCCTGGTCCGCCGCAAGGGGCGCGTCTACGTGATCAACAAGAAGGACCCGCGCTTCAAGGCCCGCCAGGGCTGAGCCGCACGGCGTCCATTATTCCCCATGTGAGGCCGGTGCGATCCCGTCGTTGCGCCGCGCCATCTCCAGCAGCAGCGGTGTCGCCACCGCCCAGAGGATGCCGATCGCGCCGAGCGTCACCGCGATCGGCTCGTTCAGCACCGCCGCACCCAGCGCCGCACCCGCTCCATAGGCCAGAGGCGCACCCAGAGCGCCCAGGATCGCCGCCAGCAGCCACCGTGCGCGCAGCCAGCGCAGCGCCACGTTGAAGGTGGTGGCGAAGAGCGGCCAGAGCGCCACCATCCAGAGCGGCGAGAGACCCTCGATCCATACACCCGAGGTGAAGGAGACGAGCCCGCTCGTCGCCAGAAGGCTGTCGCCGACGAGGCCGATGAGCGTCGCCGCGATCAGAAGCCGCAGTTCGGCGCGCGGCACCGCGGCCCACCGGAGATGCAGCGCCAGCACCGGCAGCGCCGCGAGCGGGCCGATCCAGGGGCGATCCTGCGCCGCCCCCAGGATGCAGGCGAACCAGCCGGCCTGATAGAGCAGCAGCGCCACGACGATGTGCGGCCGTGACGGCTGACGGCTTGGTTTTTCCATATCGTGAGGCTAGCTTCCATCCAGCGATAGCGTGGCTTTACCCTGAAGCGAGGAGGGAACCCGGTCAATGCGCGTCGAGCGGGCCAGAGCCGGCACCGAGAGCCGGCAGCCGGGCAAGAGCCAGGAGCCGGGACAGGTCCAGTCGCTGCGCCGGGCGCTCTCGCTGCTCGAGCACGTCGCCGCGGCGGGCGAGGGACTGACCGTGACCGAGGCCGCCCGCGCCGCCGGCCTGCCGATCTCCACCGCGCACCGCCTGCTCACGACGCTCGAGAGTGCCCGCTACGTCCGCTTCGAGCCCGGCGCCAATCTCTGGCAGATCGGCGTGCAGGCCTTCGCCACCGGCAACGCCTTCACCCGCACCCGCGACATCGTCGCCATCGCCCGCCCGCATCTGCGCCGGCTGATGGAGGAGACACGCGAGACCGCCAACCTCTACATCCACGACGACGGCCGGGCGGTGTGCATGGCGCAGGTCGAATCGCGCCAGATGATGCGCGCCATCGCCCGGCCGGGCGGCCGCACCGCGCTGCACTGCTCGGGCGCCGGCAAGGCGATCCTGGCCTATCTCGACGCCCGCTCGGTCGAGCGCATCCTGACCGATCACGGCCAGCCGCCCATCACGCACGCGACGCTGACCGACCGCGCCGCGCTCGAGGCCGATCTCGCCGCCGTCCGCCGGCGCGGCTGGGCGCTCGACGACGAGGAGCACGAGATCGGTTTGCGCTGCGTCGCCGCCTGCGTGCTCGACGAGCACGCCGAGCCCGCCGCCGCCCTCTCCATCTCGGGCCCGCTCGCCCGGATCGACGATGCGCGCATGGCCGCCATGGGCGCTCTTCTGGCGAAGGCCGCGGCCGAGCTCTCCGCCCTCTACGGCAAGCGCTGAACCGCGTCCGGGCAAGCGCTTGCGTCGGTGCGGACGCGCCCTATGATCGCCGGCGATCGAAATCGGGACGAGCGCACGAGGAGCGCGGGCGGCGACATGGGCACGGCGTTGCGGGCATCGGGCCTGCGCAAGGAGTTCAAGGGCTTCGTCGCCGTGGGCGGGGTGGATCTCGCCGTCGAGGAAGGCACGATCCACGCACTGATCGGACCCAACGGCGCCGGCAAGACCACCTGCTTCAACCTCCTGACCAAGTTCCTGCAGCCCACCGCCGGGACCATCGTCTATCGCGGCCGCGACATCACCGCCATGTCACCGGCCGGCATCGCCCGGCTCGGGCTGGTGCGCTCGTTCCAGATCTCCGCCGTCTTCGGTGATCTGAGCGTGCTCGAGAACGTCCGGGTCGCCCTGCAGCGCAAGCGCGGCGAGAGCTTCGATTTCTGGCGCTCCGAGCGGCTGCTGACGCGCTACGACGAGGAGGCGCTGGGGCACATCGAAGCGGTCGGGCTCGCGGATTTCGTCGACCACCGGGCGGCCGAGCTCTCCTACGGCCGCAAGCGGGCGCTGGAGATCGCCACGACCCTGGCGCTCGATCCCGACATGCTCCTGCTCGACGAGCCGATGGCCGGCATGGCGCAGGCCGACGTCGAGCGCATCTCCGCCCTGATCCGCCGGATCGCGGCGAACCGGACGATCCTGATGGTCGAGCACAATCTCTCGGTGGTGGCCGATCTCTGCGACCGGATCACCGTCTTGGCCCGCGGCGAGATCCTGGCCGAGGGCGATTATGCGACGGTGGCGAAGGATCCGGCGGTGATCGAGGCCTATATCGGTTCCGGCCATGGCTGAGGTGGCGGAGACGACCGGTGCGGATCCCGCCCGGGCGGGCGATGCGCTGCTCGCCGTGCAGGGGCTCGAGGGCTGGTACGGCGAGAGCCACGTGCTGCACGGCATCGACTTCCACGTGGCTGCGGGCGAGGTGGTCACGCTGCTCGGCCGCAACGGGGCGGGCAAGACCACGACGCTGGCGGCGATCATGGGCATCCTCGGCAAGCGCAAGGGCTCGGTGCGCTTCGCCGGGCAGGAGACCATCGCCCTGCAGCCGCGACAGATCGCCCGGCTGGGGATCGCCATCTGCCCGGAGGAACGCGGTATCTTCTCCTCGCTCTCGGTCGAGGAGAACCTGATGCTGCCGCCGCGCGTCGCCGAGGGCGGGCTCTCGGTCGAGCGCATCCACGACCTCTTCCCCAATCTGCGAGAGCGGCGGCGCAGCCAGGGTACCAGGCTCTCCGGCGGCGAGCAGCAGATGCTGGCGATCGCCCGCATCCTGCGCACCGGCGCCCGGCTGCTGCTGCTCGACGAGCCGACCGAAGGTCTGGCGCCGGTGATCGTCCAGCAGATCGGCCGGACGATCGAAGCCCTGAAGAAAGAGGGCTTTACAATCGTGCTCGTGGAACAGAACTTCCGCTTCGCGGCTTCGGTCGCCGACCGCCATTACGTGGTCGAGCAGGGCCGGGTGGTCGACATGATCGCCAATGCCGAACTGGATTCGAACATCGACAAGCTGCACGCCTATCTGGGCGTGTGAAATTGCACTTGAAGGCGCCGATGCGCCATTTTCGGGAGAACGTGATGAGGAACACCTTGCTGGCGAGTGCGGGCGTGATCGGCATCCTGGCGGCGACGCCGGCTCTGGCGGTCGACGTCAAGCTCGGCGTCCTGAACGACCGCTCGGGCGTCTATGCCGACCTTTCGGGCGAGGGCTCCGTCGTCGCCGCCCGCATGGCGGTCGAGGACTTCAAGGCGTCCGACAAGGGGCTGAACGTCGAGATCGTGTCGGCCGACCACCAGAACAAGCCGGACATCGGCTCGAACATCGCCCGCCAGTGGTACGACGTCGAGGGCGTCGACGCGATCCTCGACGTGCCGACCTCCTCCGTCGCCCTCGCGGTGGCCGACATCACCGCCCAGAAGAACAAGGTGCTGCTCGATTCGGGTGCCGGCTCCACCGAGCTGACCCGCGGCCAGTGCCGGCCCACCACCATCCACTGGACCTACGACACCGCAGCCCTGGCCAAGGGCACCGGCAAGGCGATGACCGAAGCCGGCGGCACCAAATGGTTCTTCCTCACCGCCGACTACGCCTTCGGCCACTCGCTCCAGGAGGAGACGGCCAAGGTCGTCGAGGCCAATGGCGGCGAGGTGGTCGGTACCGTCGACGTGCCGTTCCCCGCCACCGACTTCTCCTCCTTCCTGCTCCAGGCCCAGGGCAGCGGCGCCGACGTGATCGGCCTCGCCAACGCCGGCGGCGACACGGTCAACGCGATCA
>JAGREO010000128.1 GCA_020446525.1 Geminicoccaceae bacterium | reverse complement strand
GTGATGGTGGGTCATGGGGCGGATTATAGGTGTATGATCCGACCGTGTCAACGCCTTTAATCCTATATAAGTCCTTTCCCCGATCGAGGACCGGCCGGGTGTGATCGGCGCTCGCCGGTCACACCATGAGGATGGGCGGCGCTCGGGCGGGAACGCAATGGGCTCACGTGTCCGGAACCGCAGCACGTCGAGCCGGCGATGCCGGCCGACGGTTCAGTGGGCCCGCGGGTGGCTCATGGAGAAGGTCGGATTCCGGAGAGGAGGCGATCGGCGATGGCTTCGTAGCCGCCGTCGAAATGGTGGCCGCCTTCGGTGACGTATCTCGTGAAGCGATCGAAGACCGGGTTTCGGCAGCCGCTGGCGGTTTCTTCCTTTCCCATGACGCAGAGCACGTCGAGGCCGTCGAGCCGGGCGATCTCGGGTGCGACCGGATGCAGCTCGTCCGGGTCGGCGACGCCGAGCCATTCGCCGATGCCGACGGTCGTCGCGGCCGCTTCGGCCAGACCCAGGAGGCCGATCCGGGCGATCCTGGCGCGGGTTTCGGGGCTCAGACGGCCGACGATGAAGGGCAGCATGTCGGCGCCGAAGGAATAGCCGATCAGCAGAAGTCTCTTGCGGTTCCAGCGGTCTCCATAAGTGCGGACGATGTCCTCGAGGTCGGCCGCCATGCTCTTTGGGCTCCGCTCGGTCCAGAAGTAGCGCAGGCTGTCGACGCCGACGGTCGCGACACCATGTCCGGCGAGATATTCGCCGATCTGCTTGTCGAGATCGCGCCAGCCGCCGTCGCCCGAATAGATCACCGCGAGAAGGTCGCCGTCATCCCCGGCGGCCGGACCCGCGCTCTCCAGTTCGACCAGCGGCAGGCTGTCGGCGACCGTTTCCATATTTTCCGCCAGCGCCTGGGTGAACAGTTCACGCATCCGATCGGCGAGCGGTGCATCGGCGAGAAGGACGCGCACCGTCTTGTCGTTCGCGGCGGCATAGGGTGCCGAGCGATCGAAATCGCGTCGATGCGGACGGACGCCGATGCGCCAGAAGCCGGGCAGCCGGGCGACGGGGGCGTAGGTGTAGCCGCGGGTGGCATCGCCGGTCGCCGCCGCCCCGGCGCAGAGCGGGATGCGGGTGGTCACTTCGGTGACGAGGCCGTCGCTCAGGGCGCCCGCGATGGTGGCGGCCGGCGCCTGGGCGAGGGCGGCATAGGCGACGCCCGAGCCGAACCCGGTTCCAGCCAGGATCGGCGACAGGTAGGTCGTGATGCCGAGCTTCTCCTCGAGGATGCGGCTGGAATTCTCGATCTCGCCGATGAGATAGAGGCATTCTCCGGCATCGGCGTCGAGCGCCCGGCGGTAGAGGCTGGAGTCGATCGGCACGACCACGGCGCCCTCGTCGACCAGCGCCTCCGCCGTCTCCTGCATGACGCGCGTCCAGCCGTCGAGACCGGAGAAGAGGTAGATCACCGCCTGCGGCGCGTCCGCCGGCCGCAGGATGGCGGGCGTGCCCAGGCGTCCGCCGCCGGGGAGCCGGAGCGGTTCCCCGGCACGGGCCGGCAGCGCCCCGAGCAACGCCGTGCCGAGCAGCAGGCCGATCAGCGATGGACGAGGCGCAGCGGACCGCCGGCGATCAGGGTGGCGATGTCGAGCAGCACGCGGGGCAGGGCCAATCCGCCCGGACAGGCGATGTAGAGCGGCGACCAGACGGGATCGAATTTCTGCTTGAAGGCTCGCAGCCCTTCGAAATTGTACCATTCGTCGCCGCGGCGATAGATCGCCGTGCCGATCCTGTTCCAGGTCGAAGCGAGCGGGTGATCCGCGAGACCGGCCAGAGGTGCCGCGCCGAGATTGAACCATCTGTAGCCTTCGTCCCTGCCGTAGAGCATCAGATTGGCGAAGAGCGCGTCCATGACGACGCGCGGGGCATCCGGGCGATAGCGCATCAGGTCGACCGAGAGCTCGAACCGGTCGGCGCCGCGCCAGAGGTTGGCGAACGCGACGATCTCGCCGCCGCGGCGCATCACCGCGCAATCGAAGCGTGCGATGTAGGCGGGCTCGAATCGGCCGAGCGAGAAGCCCTTCTCGGCGCCGTGCCGGGTCGCGAGCCAGGCGTCGGACACGGCACGCAGCGCCTCCATTTCGGCCGGTACCCGTTCCCTCGGCAGCACGTCGAAGCTCAACCCGTCGCGTGCGGCGCGCCCATGGGCGTAGCGGAACGGCTGGCGGGCGGGTCCTTCGAGCGTGAAGCCGGTCAGATCGACATCGGCGATCTCGCCGGTCTTCAGGAGCGAATAGCCGAGATCGAGAAAGGCCGGCACGGAGCTCATGGGCACCTGGTAGAAGACGGCGCGGGCACCGGCGCGATCAGCCCGCTCGGCGAAGCGCCAGATCAGCTCGCCCGCCGAAGCGGCGGCGCCGATCGGCGGACCCATGGCGATCCAGCTGCGCCCCGCCACGCCGTACATGACGAACGCATCGCGCTTCTCGGCGAGCAGGATGCGCTTGTCACCCAGGAGCGCGACGTTGGCCTGGGTATCCGGGCAGGCGGCGACGATCGCCGGTACTTCGGCCGGAAGGGTCGCCGGCACCTCGTCCGCCGCCTGCGCGCGGTTGATCCAGGCGTCGGCGAGCAGGGCGAGGGCGAGCAGGGAGAGCACCAGCGTCGCCCGCAGGAAGCGGGGTGCGTCGGCGTTCCAGGCCCACTGCCACCAGAGATCGTCGGCATAGTCGACGTGCCGGTAGGCGAGAAAGCCGACCCAGGTGGCGACGGCCAGTGCCGCGAGACCGAGCAGCAGCCATCCGGGTGAGGGGCGCAGGGCGCCCGCGTCGCCCTTGCGGTAGAAGGCATCGCGAAACAGCCACAACAAGCCGGCGAAGCCGAGCAGGATCGCCGCCTCCTCGTAGTCGAGCCCTTTGGCGAGGGAGAAGAGGGCGCCGGCGAGCAGCAGGACGAGGGTCGTCCGGCGTGCCGCGGCGATGCGCCGGGCGAGGCCGCGGGTCATGACGACCAGCAGCAGGCCCACGGTGCTGGCGAAGAGATGCGACGCCTCGACGAAGGGCAGCGGCAGCAGGTCGCGCATCATGTCCATGCGCGCGCTCTCGGCCGGCAGGCTGCCCGAGACCAGCAGGACGACGCCGCCGAGGAAGACGGAGCCGGCCACCACCGGCGGTATGCCCGGGCGCAGCACCCTGCGAACGAAACGCGCCTTTTCTCCGAGGGGGCCCCAGCGGCCGCGCATCTCGAGGAGGGCGAGGCCGACCGCCGCCAGAACCAGCGGGACGAAATAGTAGACGACGCGAAAGACGAGCAGTGCCGCCAGGACATCCGCGCGGCCGCCCGCCTGGAGGCCCAGCACCATGGTCGCCTCGAAGACGCCGAGCCCGCCCGGGGCGTGGCTCGCCATGCCGAGCACCACGGCCACCGTGAACACGACCAGGAAGGGGGCGAAGCCGCCGGTCACGTCGCCCGGCAGGAGGACGTAGAGCGCGGCCGCGGCCGCCGCCACGTCGATCGTGCCGATGGCGACCTGGGCGAGCGCGTTGCGGCCGTGCGGCATGTGCACCGTCCAGCCGGCGACGCTCACCCGCCGGTCGCCGGTCCAGAGCCAGGCGACGATGCCGGCGACGCCGCCGGCGAGCAGGAGGCCGAGCAGCCGTTCCGCCGTCACGCCGAGCCGATCGAGCAGCGGAACGCCCTGGGGATCGAGCAGCAGTCCGGCGCCGATCAGGGTGGCGAGGCCGAGCCAGAGCGTGGCGATGGCGATGGCGACCATCCGGCCGACATCCGCGAGCTCCAGCCCGGCGCGGGCATAGATGCGATAGCGGATGCTGCCGCCCGTCAGGACGTGGAAGCCGAGCGCGTTGGAGAAGGCATAGCTGACCATGCCGGTCGCCGCCGCCAGCCGCCTCGGCACGCGTCCGGGTGCCACGCAGGCGAGGGCGAGGACGTCGTAGGCACCCAGCGCGGCGAAGCCCAGGAGAGTGAAGGCGAAAGAGAGGATCACGCGCGTGACCGGCATGGCGGCGAGAGCCGCCTCCACCTCGTGCCAGCGGACGCCGGCCCATGCGTGGTGGAAGAGCCAGAGGCCGAGACCGACGAGGAGGCCGGCGATCAGCCAGCGCAGGACCGCCATGTCGCCCATGCGACGCAACGTCGTTCCGATCGCGACCGCCAAGGCGTTTCTCGCTCTTCGAGGCTCAAAGGCGTGCGCTGGTAGCACCGCGGATTCGGCGCAGCCAGTTAAATGCGCGCAATCCGCGCCGCGTCGTGCGCGGGAGACGCCGCGGTCGTCATCCGGGTTCGGTGCCGCTTTCGTCGGTGGCGGGTGGGCCCTTGCGTCCGCGGAGCAGGGCCAGCGGCACGGCGCCGGCGGCCAGCAGGGCCGTGCCGTAGAGCAGGCCGCCGGCACTCATGGCGAGGAACCAGTGCCATCCCTGATCGGCGGCGAAGCGCATGGCGAGGAAGGTGAGTCCGGCGCAGAGCAGGATGCGCAGGATGCGGGGACGGGCCCGGGCGAGCCTGCCGCTGGAGAACGCGCGCCATGCGAGCAGGCCGGCCAGTGCCGTCTCGACCAGGGCCGTGGCCAGGGCGGCGCCCGGATAGGAGAAGAGCGGGACGAGGATCAGATAGGCGACGAGTGCGATGCCGAAGGCGATCAGGTCGATCCGCATGATCTGCCGCTGCCGGTCCATCGCCAGCAGCAGGAAGCGGAAGATCTGGGCGGCGGCATTGGCGGCGATGGCGACGCCGATCAGGACCAGGGCGAGGTGGGCTTCGACGAAGGCGTCGCCGGCGACGAGGTCGAGCAGTTCGGCGCCGAAGGCGGCAAAGCAGATCACGACACCGGCGCCGAAGACCAGCATCGCGTCGAGCGCGCCCGCGACGGTGCGGCCGGTGGCGCGCGGATCGCCGGAAGCCAGCGCCGCGAGCAGCATCGGCATGAGCATGCCGCCGAACATCGAGGCCAGGTGCGAGAGGATCTCGAACATCTTGCTCGGCACGCCGTAGAGACCGACGGCCGTGGCCGTGCCGAGCACCGAGAGGATGAGGATGTCGCCGCGCAGGATCGCCATCAGCGCGATCTTCGAGCCGGCGATGGGCAGGCCGGCCCGCAGGAGCCGGCGCCAGCGATCGAGGTCGATGATCGGGCGCATCGGCTCGAGCCTTGCAGCGAAGAGCCACACCAGGGCGAACTGGACGACACCGCCGGCGAGCAGGCCCGCGACCATGGCGACGACGCCGGCGTCGAGCAGCATGGCGAGCCAGACGCAGGCCAGCATGGTCAGGCCGCCCGCGGTTTCGGCCAGCATCTGGCGCCCCTGCCGCAGGTGCTTCTCGAACACGCCCTGCAGCATCTGGCAGCACTGGTAGAGGACGTAGTAGGGGGCGGCGACGAGGACGCCGAGCAGCACCGGCTCGGCATAGGGCAGGAACCGGGTCGCCAGGGCGACGATCAGCATGACCAGCGCGGTCGTCACGAGGCGCAGTGTGAGACCGGCACCGAGGATCCGCCCATCGTGGCGCTCGGGGTCGGCGATCTCGCGCAGGATCACGAGTTGCAGGCCGAGGTCGGCGAAGATGGCGCCGATGCCGGTGAGCGTCAGGACGATACGGTATTCGCCGTAGCCTTCGGGCCCCAGATGGCGGGTCAGGAGTGCGATGCTCAAGAAGCCGACGGCGACGGACACCACGCGGCCGATCACCACCGAGCCCATGTTCAGGGCCAGCTTCTGCAGCACCGGCGCGGGTCGGGCCGGCGTCAAAGCAACTGCTTCAGGCCGTGCGCCCAGCGGCGCCAGGAGAAGTGCTCGCGTTTGCCGTCGATCAGGCTGCGGCCGTCACCGATGGGTGTGAGCGTGTGCAGACCGTGCGGCCAGGGACCGGCCGGGTCCGGATCGAGACGTCCGACGGTCTCTTCGACGTAGACCCGGGCATCGAGCGCCAGCACGCGGTTGAACACGACCGCACCGCCGTAGCGCCGGCTGCAGTCCTGCGCCGGGCGGATCAGATCGGCGCCGCGGCGAAAGAGCGGGCCCGCCGGCCGTGCCGAGCCGATGTCGGTCTTGACGGGGTTCATCGGGTGCGGCCGCCAGGGGCCCTCCAGGTCCGGCGCATGGAAGAGACACAAGGTGGTCTCGTCCTGCTGCGCGTGGTCCGTGGCGAAGAGCCACCAGCAATTCTCGTGGCGATGGAGAACGGGATCGGCGCCGGCGAAGTCTTCGACGAGTGTGCGGACACGTTTCCAGCGGTCGGGGAAGGGGTCGGCGCGGTAGAGGTCGATCCGGCCGGACTGCACCGCCTCGGGCAGCATCCACCATCGGCCCTCGTGCTCGAACACCTGCGGGAAGGAGAGATGGTGCGGCTCTTCCAGGACGGTGCGGGTGTCGGTGGTCCGGGTGAGATCGTCGAGTGCTGCGGTGACCAGATAGCCCTTGCGCCGGTCGAAATCGCAGGCTTCGGCGAAGAGCTGGACGGCTCCGGCGTGAACGGCGGCGAACGGATCGGCGAGATAGCCCGCGGGCCGTGGCTCGAGCCAGCGGATCGGCGCCGCTTCGATGCCAATTGCGAGCGGGTCGGCCATCAGTTCGGCGGCCATCAGTTCGGCGGCCATCAGTTCGGCGGGTGGGCGATCGACGATGCCGATGGTCCAGCGCTCCTCGAGCCGCTCGCGCCAGAGCCGCACCAGGAGGTTGCGTACGAGCGCGGCCGGCAGCAGGCGCCGGCGCCAGTTCGCGAGTCCGGGTGTATCGATCGGGGCGATGCGCGGATCGGCCACGCCGGCCATGCGCCGGCGGATCACCCGCGCCGGCATCGCGGCTGCGGCATCGAGCAGGCGCTCTCGGGTCGCGGCCGGGTCGTGCGGCACCGTCTTGATTTGCACCTGGTCGACGACGACGGCCGGATGGTCCGGTGCGCCCGCCGGTCGTGCGAGCAGGGCGGCGGCGGCGGTCCGCCGGCCGGCCCAGAGTGCGGCCGATCCCGCGTGCCGCCAGTCGCCGCCGTCGATGGCGAAGGACCACACTTCGCCGCGGCACGGCGTGCCGTCGATCACGATTTCGCCGTCGGACACGCCGGCTTCGACGCCTTCGATGCGGCTGGAGCCGTCGAGAATCGCGCGGAACCATGGTGAGAGCGGGTCCGCGCGGACACGGAGACGCATCGCGGTGTGGACACCGGACGATGAAGCTGGACCGGAATTAATTTCGCGCATAGAGGGATCGGCCGCGCATGCCTGGATGTTCTGTCGACGATGCATGGCGTCCGTTCCGGGAGCGACCGTTTCGATGAGCGATGTGTCGGGCGAGCGAATGCCGACGCTTTTTGAACCGACTTTGGCCGGTCGGCAAGTTGCCGCGTCCCTCGCGGCGCCCACGCCCCGGCTGAAGGTGCTGATGGTGTCCCAGCCGCGCGATCCGCTGGTGGGGCAGGGGTCGGAGCACGGATCGGTGGCGATCGTGACGCGCGCTCTCGCCGACCGGTTGGCCGACCGCTGCGACCTCCACGTCGTCGCACCGCGGGCCGACGGTCAGCACGCGCTCGAGCGCTCGGTCGCCGGCGTCACCATCCATCGCGTGGCGGCGCGGGGACGGTTCTTCTATCGGGCGATGGAACTCGTTCAGGGGATCGCCGGCCGGGGGCTGCCGGTCTTCGCCCGGCGCTCCTATTATGCGGGTTACGTGCGGGCGGTGTGCGCGCTGATCCGGGAGCTTCGCCCCGACGTCGTGCATCTGATGACCTATCCGCAATTCGCGCCCGCGATCCGACGGGCCGCACCCGACGCCCGGCTGGTGCTGCATCTGCACGACGAAGCCCTGTTGCGCCTGCCGCGGGACCTGGCGCAGCAGAGGCTCGCGCGGTTCGACGCGGTGTGCGCCTGCTCCAACTGGCTGGCGGGTCGCCTGTCCGAGGCGTTTCCGACGCTGGCGACGCGGATACGGGCGCTCGGCAACGGCGTCGACATCGCGACCTTCAGGCTCGACACCGAAGAGGCCCGCGACGCGGCACCGCGTCTTCTCTTCGTCGGCCGGGTCTCGCCCGAGAAGGGGCCGCACGTCCTGATCGACGCGTTCACCCGGCTGGCGGGACGTCATCCGCGTCTCGAGCTGGTCATGGCGGGGCCGGTGGCGCTCCTGCCCTATTCCTACGTGCAGTTGATCGCCGGCGATCCGCCGATGCGTTCGGCTCTCGCCTTCTATGGCGCTGATCTGATGACGCGTGTGCTGCGTCAGGTCGTCCGCGGGCGCTCGAGCCTGCAGGATGCGTTGCGGACCATGGTGCCGCCGGCCCTCAGGGATCGTGTCGCATGGCTGGGCAGCGTGCCGCACCACACCATCGCCCGGCTCATGAGTCTGGGCACGATCTTCGTTCAGCCGTCGCTTTGCGAGGAGGGCTTCGGACTGCCCCTGGCCGAGGCGATGGCCTGCGGACTGGCGGTCGTCGGCAGTCGCCGCGGCGGTATCACCGAGATGATCGAGCACGGCCGCACCGGGTTGCTGGTCGATGCGAGCGATCCCGAAGCCCTGGCCTCGGCCGTGGAGCGCCTGCTCGACGATCCGGCGGAGGCCAAGGCCATGGGACGCGCCGCCGCCGAGAAAATCGCCCGTACCCACAGCTGGGACACCGTGGCCGAACGCCTGTGGTCGATCTGGACGAAAGCCGCGGTCGAGCCCTGCCATCGACCGGCGACCGAAGCGGTACGCGCAGAATTGTGCTAGCTCGACGCGGCTTCGGCGGAGCGTCGCTGCTGGTGATCCGCGTCCGCCGGTAGGAGGTCGCGAGCGGTCAGTGCCGCGCGGCTGTTCTGGACGAGTTGCCGCATTCTCGCGGCGTCGGCGGCGGGAAATTGTCCTCGATGCTCGATGCGGGCGGCTTCGTCGGCGAGGGCGGCGAGGCCGAAATTGCGCGCACTGCCGACGAGCTTGTGCGCGGCGCGCTTGAGCTCTTCCTCGTCCGTCAGGGTGACGGCGTCGGTCAGGAAGGCTTCGGCCGCGGCAAGGGCGCGCTGCATGCGCGGCCGTACCCAGGCCTCGCCGGTGGTGGCGACGATCTGCTCGATGATGGCCAGGTCGAGAACGTCGTCGTTCGGCGACGCGAGCGGTTCCACGACCGCCTGCGACGGGGGTGCGACGGGCTCCGGCGAAGGGTCGGCGGGGGCGTCCGTGAGGCGGCGCCGTGTCAGCTTTTCGATCGATTCGAAGAAGGTGATCCGGTCGATCGGCTTGGTGGCGAAGCCGTCGAAGCCCGCCGAAAGATAGCGTCGTTTGTCGTTTTCCATCACGTTGGCGGTCAGCACGATCGCCGGTGTCTCGTGATTGAGCCCCGGGCGCTGCCGCAGCGTGCGCATGGCGGTCTCGCCGTCCATGACCGGCATGCCGATATCGAAGATCATCAGATCGAACTCTTCGTCTTCGGCGCGCTCCAGCGCCGCTTCGCCGTCGCCGGTCATCACCACGCGATGACCCCGCCGGACGAGCAGCTCGGTCAGCAGTTCCTGATTGAGGTAGGAATCCTCGGCGACGAGGATCCGCAGCGGTCGTTCCTGCGTGGCCTCGTCCCGGTCCGCCGTCGCGGTGAGGTGATCCGCCGTCTCCAGGCCCAGCGTGACCTGAAAGAGGCTGCCCTCGCCGGGTACGCTGGCGCAGCGGAGGTCGCCGCCCATCGCATCGATCAGCCGTCTGGAAATGGTCAGACCGAGGCCGGTGCCGCCCGGCGCCAGCCGCTGGTGGGTCTCGTCCTGGCGGAAGGCGGCGAACAGCTCCTCGGCCAGATGGTTTTCGATGCCGATGCCGGTGTCCTCGACCTCGATGGTCACGGCCGCCCTGCCGTCGGCGTCGGCGGCCTGACGATAGCGCAGGGTCACCACACCTTCGGCGGTGAACTTGATCGCGTTGCCGATCAGATTGAACAGCACCTGCTTCAATCGCCGGGCGTCGCCGACCAGCGGCCGCGCCGATCGCCCGTCGGCGGCATCGATGTGGAACTCGAGACCCTTGAGCTCCGCCTGGGGCCGCATCACCGTGCCGACCTCGTCGATGAGCGCGTGCAGATCGAAAGGCGTGCGTGCCAGGGCGAGGCCGTTGGAATCGATCTGCATGAAATCGAGGATGTCGTTGATGATGGCGAGCAACTGCTCGCTCGACTGGCGCAGCGTGCGGACGTAGCGCGCGGCCCGGCCGCCCAGCGGTTCCTCGGCGAGAAAATCCGTGAGGCCGAGCACCGAGGTCATCGGCGTTCTGATCTCGTGGCTCATGCTGGCCAGGAAGAGCGATTTGGCGCGCTCGGCCTCACGCGCCGCATCACGCGCCGCGACCAGCTCGAGGTCGAGCGCGTCGTTGCGGGCGCGCAAGCGTCGCCGCAGCGCGCGTTCGTGGACCAGCGCCGTGGCGGAGAAGGCGACGGTCGCCAGCGCCGCCCCCTGCGTGCACCATCCGGGCCCATCGAAGGCCAACGATGCCGCCGTGGCGGCACCGGCTGCGAGGCTGGCGGGCAGGGCCAGATCCCAAAGGGCGTCGCGCGCGCTCAATCTCGCCTGCCGTGTCGATCGAACTGGTCAGGAACGGCCGCGCCATTCCTGTGGCGCCTGCATAGGCGGTATGAACCTAAACTTGAAGTAGAATGTTTGCTTGATTTTTCACGTCGTCTCGTTGCGTGTCGTCACTTCAACGCGTCGACCAGGAAGAGTGACAGCCAGGGGAAGGCGGCGACCACGGCAAGGCCGATCAGGCTGGTGACCAGAAAGGGCAGGGCACCGGCGGCGATCGCGTGCAACGGCAGGCGTGTGACGAAGGCCGCGACGAAGAGGTTGATGCCCACAGGTGGCGTGAACAGGCCGATCGCGAGAGCGATCATGACGGTGACGCCGAACCAGACCGGATCCCACCCCAGTTGGTGGGCCACCGGCAGGAAGATCGGCAGGGCGATGAACATGATGGTGATCGCGTCCATGAACATGCCGGCGACGAGGATCACCACGAGGACCACGGCCAGGATGATCCAGGGCTCGTCGCTGAGGCCGAGCAGGCCCGCCGAATATCGGCCGACGAGGTCGTCGACGGTGACCACCCATCCGAACAGGCCGGCATAGGTGACCACCAGCATCACCACGGCCGACGAGGCGGCCGATTCCCACAAGGTCTCGTAGAAGGACGCGAAGGTCAGCGTGCGATGGACGAAGGCGCCGATCGCCAGCGCGTAGACCGTGGCCACGATGGCGGCTTCGGTCGGCGTGAAGATGCCCGAATAGATGCCGCCGAGAATCACGATCGGAGTCAGGAGACCCCAGAAACCATCCTTGAAGGCGCGATAGAGGCGCTGGCCGTAGGGCAGGTCGTCATCATCGTCGTCGATCAGCGCCGCGAGACCCGGACCACCGGCCACCGGCTCGCGATAGATGTGTGCGAAGGGCAGGGCCAGGAGCATCAGGAGGCCGCAGACCAAGCCCGGGACGATCGCCGCGATGAAGAGGTCGGCGATCGAGGTTTCGGCGATCACGCCGTAGACCACCAGACCGATCGAGGGCGGGATGACGATGGAAAGGGCGGCACCGGTGCACACGAGGCCGGCGGCGAAGGCGCGCGCATAACCGTCTTGAGCCATGCCCTTGACGATCAGCGGGCCGATGGCCGCGACCGAGGCCGGCCCCGAGCCGCTGACGGCACCCCAGAACAGGCAGACGACGGTGCCCACGACGCCCATGCCGCCGGGCAGGCCGCCCACGAGGATCCGGAAAAAGCGGATCATACGCGCGGCGATCCCGACGCTGCCCATGAGGTTGCCGGCGAGAATGAAGAACGGAATGGCGAGCAGCGCGAACTTGGCGATGCCGGCGGCGATGAGATCGCCGGCCAGATCGAGGCCGAAGCCGAGCCGCCACATGGCCCAAATCGCCGAAAGACCGAGCGCGAAGGCCACCGGCAGGCGCAGCGCGAGCAGGAGGAAGAAGAGCGCCACCATCTGCGTACCGACACCGATCTCAGGCATCGGTGTCGTTCTCCGCGGCGAGAGCGCGGTGCTCCCCTGCTGCATGCTGCACGAAACGGACGAAGACGAGCAGAAAAGCCAGCGGCAGCCCGATGGTGTACCACCAGGCCGGAAGCTGCAGCCCATAGGACGTGGTGCCGCTGCGCATCTGATTGGCCACGAGTTCGCCCGTGAACCAGGTGGAGAGCAGCAGGAGGATGCCAGCCAGCGCCGCCTGCAGCCACAGGAGCACCATCCGACCGCGCGTTCCCAGACGATCGTAGAACAGCGTGACCGCCAGATGCTCGCCGCGTCGTGCCGCGATGGCGGCGCCGAAGACCGTCATCAGGACGAAGCCGTTGACCAGGATCTCCTCGGTGGCGGCGAACGAGTGGCTGGTCAGGTAGCGCACCACGACGTTGGCGAAGCCGATCGCCGTCATCGCCGCGAAGATGACGGCGCAGACGATCTTCTCGAAGTTCGATGCGAGCCACATGCGGCGATCAGTTCATCCGGTGGCCCCGGCGTGCGATGACCGCGGGCGGTCCGGCGAAGCCCCGGACCGCCCGGTCGCCCGGCCGGAAGTCGTCAGTTCTTCGCCGTGGCCGCGATCGTTTCCTGAAAGGTCGCCACGAGGTCTTCGCCGATCTTGGCGGCCCATGCGTCGAAGGCGGGCCTGGTCGCCTCGCGAAAGGCCTCGATCTCCTCGGGTGTCGGCTCGTAGACCTCCATTCCCTTTTCCTTGAGAAAATCGATGCCGCTCGCGGTGTCCTCGCGGCTCACGGCGATCTGATAGGCCATTGCCTCCTCGGCGGCGGCCTCGATCTTCGCCTGCTTGTCCGCGTCCCAACTGTCCCACAACTGCTGCGAGACACCGAGGAACAGGGGATCGTAGGAATAGTGCCAGGGGGTGATGTACTTCTGCACCTCGTAGACCCGCTGCGGGATGATGACGGCGCCGATCGGGTTTTCCTGGCCGTCGACCACACCCTGCTGCAGGGCCGGGAAGGTCTCGGTCCACTGCATCTGCTGCGGGTTCGCGCCGAGCGCGTTCATCACGTCGATGTACATCGGCCCCGCCACACGCATCTTCAGGCCCTCGAGATCGGCCGGTGATTTGATCGGATGGACGTTGTTGGTCACCTCGCGAAAGCCGTTCTCGCCCCAGGCCAGCACCTTGACGCCGTGCTCGGCCATGATTTCGGCCATCCTCTCGCCCGGCGCACCCTGCGTCGTGGCGTCGACCTCGGCATAGTCGGTGTAGAGATAGGGCAGGGAGAAGACGGCCATCTCCGGCACCAGCGGTGTCACGTTGATCGCCGAGGTGACGACGAAGTCCAGAGCACCGCGACCGACCATCTCGGCCTGCTTCATCTGGTCGCCGCCGGTAAGCTGGGCATTCGGAAAGACGCGGACGGTCGTCTCGCCGCCGGTCTTCTCCTCGACCAGATCGGCGAACTTCTGCGCCCCCTTCTGCCATGTGGTCGTGTCGCTCGTATTGTGCGACAGGCGGAGCGTTTCCGCGGACGCGGCGGTGGTCAGAGCCGCCGCCGCGACGAGGGCGGTGATCCAAAGGCGCATGGTTCCTCCAAGAGCGAAGCGCGACACCGGGGCGGGACGAACGAACGAGGTCGGCGGTCCCGCCCGCTTCGGCGCCATTGCATGGAACGTCGAAGCTTGCAAGCGGGCGCCGCCGATCTTACCGTCCCCTTTCAGCGAACATGCACGACAACCCACGCGGACCTTTCTTTTCATGACCCGCGCCTGCATCGTCGGTTGGAGTCACACACCTTTCGGCAAGCTCGAAGAGCCCGACGTCGAGAGCCTGATGGCGCGCGTCTGCGGAGATGGGCTCGTTCATGCCGGCATCGCTCCGTCGGACGTGGAGGGCGTGTTCGTCGGCGTGATGAACAACGGGTTTTCCAGGCAGGGCTTCGAAGGGGCGCTCCCTTCGATGATCCTCGAGGGACTGACGCACGTTCCGGCGGTGCATCTGGAGAATGCCTGCGCGACGGGCTCGGCGGCCCTTCATGCGGCGCTCGATTTCGTCGATGCCGGCCGTGGACGGACCGCACTCGTCGTCGGCGCTGAGAAGATGACGGCGACGCCGCTCGCGCAGGTCAGCGACGCACTCCTGAGTGCCTCCTATCGCAAGGAGGAAGCCGACGTCGAGGGCGGCTTCGCCGGCATCTTCGGGCGGATCGCGCAGACCTATTTCCAGCGCTACGGCGATCGCAGCGCCGATCTGGCGCGCATCGCCGCCAAGAACCACGCCAA
>JAGREO010000127.1 GCA_020446525.1 Geminicoccaceae bacterium | reverse complement strand
GCCTTGGCCGGATGCACGTTGACGTCGACCAGTGCCGGCGGGACGTCGAGGAAGAGAGCGGCGACCGGCTGGCGGTCGTGGAACAGGAGATCGCCATAGGCGCCGCGCAGGGCGCCCTTGAGCAGCCGGTCCTGCACCGGCCGGCCGTTGACGAAGAGGAACTGATGACGGGCGTGGTTGCGCGCAAGCGTCGGCAGGGCGGCGATGCCCCAAAGGCGCACCCCCTCGCGCTCGGCCTCGATCACCAGCGTGTTGCCTGCGACGTCGCGGCCCAGCAGGGCGTGCACCCGGGCGGCGGGATCGAGCACCGGCTCGAGCGTGAGCACCGTGCGGCCGTCGACGCTGAGCTCGAAGCCGACGCCGGGTGCGGCCATGGCCAGCCGTTCGACGGTCTCGCGGACGAGCTGGTTCTCACGCCGCGGGCTCTTGAGGAACTTGCGCCTCGCGGGCACGGCGAAGAAGAGGTCGCGCACTTCGATCCGCGTGCCGCGCGGCCCCGGCGCCGGCGTCACGTCGGAGAGGACCCCGGCCTCGCAGTTCAGCCGCCAGGCGGTCCCGCCATCGTCGGACGAGGTGCCGTCGCGACTGGTGAGGACCATGCGCGCGACCGAACCGATCGACGGCAGCGCCTCGCCGCGAAAGCCCAGCGTGCGAATGTCGACGAGCTGTTCGTCGGCGAGCTTGGAGGTGGCGTGGCGCTCGAGGGCGACCGGCAGCATGGCGGGGCCCATGCCGCAGCCGTCGTCCTCGACCAGGATCAGCGCGGTGCCGCCCCCCTCGACCGCCACCCGGATCCGCAGGGCGCCGGCATCGAGCGCGTTCTCGACCAGCTCCTTGACCACCGAAGCCGGCCGCTCGACCACCTCGCCGGCGGCGATCCGGTTGACCACGCCCTCGGACAGCCGGACGATGACACGCTCGGCCCCGTCGCCGGCGCCGGCGTTGCTGCCGGGCGGGCGGCTCTCAGCCGTCGAGGCCCTGGGGGGCACCGACCACGCTCACCAGCAAATCGCCCGCCAGAAGACGCGCCGCCGCCCGCTTGACGTCGTCCATCGTCACCGCCTCGATCTCGGCGTTGCGGGTGTCGAGATAGTCGATGCCGAGATCGTAGACCTGCATGCCGACCAGGGTGCGGGCGATCTGGTCGTTCGAGGTCAGGCGCAGCGGGAACGAGCCGGTCAGATAGGTCTTGGCGTCGGCCAGATCTTCCGCCTCGAGGTCGCCCCGGCGCATCTTGTCGATCTGCTCGCGGATCAGGCGCAGCGACTGTGCCACCTGATCGTTGCGGGTGGCGACCCCGCCCATCCAGAGCGGTGCGAAATCGGTGTCGTAGAGGTAGGAATAGACCGAATAAGCGAGCCCCCGCTTCTCGCGCACCTCCTCGGTCAGCCACGAGCTGAACCCGCCGCCGCCGAGAATGTAGTTGGCCACATAGGCCGGATAGTAGTCCGGATCCTTGCGGGCGATACCGCCATGGCCGAAGACCACCACGCTCTGCGGATTGTCCAGCGGCGTGACGATCGTCCGCCCGGTGGCGGGCACGGCCGGCTCGAGATCGACGCCCGTCGCATGGGCCGGCAGCGCACCGAAGGTCGAATCGAGCAGCGGCGCCAGTTCCTCGGGCGTGATGTCGCCGGCCACGCCGATCGTCATCGTGTCCCGTGCCAGACGCTCCTCGACGAACCGCTCGAGGTCCGCCACTCCGATGCCGGAGATGGTCTCGATCCGGCCGCGGGTCGGCCGGGCATAGGGGTGGCCGGCGAAGGCGTTCTCGAACCAGGCGCGTGCGGCCAGATAATCGGCGTCGGTCTCGCGCCGCGTCAGATCGGTGAGGATCTGCTGACGCACCCGCTCGACCGGCTCCTCGTCGAAGCGCGGTGCTGTCAGCGCCAGACGCAGCAGGTCGAAGGCGTGCTCGCGGGTTTCGGTGAGCGTGCGCAGCGAGCCCGAGAGATTGTCGCGATCGGCGTCGAACGAAAGGCCGATGGCATTGTCTTCCATCTCCGCCCTGAACGCTTGGCTGTCATAGGGTCCGGCCCCTTCGTCGAGCAGACCCGAGAGCATGTAGGCGAGGCCGTCCCTGCCCTCCGGGTCGGTGGCGGCACCACCCTTGAACTGCACGGTGAGGGAGAGGAACGGAATGGAAGGCTCGGTGACCAGCCAGGCCACGATCCCGCCGGGCGAGACGACTTCCCGCACGTCGGCCGCGCGCGCCGCCGGTGTGAGAACCGCCGCCGTCAAACCGGCCAGCCCGAAAAGGGCGCCGCGCCAGAAACCGATGCGGCCGGCCCGCGCGGCACGCCGCGCTCGAAGGTCGTGGCACCTTGAACCATGCATCCGTTCCGATCCGCTGTCTTCCCAGGTTCCGCCACGTCCGTCGGGTCCGGCACTCATCGAGCGGTCCCGCCCTCGCCGTCCATCGCCGCCGGCACCGCCTCGCCGTCGCCCGCGGCGGCCGGTGACGGTGTCGCGTCCCGGGCCACACCGGCCTCTTCGACCGCCGCCTGCGGCACCAGACGGCCGGTGACCGAGCGCGCATCGACGAAGACGCGGCGGATGACGGCGTTCGCCTCGTCGACGGTCACGGCGTCGATCCGATCGGGCCAGGCTTCGACGTCGGCCACCGTCTGTCCGGTGGTCAAGGCGGCACCGAAGGTGCGGGCGGCGCCACTCAGGCTGTCACGGGCATAGACGGCCTGCGCCTTCATCCGCTTCTTCACCCGCTGCAGTTCCTCCTCGCTCACGCCCTCGGCCACCAGCAACGCCACCTGCTCGTCGAGCGCCGCTTCGAGCGCGTCCAGGGTGACGCCCGGGCGCGGACTGGCATAGATGCGAAAGCTGGTCGGATCGAGGGCGGTGCCGCTGTAATAGCTGCCCACACCGGCGGCGAGCGGCCGATCCACCACCAGCGCCTTGTAGAGCCGGCTTGTGCCGCCCCTGCCGAAGAGCTCGGAGACCACCTCGAGCGCATAGGCCGCAGCCGGTGGCGCGCCGGTCTCCGCGTTGCCCGCACCGGAGGCCCCGCCACCGGCACCGACCACGCCCGGCGGGTCGGCGGTGTAGCTGGGTGCCAGCCAGGAGCGCACCAGGCTCGGCTGGCGGACACGGGGATCGGCCAGTTCCAGCCGCCGCTCGGCCCGCTGCGGCGGCTCGCCCACCCGATGGCGCGCCGGCACGTCGCGCGGTGCGATCCGGCCGTAGGTGCGCTCGGCCATCGGCCGCAGCTCTTCGGCCGTGATGTCGCCCGCCACGACCAGCACCGCGTTGTTGGGCGCGTACCACGTTTCGTAGAACGAGACGGCATCATGGCGGTCGTAGGTCTGCATCTCCCGCATCCAGCCGATCACCGGCAGGCGGTAGGGATGATTGAGATACTGGATGGCGGCGAGCTGCTCGCTCATCAGCGAGCCGGGCTCGTTCTCCACCCGCGAGCGGCGTTCCTCGATCACCACCTCGCGCTCGGGGATCACCACGTCCTCGGTCAGCTTCAGGTTGACCATGCGATCGGCTTCCATGCCCATCACCAGCTCGAGCCGGTCCTTGGCGATCATCTGGAAATAGGCGGTGAAGTCGTAGGAGGTGATGGCGTTGTCGTTGCCGCCGTTGCGCGCGACGATCTTGGAGAACTCACCGGACGGGATCTCGTCCGTCGCCTTGAACATCAGATGCTCGAGGAAGTGCGGCAGGCCGGACTTGCCGGGCGGACTGTCGGCGGTGCCGACCTTGTACCAGACCCAGTGCGCCACCACCGGAGCACGGTGGTTGGGGATCACCACCACCTGCATACCGTTGTCGAGGGTGAAGGTCTCGGGGTTGAAGAGCCCCGCGCGCACGGGCGCCGTCTGCGCCACCGTGACCCCGATCGCCACCGCCATGCCGAGCCATCTCCCGTTCATCCGCCGGCCTCGTCCGGTACCACGACCCTGCTGCCGGTGCGTTCGGTGGTCACGCGGCCGGCCGCGCCGCCGCCCTGCCGAAGCTGCTCGGCCTCGGCCTTCGGGTCGATCACCGGATCGGTGTAGGTCATGGCGTCCCGCTGCCAGCCGAGCACGTAGAGAAAGGAGCTCTCGTCGAGCTGGGTGAGGGCCGTGTTCTCCTCGAGCAGTTGCTCGCGGATGCCGCTCTGGGCCTCGACCGGGACCGCGGCGAGCAGCGCGCGCTCGGCGGCGCTCGGCCGGATCGAGGCACCGGCCGCGTTCACATTGCCGATGGTGGCGGCGCCGTTGCCCGTGACGATGGCTTTCGCGTCCTGGGCCACGGTGCGGCGAGCCGAGCCCTGGATTTCGCCCGGCGGACGCAGCCTGTAGTCCGGCGGCATCACCAGGGGCGCCCGGCGCACGACCTGGAATTCGTCCGGCGCACGCGCACCCATGCCGAGCTTCTCCTGCACGGTGCCGCTGCAGCCGGCGAGCAGGAGAGCCGACGCCAGGACGGCACCGGCGACGCCCCGCGCCGAGGAACGTCCGATGCACGAAAAGGGGATCATCTCACCTCGCTCTCTCACCGGCCATTCCCTCCGCCCCGATCGTCCGCACGGCCGTCCGCTGTCGATCGCACGCCCGCGGAGCCATCATCTGGCGACGCGGCGGCGAAAAACAAGCTGTCCACCAGCAGCAGGACGGCGCCCGCCACGATGGCGCTGTCGGCGACGTTGAAGGCCGGCCAGTGGTGCCCGGCCAGGTGGAAATCGAGAAAATCCACGACGGCACCGAAGCGCACCCGATCGATCAGATTGCCCACCGCACCGGAAAGAACCAGCGCCAGCGCCAGCCGCATGGGCAGCCGGGGCTCGCGCCATATCCAGACCAGAAGGCCGATCGCCACCAGACCGGAGAAGCCCGCGAGCAGCCAGCGGCCGGCCTCCCCCCATCCCTGAAACAGCCCGAAACTGACGCCGCTGTTCCACACCAGCACCAGGTTGAAGAAGGACGTCACCTCGATCACGGTGCCCGTGCCGAGCCCGTCCAGGGCCAGCAGCTTGGTCACCTGATCGAGCACCAGAACGGCAAGAGCGATCGAGAGGGCGAACACCGGCACGCCGGCCGCAGGCGATCCCCGGGACACCGGATCCCCCCTCACGCGGCGACCCGCGCCTCGACCGCCGGACGGCAGCGGCCGCAGAGCATGCTCGACGTCTCGACGTCGTGGCGGATCTGCCAGCAGCGGGCACATTTCTCACCGCTCGCGCGCTCGACCACCACGCCGACATCCGCCACGTCGTCGAGCACGAAAGCGCCTTCGGGCGGCGCGCCCTCGATCAGGGTGACGTCGCTGGTGATCGAGAGCTCGGCCAGATCGAGCCCGGCCAGCGCCGCCATGTCGTCGGGACCAAGGAACACCCTGGGTGCGGCGGCGAGGCTGGAGCCGATGCGCTTTTCCCGGCGCTCCACCTCCAGAGCGCCGGTCACCACCCGGCGCACCCGACGCACCCGCTCCCAGCGGGCAGCCAGCGCGTCGTCGCGCCAGACGGGATCGATCCTGGGGAAGAGTTCGAGATGCACGCTGCCGCCGTGCCGCGACGAATCGCCGGCATGGCGGACCGCCCAGGCTTCTTCGCAGGTGAACACCAAGACCGGCGCCAGCCAGCGCACCAGCGCGTCGAACAGCAGATCGAGCAGGGTACGCGCCGCCCGCCGGCGGATGCCGGACGGCGGATCGCAATAGAGGGCGTCCTTGCGCACGTCGAAATAGAAGGCGGAGAGGTCGACGGCGCAGAACTGATGGATGCCGCCATAGAGCCGGTCGAAGTCGAAATCGGCGCTGGCCTCGTGCACCAGCCGGTCGATCTCGGTCAGCCGATGCAGCACCCAGCGCTCGAGCTCGGGCATTTCGTCCAGGGTCAGACGCTCGGCCTCGGTGAAGCCGGCGAGATTGCCCAGAAGATAGCGCAGCGTGTTGCGCAGCCGCCGGTAGGCGTCGGCCTGACCCTTGAGGATCTCCGCGCCGATGCGCAGATCGTCCGCATAGTCCGACGAGGCGACCCAGAGCCTGAGAATGTCGGCGCCGTGGGTCTTCATCAGATCCATGGGCGAGATCACGTTGCCGCGCGACTTGGCCATCTTGAAGCCGTTCTCGTCGAGCACGAAGCCGTGGGTGAGCACCGCATCATAGGGCGCCCGCCCGCGGGTGCCGCAGCTTTCGAGCAGGCTCGAATGGAACCAGC
>JAGREO010000126.1 GCA_020446525.1 Geminicoccaceae bacterium | reverse complement strand
TCGTCATCAACCCCGACGAGTGCATCGACTGCGGCGTCTGTGAGCCGGAGTGCCCGCCGGAGGCGATCCTGCCGGACACCGAGAGCGAGGCGGAAAAGTGGCTCGAGCTCAATCGGGAATATTCGACCGGACCCTGGCCCAACATCGCCCGCAAGGGCGAGCCGCCGGAGGACGCCGACGCACACAAGGACGAGAAGAACAAATTCGAGAAATATTTCGATCCGAACCCGCCCAAGACGTGAGGCGGACGATCCAGTTAGTTGAATAGCGGTGATGTTGTTCGCGCTTCGGATGCGCGCGTCGCCTCACGACCGGGCTTTGTGACGCTTCGTTCATCCGAAGGCCCGAACTTGCGTGTGGTAATGGCGCGGGCATTGTGCTACATTTCCCACATCAAGTCAGTGAGGATCACGACGACATCGCGCCGGCCGGCTTCGCTCGCCATGCCGGGTTCCCGGGCGGGGGCTCGTGCGGCGGACGGTGCGGAGGGTGTCGCGCCCGATCGTCCGGGCATTCCGGCACCGTCGCGGCTCGTCGTCAACGCTCGGGAGCATCAACGCAATGGCCCAATCGGTCGCTTCTTCGTCCGCCCCCTCGGCCAAGCCCGCCGCTGCAGGGGGCCGGTCCACCGCCGCCAAGGCCGCGGAGGCAAAGGCCACGGAGGCCAAGGCTCCGGAAGTCAGGACTCCGGAAGGCAAGGCGGGCAAGGAGCCCTCTTATTCCCCCGGCGACTACATCGTCTATCCCAGTCACGGGGTGGGGCGGATCACCGGCATCGAGAAGCAGTCGATCGCCGGCATCGATCTCGAGATGTTCGTCGTGTCGTTCGAGAACGAGAAGCTGATCCTGCGGGTGCCGACCGACAAGGTGCACAAGTCGGGCATGCGCAAGCTCTCGAGCCGCGAGAAGATCCAGTCCGCTCTGGATGCGCTCAAGATCCGCACCCGTCCGCGCCGCAACGTCATGTGGAGCCGGCGCGCGCAGGAATATGAAGCGAAGATCAATTCCGGTGATCCGGTCTCGATCGCCGAGGTGGTGCGCGAACTGCATCGCGCCGACGACACCGACCAGTCCTACAGCGAGCGGCAGATGTACCGCGCGGCTCTCGAGCGGCTGGCACGCGAGGTCGCCGCGATCGACCATGTGGACGAGGCCGAGGCGACGGTGAAGCTGGAAAAGGTGCTGCTCGCCGCCGCCTGATCCTGCATCGTCGGACGAGCCGGGGGCGCCCGCGGGCGCCCCCGTCGTTCTTGCCGACCCCGTTTGCGAACATCGAAAGAAGAGCCGTGGGTCCGGAGCGTGGAACGCCCCCGCGTCGTGGCGCGCACCGGGGCGCGGGTCGGGGCCGGGTGCCATCGTTCGAGAACCGCGCGCGGCGCTTGACATCCGGCGTTCAGACGCCATCTTGCGCTCAAAGGGGACCGGACCGGTCCGCTATGGCCCGTCGGTCCGGTTCGCGTGGCACGATGCGGCTCGAAGGCCGGTGGACCTGTCGGGCCCGTGTCGTTCGCCGGGTTCTCGTCGCTGGTGAGGTCGATGCGTTGATCAGGCTCAGCAAGCTCGCCGATTACGGCATCGTCATGATGACCCATCTGGCGCGCGCGCAGGCTCTGGCCGGACCGACGGCCGAGGGCGTGCCCGTCGGTGCGGGTGCGCCGGGGCAGGCGAGCGCGCAGATGATCGCGTCCGCCACGAGCATCCCGCAACCGATGGCGAGCAAGATCCTCAAGCTTCTCGGACGGGCCGACCTGCTGCGCTCGCAGCGCGGGGCGCATGGCGGCTACGAGCTCGCGCGTCCGGCCTCGCAGATCAGCGTGGCGGAGGTCATCGAAGCACTCGAAGGGCCGATCGCGCTCACCCAGTGCATCGACGAGAGCGACGGCGATTGCTGCATCGAGACGCTCTGCCCGGCGCGCAGCAACTGGCAGAGGATCAACGGCGCCATTCGCGACGCCCTCGACGGCATCAGCATCGGCGAGATGAGCCGGGCCATTCCCGAGGCGTTCATGCTGGCCGAGCCCGCTGCGCCGGCAACGAAGATATCGGAGGAAGTGTGATGGCGACGGCCCTCGAGACGGTCCGGGATTATACCGGCAGCGCGTACAAGTTCGGCTTCGTCACCGACATCGAAAGCGATCTGGCGCCCAAGGGGCTGAACGAGGACATCGTCCGGCTGATTTCGGCCAAGAAAGGCGAGCCCGAATGGATGACCGAGTGGCGGCTGGCGGCCTACAGGCGCTGGCTGACCATGGAGGAGCCGTCCTGGCAGAAGCCGCAATATCCGCCGATCGACTTTCAGGACATCCATTATTACGCCGCGCCCAAGGTCAAGGAGCGGCCCAAGAGCCTGGACGAGGTCGATCCCGAGCTGCGCTCGACCTACGAGAAGCTCGGCATTCCGATCAAGGAGCAGGAAATCCTGGCCGGCGTCGCCGTCGACTACGTCTTCGACAGCGTCTCGGTGGCGACCACCTTCCGCAAGAAGCTGGCGGAGATGGGGGTGATCTTCGGCTCGATCTCCGATGCCATCGTCGAGCATCCCGAGCTGGTGCGGCGCTATCTCGGCACGGTGGTGCCGCAGGGCGACAATTACTTCGCGGCGCTCAATTCGGCGGTCTTCACCGACGGCAGCTTCGTCTACGTGCCCAAGGGCGTGCGCTGTCCGATGGAGCTCTCCACCTATTTCCGCATCAACGAGATGA
>JAGREO010000125.1 GCA_020446525.1 Geminicoccaceae bacterium | reverse complement strand
GGCGTCCCCGGCGCCGGCGGCGACCCCGGCGCCGGCGGCGTCCCCGGCATGGGCGGCGACCCCGGCATGGGCGGCGCGCCGATGCCCATCGACGCGCTGCGCGGCGACGTCTTCTTCATCGAGACGATCACCGCCGGCGCCCAGTTCCCCACGCTCGAGGGCGGCGCCGAGTTCGGGCACTACACCCGGGCGCCCACCCCGGCGGCCGCCGTGGATCAGGCCGGCGACTGCTTCCTCTTCGACGGCGCGGCCGCCGACCCCGGCCAGTTCACCGCGGTGTCCGCGGGCGACGTCTCGCTGACCGGCGGCGCCGAGGACGTCACCATGGCCTACGACGACTTCGTCGACGCCTACGCCCTCGACCCCTTCTGCCCCATCGACCTGTGGAGCGACGGCGACACCGTCACCGTCGGCGCCGACGGCAGCGACGACTTCGGGGCCTTCTCGACCGTGCTGCCCGCGCCCGAGGCCCTCGCCGGCGTCGAGCCGGCGGCCGGCGATGCGCGGGCGCCGCCGAAAGCCGATCCGAAGCGCCTGGCCCTGGTGGTGGCCGACCCGCGTCGCGACGTCGGCGCATCGGCGAACGATCGTGAGCGCGCCCGCGCCAGCGCCGCGCTGGTGATCCGGGCGCTCGGCGATCGGGGCTTTGCCATCGAGCACGTGCCCAGCGCCTCGCCCGAGGAGATCGCGAGCTCGATCGAGCGCATCCGGATGAGGGCGGACGACGACACCACGCTTCTCGTCTATTGGGCCGGCGGCGCCGCACGAGAATCCGGCGACGGCCGCATCGCGCTCTTCGAGACGCCGACCGCCTCCACGCCGCTCTTCGACGATCTGCCCTGGAGCGGGCAGTTCGAGGCCGATCTCTGCCTCTTCGACCTCGTGACCCTGGCGCCCGAGCGGCTGCGCGGGCCGGCCCCGGCCGACGGTGCGTCGGAGGATCCGCAAAACCGCTCGGACGGCGCGTGCCGTGCCCGGGTCGCGGCGCCGGGCCCGTTCACCGCGGCGGCCCTGCGACCCGAAGCGTCGCTCCTGGCGCGCGCCTTCGCCCGCAGCCTCGAGAGCCGCGATCTGCGTCTGCCGATCGTGCTGCTTCGCCTGCGCGAGGCGGCGGTCGAGAGCGGCGATGCCACCGCCGTGCCACCGCTCGAGCTCGAAGGCGATTGGGCGTCGGTCGATCTGGCCGGTGCCGGTGTCCGGTGAGCGGTGCGACCGATGTCCGGTTGCCGCTGCCGGAACGCTTTGCTAGCGTCCGCGGAACCATCGCCGCCCGTCCGGCCGGCGCATCGAGCGAGGGGAGGACCATCCATCATGCACAAGATCGCGCTGGCGCTCGCCGGCATCACCGCACTCGCGGCCGCGGGCGCCGCCTCGGCCCAGGACAAGCCCACCGTGGCGCTGATCCCGGGGCTGACGACCGACGCCTTCTACATCACCATGCACAAGGGCGCCCAGGCGGCGGCCGACGAGCTGGGGATCGAGCTGATCTATCAGGGCGGCCCCGAATTCAATCCGACCGTGCAGGTGCCGGTACTGCAGGCGGTGACCGCGCGACAGCCCGACGTCATCCTGATCGCACCCACCGACAAGCAGCAGCTGATCGCGCCCTTGCGGCAGGCGCACGATGCGGGCGTCCAGATCATCACCGTCGACACCTTCATCGACGACGGCAAGTATCAGGACGGTGAGGGCGAAGGCGATTTCCCGCTCTCCTACGTCGCCTCCGACAACGTCCAGGGCGGGCGCATGGCCGGCGAGGCGCTGGCCAAGGCGGTCGGCGGCGAGGGCAAGGTCTACGTCTCCAACGTCAAGCCCGGCATCTCCACCACCGATCAGCGCGAAGAGGGCTTCAAGGAGGCGATGCAGGCCTTCCCCGGCATCGAGGTGCTGGAGACCCAGTTCAACGACGACGACGCCAACAAGGCCGCCGCCCAGTTGCAGGCGGTCTTCGCCCGCAACCCCGATCTGGTCGGCGTGTTCGGCGCCAATCTCTTCTCGGCCATCGGTGCGGCCGACGGCGTCAAGGCGCTGGGCAAGTCCGGCGAGATCAGGGTGGTGGCCTTCGACACCCCCACCCGCATCGTCGACGACATCAAGTCCGGCCTGATCGACATGGCGATCGCCCAGCATCCCTACGACATCGGCTACGAAGGGGTGAAGGCGGCGGCGGCCGTGATCGACGGCCAGCAGATCGAGCCCTCGATCGGCACCGGCTTCACGGTCATGGACGCCTCCAACATCGATCAGCCCGAGGTGCGCGAGCGCATCTACTCGGAATAGGGCCCTGTGGCCGCAGCGGCACGCGTGGCGGACGACGAGGGCGGACAGCACCCCGCCCTCGCCTTTCTCATCCGCGCCTGGCCCTGGCTCTTCCTGATCGGGCTCTGCGTCTTTTTCGAGAGCTGGTCGCGGGCGAGCTACGGCGTCACCTTCCTCGGCAACACCTTCAACCTGCAGAGCATCGCCCTCTTCGCCGCCTTCCCGCTGCTGCTGGGACTGGGCCAGACCTTCGTCATCATCGCCGGCGGCATCGATCTCTCGGTCGGCTTCGTCATGGGTCTGGCCGCCGTGGTCATGGCGCGGGTCATGCAATACACCACACCGGTCGATCCGGCGCTCGCCCTGGCTCTGGGCATCCTGGCCGCCATCGCCATCGCCATGGTGCCCGGCTGGATCAACGGCACGCTGATCTCGCGCCTGCGCGTGCCGCCCTTCATCGGCACGCTGGGCATGTTCGGCGTCGCCCGGGGTGCGGGCTTTCTCATCGCCGGCGGCACCACCGTGCCGGTCAACAATCCCTGGCTGTTCGCCATGGGCAACGAGCGCCTCTTCGGCGTCCCCATCCCCGTGGCGATCACGCTTCTCGTCGTCGTCGCCATGCACTGGACGCTCGCCCAGTCCAAATTCGGCCAATACACCTACGCCATCGGCGGCAACCGCATCGCCGCCGTGCGCTCGGGTATCAACGTCCGCCGCCACACGCTGCTGCTCTACATGATCTCGGCCGGCTGTGCCGGCATCGCCGGGATGATCTACACCGCCCGCTTCTCCGCCGGTGCGGCCCAGGCGGGCGAGCCGATCCTGCTCGATTCGATCGCCGCGGTGGTGATCGGCGGCGCCTCCCTCTTCGGCGGCTCGGGCACCATCCTCGGCACGCTGATCGGCGCGCTCATCATCGCCGTCATCCAGTTCGGCCTCGTCTTCATCAATGTCGAGCCCTTCTGGCAGTTCGTCGCCGTCGGCATCGTCATCATCGTCTCGGTGCTGATCGACCAGTCCAAGGGCCGCCTCACCGGCGAGAGAAAAGATGCCGAGTGAGCCGATCCTGCGCTGCGAGAAGCTCTCCAAGCGGTTCGGCGGGGTGCACGCTCTGGAGAATGTCGACCTCGTCCTCCACCGGGGCGAGGTGCTGGCGCTCGCCGGCGACAATGGTGCCGGCAAATCGACCCTGATCAAGATCATCTCCGGCGTCCACCCGCCCGACGACGGCGCCCTCTTCTACAAGGGCGAAAAGCTGCGCCTGCGCAATCCGCGCCACGCCCGCGAGATCGGCATCGAGACGATCTATCAGGACCTGGCGCTGGCCGACAATCTGGACGTCGGCGCCAACGTCTTTCTCGGCCGCGAGCCGACGAAGAGCTTCCTCGGCCTGCAGCGCCTCGACCGCGCCCGGATGCGCGCCGTCGCCCACGAGGTCCTCGATACGCTCGACATCGACATCGCCCGGCACAAGTTCGTCCAGCCGGTGCGCAACCTCTCCGGCGGCCAGCGTCAGGCCGTGGCCATCGGCCGCGCCATCTACTGGAAGGCCGAACTGCTCATCATGGACGAGCCCACCGCAGCACTGGGCGTGCCCGAGCAGCGCAAGGTCAAAGAGCTGATCCTGCGCCTCAAGGCCCAGAACGTCGCCGTCCTCTTCATCAGCCACAACCTCGTCGACATCTTCGACGTCGCCGACCGCATCCTCGTCCTCCGCCGCGGCATCAAAGCCGGCGAACGCCGCCCCTCGGAGACCGACCACAACGAGGTGGTACGCCTGATGATCGGCGGTTAGTTCGCCGGAGCCCCGAGGTCGGGCGGGACGCTGGTGATCCTCGACGAGGACTGCATCTATCGGAAATTCGTGACGCGCTAAGTCACCGCCGCCCGGCGCTTGTCCGAGCCGACAGCTAGCGCTTAAGATGACCGCCGACAGCGAAAGATAACAGTCGGGCGGGAATAACCTCGTGTCGAACGACGGCTTGCAGGAAGCGCAGGCGGGCTACGGTCAGACGGTCGTTCTCACCCGGCCCTCTTCGTTTCATCTGGCCGGTCAGGCGCTGTTCGGGCGGTTGTTCCAGCCGTTCGCGAGGATTTTCAGCACCGCGATGCTCGGCCCCGCGGCGCCCGCCGGCGAGGCCGCGGCCGAAATACTTGCCAGCTTCAAGCCGAAGGACAGCCTGGAGGAGGCCGGCTGGCGGCTCGTCTATCTGGCGCTGACGACGAGCATCGACGAGCTGGTCGGGACATTGCCGGAACGGCCGATCGTCGACGCCTCGATTGCGCACGAGCACCTGATGCAGTTGGGCGACGGCCCGGCGCTCGACGAGATCGCCATTCCGTTCAATTTCCTCGACCGGCCGCAGGACGTGCCGCTGTTGGACGCCGTCGGTGCGGCGCTCTCGCGCGTACTGCAGCGGTTCGGCGTCGCCGAACCGGCGGCGCGTTCGGCGGCCATCCGCCTCCCGAGCTATTTCGTCCATACGCTCGAGCAATGCTGGCGCGAGCATCCCGAATATCTGCAGGCGATCGAGAGCCTCACCAGGTCGGCACCGGCCGTGGCGGCGCATCAGGAAAGGCAGTGGGACCACTATCGAGCCCGGCTGGCGAAGGAACTGGACGAACCGCTCTTCGCCGACCCGTTCTCGCTGCGGCAGCTCTACCAGCCGCTCAGGGCCTATCGCGTCGAACGACCGGCGCGACGGGACGACCGATCAGAAGCGGCGCCGACCGCCAAAAACCGGCATGAGGTGGTCTGGCTGAAGGAGGCGATGGACGCCTGGCTGGACCGGTTCGATCCGCACGATGCCCTGCGCGTCGTCGCCGGAGGGCCGGGATCGGGCAAGTCCAGCTTCGTCAAGGTCTGGGCCTGCGACGTCCTCGCGCGTGAAGCCCGCCAACCCATCTTGCTGATTCCGCTGCAGCATATCGACCGGTTCGATCTGGAACAGGTGGTGGCCGATCATGCCAAGTGGCACGGCTTTGCGAGAAGCCCGGTCGACCCGCAGGAAGGTGAAAAACGCCTGCTGCTGATCCTCGATGGGCTCGACGAGCTGGATGTGGACGGCAATCGCGGACAGGACGCGGCATCGAACCTGGTCACCGCCGCCGACAAGCTGCTCTCACGTTTCAACGAGCACGATCGTCAACTGCGCATCCTGATCGCCGGCCGCGCCGTCATCGTCGAGGCGCTCGAAGGGCATCTGAACAGACCCGGAAAGATCTTCCACGTGCTCGGCTACAGTTTGACTGACGCCGAGAAGGAAGACGCCGAGTGGATCGACCTTTCGGAAGCGCTGGCGGTCGCGCAGGAGGATGCGTGGTGGCAAACCTGGAGTGAGCTCAACGGCGGGCGGACCAGAAGACTGCCGCCGGTCAAGCACTTGGCCGATCTCGCGCGACAGCCCCTACTCAACCATCTCATGGCCATCGCCGGGGCCGCCGATCTGGACCCGGCGAGCAGCGTCAACGATGTCTTCGCCCTTGTGTTGCGACGTGTCTGGGAGCGCGCCTGGGGCCCGGGAAGAGAGCCCGCTGTCGATCAGCTCCCGGCACTCAAGGCACTCGACCCGGACACTTTCGAGCGGCTGTTCGAGAGCATCGGCCTGGCTGTCTGGCAACATGGCGGCGGCCGGACCACGACGCTCGCCCATGTCGCAACGATTATCGACGAGGAGGGCCTCGGCGAACAATATGGCGTCTTCAAGAACGCCATCGACCAAGGCGCGCTCGCACTCTTGACGGCCTTCTACTTTCGGCGGATCGGTGGAAGCGGAACGCCCACCTTCGAGCTCACGCACAAGAGCTTCGGCGATTATCTGGCGGCACGAGGCCTTTTTCGGCTGCTGGGCAAGCTCGATGCCGCGGACGCGACTCCGGAAGCGGACAAGGCGCTGCAGCGCTGGTATGGGGCGACGCATGCGGCGCGCATCACGCCAGAAATCGCCGCTTTCCTGCAGGGCGAACTGAGGCGCCCTGCCGGTTCGGCGGATGACGAGGCGCGCATCCGGCGTGTCGTCGAATTGCGTGCGACGCTGATCCGGATGTTCGACGAGAACCTGCGCACCGGCATGCCGATCGCCCAGCCCTCCGCTTCCAGCTTCCGTCAGTTGCAGGAATTCACGGGCGCCGCCGAACTGGCCCTCTTCGTCTGTATCGGCGCCTGCAGCAGGGCGTTGCTCGAGGCCGTGAAAGACCGGGACGATCCCGCACGAGCCGAGATCGTCCGCTGGCGACCGGCCTGGTCAGATCGCCAATCGCAGGGCCGACGGCACGATGTCGCCGATCTGCTGAGAAGACTGCAGCACGGTACGCTCGACGACCGCATGCCGACATATGCCTTGACCGGAATCGACATGACCGCTCAGGCTGCCCACATGTCGATGACGGCCGCCCACTGCGAAATGGCGGCCGCCGTCGGCGCCGACCTCAGCGGCGCCGACCTCAGTTGCGCCAACCTCAGCGACGCTGACCTCAGCCACGCTAACCTCAGCCGCGCCAACCTCAGCGGCGCCGACCTCAGCGGCGCCAACCTCAGCGACGCCGACCTCAGCGACGCCGACCTCAGCGCCAACCTCATCCGCGCCAACCTCAGCGACGCCGACCTCTTCAGCGCCAACCTCAGCGGCGCCGACCTCATCCGCGCCAACCTCAGCGGCGCCGACCTCGGCTACGCTAACCTCAGCCACGCTAACCTCATCCGCGCCAACCTCAGCGACGCCGACCTCAGCGGCGCCAACCTCATCCGCGCCGACCTCAGCGGCGTTGGATTCCACGAAAACACCAAGGTTTCGAAAGCGCAACTGCAGCAGGCGATAAACGTCGACTGGGATCGCGTCCCCGCGCATTGCCGATAGCGCCGGAAAACGACGCGCCGGCGTGCTTGGTGCATCCCCCGCCTGCAGGTCAGCCTGCCGCGCTCTACTCCTCCTCCGCCGCCGCGTCGGCTTCCGCTTTTTTCTTCTCGGCGAGGCGGACCATGACGATGCTGATTTCGTAGAGGGCGATGATGGGGATGCCGAGGCCGATCTGGCTGATGATGTCGGGGGGGGTCAGGAGGGCGGCGACGACGAAGGTGATGACGATGGCGTATTTGCGGTTGCGGGCGAGGCCGTCGGCGGTGACGAGGCCGACCCGGCCCATCAGGGTGAGCGCCACCGGAAGCTGGAAGCAGAGGCCGAAGGCGAAGATCAGCTTCATCACCAGATCGAGATATTCGCCGACCCGCGCCTCGAGCTGGATCGGCAGCACCCCCTCGCCGCCCGGCGTCGCGAAGCTCAGAAAGAACCGCCAGGCGAGCGGGAAGATGACGTAATAGACCATCGCCCCGCCGGCGAAGAAGAGGATCGGCGTGGCGACGAGGAACGGCAGGAACGCCTTCTTCTCGGTGCGGTAGAGGCCGGGCGCGATGAACAGCCAGAGCTGGCTGGCGATGAAGGGGAAGGTGATGAAGGCGCCGGCGAAGAAGGCGATCTTGAGATAGGTGAAGAAGACCTCGGTCAGCGCGGTGTAGATCATCCGCGTGCAGGCGCTGGCCTCGCCCTCGGCCGTGTCGAGGCAGATGTCGGCCAGCGGCTGGGTGAGGAAGACGTAGATCTGCTGGGCGAAGAAGTAGCAGACGAGAAAGCCGACGAACAGGGCGGCGACCGAATAGATCAGCCGGTTGCGCAACTCGATCAGATGGTCGAGGAGCGGCAGTTCGCGATCGTCGATGTCCTTGAGCACTTGAACTACCTGTCGCTGCGTGCACTCAGCCGTCGAGCGCGGCCGAGCTGTCGGGAACCGACGAGGATGGGGCCGATGGAGTCTTGCCCGGGCGGGCCACGGGCGATGCACCCGCGGCAGGCGATGCTGCCTTGTCCGCCGGTGCCGCACCCTCGCCCGGGCCGCCGCCCGCCACCGTCCGGGTTTCGGGCGGGCCGATCGTCCGCTTCTCTTCGGCCGGCTCCTTCTTCGCTTTCGCCGTCGCGGCACCGCCCTTGCCGGCCTTCCTGCCGTCGAGATCGACCGTGTCCTCGAGGGCGCTGGTCAGCTTGCGTTTGAGGCCGTGCGGGTTGGCGCTCTCGACCGTCTTCTTGATCTCGTCGAGCTCGGCCTCGCGCGCCATCTCGTCGAGCGAGCGCTGGAAGTCGCGCGCCATCGCCCGGGCCTTGCCGGTCCATTTGCCGACGGTGCGCGCGACCTTCGGCAGATCCTTGGGGCCGATGACGATGATGGCCACCAGCATGATGACGGCCATCTCCGACCAACCGAGATCGAACATGGGGCCCTTTCCCGGCCGACGCCGGACGTGCGGATCCGATCGCCTCAGCTGCGGACCGCGTCGTCCCGGTGAGGTTGGCGGGGTGCCGGATCGGCGTCCGCACGCGGCGGCGGTGCGACGGTCACGTCCTCGGGCTCCTGCGCGGCCGTGCGCTCGGAGGTGATCGGCCGGCGCGGACCCTCGACCTCGTCCTCGTCGTCCTTGAGCCCCGACTTGAAGCTCTTCACGCCTTTCGCGACGTCGCCCATCACCTTCGGCAGCTTGCCCGCGCCGAACAGGATCAGGACGATCATCAGGATCAGCACGACCTGCCAGATACCGATGCTCATGGGTCAACCTTTGGGATGTGGCCTTATTCGGGATACGGCCTTCGGGGGTGGGCGGCCGATGCCCGTGACCGATGCCCGTCTCGGGCGGGACACGGACCGGCGCGTGGACGGTGCGTCCGAATGTGGCAAAAAACCCGAGGCGGCGCAACGCTGCTATGGGCCGCTAGGAGGGAGCCGGCTCACCCGGGTGCGCCCCGTCGTCCGCATCGTCGGTCTCGGGCTCGTCCGGCTCCGGTGCGGCGCGCAACGGCTTGAACAGGCCGGCCCCCTCGAGCTCGTCGAGCCGCGGCAGATCGTCGAGCGAGGTCAGCGCGAAATGGTCGAGAAAGGCCGCGGTCGTGCCCCACATCACCGGCCGTCCCGGCGCGTCCTTGCGGCCGCGCGGCGCCACCCAGCCCGCCTCGACCATCAGATCGAGCGTGCCCGTGGAGACCGGCACGCCGCGCACCGCCTCGATCTCGGCCCGGGTCACCGGCTGCTGGTAGGCGATGATCGAGAGCGTCTCCATCGCCGCACGGCTCAGCCTCTTGGGCCGCTCCTGCCGGCGGATCATGAAGGGCGCCACCTCCGGCGCGGTGCGGAAGGCCCACACCTCACCGTGCCGCTCGAGGCGGATGCCGCGGTTCTCATAGTGCGCCCGCAGCGTCTCCAAGAGCGGTGCCACCTCGACCTGCGCGCCGAGCAGCTCCTGCAGGCGCCTTTGCTCCAGCGGCTCGTCCGCCTGAAAGAGCAGCGCTTCGAGGATCGCGAGCGGCGAAGCGCCCTCTTCAGCCATCGGCCACCTTCCGCATCGCGCGCCTCTTGATGAAGATCGGACCGAACGCCGCCGTCTGCTCGATCTCGACCTCGCCGCGCTTGGCCAGCTCGAGACCGGCCAGCAGCGAGGCTGCGATGGCCGAGCGGGTGTGGGTGCCGACCTCGAGCTCGTGCGGCAGGAAGCTGCGCAGCTCCTGCCAGGTGTGTCCGGTCAGGAGGCGGGCGAGCCTCGCCAGCTGGTCCTCGACGCTCACCAGCCGGCGCTTCTGCACGACGAAGCCGCCCTTGCGGCCGCGGGTCATCACTCTGGAATAAGCGGTCAGCAGATCCGCCAGCCTGCCCTGCAGGCGATGGCTCGTGACGATCTCGACCGGCTCGGGTGCGCCGCGCTCGAGGCGGTCCTCGCCCAGCAGCGGGCGTGCGAGCAGCATGGCGCCGGCGCGGCGCAGCGCGTCGAGCTTGCGCAGCCGGTCGGTGAGCGCCTCGGCCAGGCCCTCCGCGTCCGGCTCCTCGCGCTCCTCCCTGGGCAGCAGCAGTTGCGACTTGAGGAAGGTGAGCCAGGCGGCCATCACCAGATATTCGGCGGCGATGTCGAGCTGCAGGTCGTGCACCTCGCGCAGATAGGCGAGGAACTGCTCGGCCAGGGCGAGGACGGAGATCTTCGCCAGATCGACCTTCTGCGTGCGGGCCAGATCGAGCAGCAGGTCGAGCGGCCCCTCGAAGCCGTCGAGATCGACGACGAAGGTGTCCTGCCCGTCGGGCGCGCGCTCGGGTATCACCAGCCGGTCGCCGTCAGGACGAGGCCGTGCACCAGATCGACCATCGGCAGCAGCACGGCGGCGAGCGGATTGACCTCGATGCCCATCTGCTCGAGCAGCAGCGGCAGCACGAAGATGACGCCGATCAGGACCACCAGCGCATAACGCTCGATGCGGGCGAAGCGGATGGCCGCCGGCAGGGGCAGCAGGCCCGTCACCACCCGGCCGCCGTCCAGCGGCGGCACCGGCAGCATGTTGAAGCAGGCCAGCAGCACGTTGACCAGGATGGCGTTGTCGAGATTGGTCCAGACCCAGAGCAGGACCGTCGATTGCGGCGTGAGCAGCACCAGATGCATGGTCAGCGAGAACAGCAGCGCAAGGGCGATGTTGGTGCCCGGCCCGGCCAACGCCACCCAGATCATGTCGCGCTTGGGATTGCCCAGCCGGTGGAACGCCACCGGCACCGGCTTGGCCCAGCCGATGATGAAGCGCGGCCCGCCGACCAGAGAGCCCAGCAGCAGCAGGCCCGGAAGGATCAGGGTGCCGAAGGGGTCGATGTGGCGCAGCGGATTGATGCTCACCCGGCCGAGCCGCCGCGCCGTATCGTCGCCGAGCTTGTCCGCCGCCCAGCCGTGCGCCGCCTCGTGCAGCGTGATCGCCGTGACGACCGGCAGCAGCCAGACCGAAAGCGCGTGCCCGATCGTCCACAAATCCATCTCAGGCGATGCCGGCCACCGGCTCGAGCAGACCGTCGAGCTCGCGGGCCCAAGCGCGCATCACCGCCTCGTCCAGGGGTGCGACCCGCGGCGGACACGACGCCTGCAGCCGCTCGAAGCGATCGGCGGCCAAGGGCGGCGCGGCCGCGAGCACGGCCCGCATCTCGGCGAAGTCGCCGTTGCAGTGCAGGGCCAGATCGCAGCCGGCCTCGATGGAGCGGCGGGCCCGCGTCTCGATCGGCCCCTCGAGCGCGTTCATGCTCAGATCGTCGCTGAAGAGAATGCCCTCGAAGCCGATCTCGCCGCGGATGACGTCCTGCACGACCCGCCTCGAGTGCGTCGCCGGCCGCTCGGGATCGAGCGCCTCGAAGACGATGTGCGCGGTCATCGCGAACGGCGCGTGACGGCAGGCGCGAAACGGCTCGAAGTCGCAGGCGCGCAGGGTGTCGAGCGAGCATTCCAGCCGCGCCAGCTCGTGATGCGTGTCGACCCGGGCACGGCCGTGGCCGGGCAGGTGCTTGATGACCGGTGCGACGCCCGAAGCCTGGAGCACCTCGATCACGAGCAGGCCCAGTTCGGCCACGATCCCGGGATCGTCGGCGAAGGCGCGCCTTCCGATCGCCGCCGTGGTCTCGGGACGGCCGACGTCGAGCACCGGCACGCAGTCGACGTCGATGCCGAGCGCCACCAGATCGGCGGCCAGAAGCTGCGCCCACAGGCGGGCGGCCCGCCGCCGCTCGGCGGACGGCAAGGCACCGAGCGCGCCCGCCGCCGGGCGTGCCGGCCACATCGGCGGCTTCATGCGCTGCACGCGGCCGCCCTCGTGATCGATCAGGATCGGCACCCAGCGGCCGGGATAGAGCGCCCGCAATTCGGCCGTGAGATCGACGACCTGCGACGGCTCGCGGCAGTTGCGCTGGAAGAGGATGAAGCCGGCACAAGGCCGGTCCAGCAACAGCGCCCTTTCGTCCGGTGTCAGCCGCTCTCCCGCCGGCCCCGCGACGACCGCGCGCGGCATCTCCCGCCCGTCGCCAATCCGGCCATCCGAAGATGACGTCAACTGCGGCCGGCCACGACGAAGCAATCGCCACCCGCGCGCTTGAGCGTCTCGCAGCGGTCGGTCGCCGCCTCGCGGCTCAGGCCCGGTGCGGTCTGCAGACGATAGAACAGGCCCTTGTCCGTCTGCGCCTCCTGCACGTGCGGTGCGAGGCCGTCGAGCAGACCGGGATACCGCCGGTTCATCTGCCGCCACGCATCGTCGGCCTGCCCGGGCGTGCGGAATGCGGCGATCTGCACGCGGAAGCCGCCGGGCGTCAAAGGCACGGCAACCCGTGCCGGCGGCTCGGACGCCGCAGGGGACGCAGAGCGATCGACGATGTCGGCCACGTCGATCGAGCCGGCGGCCGGGCGGCCCGGCGCCTCGACCACGGGCAGCGCACCGGATGGAGCCGCGGCGTAGCGATCGCCCGGCGCCACCGCCGGAACGGGAACGTCACTCGGCGCCGGTTCGATTTCCGGGCTGCTCAGCGCCTCCGGCAGCGCATCGGCATCCGCAGGCTCGGCCGCCGTCATCGGGGCCGGCGCATCGTCCGTTTGGGTCGCAGCCAGCTCGGGCAGTGCCGCGATCACGATCGAAGGCTCCGTCGCATCGGGGCCCGCACCCTCGTCCGCGTCGATCCGACCGCCCGTTCCATCGGCCATCGCCCGCTCGGGATCGAAGGTCGCGCCGCTGCCGCTTGCGAGCGACGTCGGTCCGCCATCCGGGGCGCCATGGGAGGTGATCGCCGGACCGGCGTCGTTGGCGAATTCCGGCTCGGCGCTGGCGACCACGGTCGACGGCAGGAGGTCGGCGGCGGATTTGGGTGCCGGCTCGGGCGGCGGCAGGAACCGCTCGACATGCGCCGGCTCGGGCCCGCGATCGAGTGCCTGCACCAGAGCCGAGCCCTCGTTCAGCACGGCGATGCCGCCCCGTTCGTCCGGCACCTGACGGAAGGGCGTGGCATCCGCCTTGATGAGCGGCGGTGCTCCGTCGACACGGTGCCCGGCGTCGAAGGCCATGACGATGACGGCGACGAAGGTGCCGAACACCGCGATCATGACGCACGCCACCAGCCAGCGCATGATCCGCATCAGATACCCACCTCTCGCCGGTTGGCCTCTCGACGCACACCCGGCCGGGAAGAACCGGCCCTTCGGGGCCCGCGAACGGTGTCACGACCGCTCATGTCAGTGCATCTCCTCGACGGGCCGCACGCCCATGATCCGCAGACCGAGCCGCAGCACCGTCTGCGTCGCGCGCAACAGTGCCAGCCGGGCCCGCGTCAGCTCCAGATCGTCCTCGCGCAGGAAACGCAATGTCGGCTGCTCCTTGCCACGTGTCCACAGTGTATGAAATTCGGCAGCGACATCATGCAAGAAAAAGGCGACGCGATGGGGCTCCAAATTCACGGCCGCACCCTCCACGACGCGCGGCATGGTCGCCAGCCGCCGGATCAGCGACAATTCGGCCGGATCGTCGAGGCGGGCGAGCAGGGCCGCATCGGGCGCACCCTCCTCCGCTCGCATGTCCAGGGCGGCCGCGTTGCGCAGCACCGAGCAGATTCGCGCATGCGCATACTGGACGTAGAAGACCGGATTGTCCTTCGACTGCTCGATCGCCTTCTGCAGGTCGAAATCGAGCGGCGCGTCGCTCTTGCGGGTGAGCATGATGAAGCGCAACGCATCGGCGCCCACCTCGTCGATCACGTCGGCGAGCCAGACGATCCGCCCGGCGCGCTTGGACATCTTCAGCGGCTGGCCGCCGTCGAGGATGTTCACCAGCCGGCAGAGCAGCACGTCGAGCTTGGCACGGCCGCCGCTCAGTGCCCGCACCGCCGCCTGCATGCGCTTGACGTAGCCGCCGTGATCGGCGCCCCAGACGTCGATCTGCCAGGCGAAGCCGCGCCGGTACTTGTCCAAATGATAGGCGAGATCGGCGGCGAAATAGGTCCAGGCCCCGGTGGAGCGGACCAGCGGCCGGTCGATGTCGTCGCCGAACGAGGTCGAGCGGAAGAGGAGCTGCGGCACCGGCTCCCAATCCTCGTCGACCCTGCCCTTGGGCGGCGGCAGCGTGCCTTCGTAGAGCAGACCGTCGGCGCGCAACTGGTCGAGTGCGGCATCCACCCTGCCCTCCTCGACCAGCGACTTCTCGGAGACGAAGACGTCGTGGTGCACGCCGAGTGCCGAAAGATCGCTCTCGATCCGTGCCCTCATGGCCTCGACGCCGGCACGGCCGAAGGGGACCAGCCACGCGCTCTCGTCGGCCGAACGCCAGCGGTCCCCGTCGCGTGCGACGATCGCCTCGGCCACCGGCATCAGCTCGGCGAACGGATAGAGCCCGTCCGGCATCGGACCCGGCGCGTCGCCCAGGATCTCGCGATAGCGGTGATGGATGCTGCGCGCCAGCGCCTCGATCTGCGCGCCGCCGTCATTGACGTAATATTCGCGCGTGACGGCATAGCCGACCCGCTCGAGCAGGCTCGCCAGCGCATCGCCGACGACGGTGCCGCGAGCGTGGCCCACGTGCAGCGGACCGGTCGGGTTGGCCGAGCAATATTCGACGTTGACCGCGAGCCCCTGCCCCAGATCGCAGCGACCGTAATCGTCCCCGGCCTCCAGGATCACCGCCACCTGCCGCTGCCAGAAGGCATCGCGCATGCGCAGATTGACGAAGCCGGGCGCGGCGGCCTCGGCATGCGCCACGTCCGGGTCGCGCATCAGCGCTTCGGCCAGCGGTGTGGCAATCGCCATCGGCTTGCGGCCCGCCGGTTTGGCCAGCACCATGGCGGCGTTGGTCGCGGCATCGCCGTGCGCCGGATCGCGGGCCGGCTCGACGCTCACCCGCTCGGTGTCGAGGCCCTCCGGCAGGACGCCCGCGGCGGCGAGGTCGGTCAAGGCGTGGCGCACCGTCGCCAGCAGTGTCGTGAACGGGTTCATCGGGTCCATCAATCGCTCGTCGGCAGGGATCAGGCGGACCATGACGTCAGACGGAACAGGCGCTCGTGCTCGTCGACGGCATAGCGGTCGGTCATCCCGGCTATGTAGTCGCGCACGGCCGCCTCCGCCCGCGCGCTGCCGGCATCGCCCGCCGCCTCGCGCCAGCGGCCGGGCAGGCAGTGCGGGTGCGAAACCAGGGTGGCGTAGAGCTCGGTGACCAGGCGCCCGGCCTTCAGCGCCATCCGGTTCACCTTGTAGTGGCGATACATCCGCTCGTGCAAGAAGCCCCTCAAGGCGCGCACGGCCTCGCGCAGCTCGCCGGAGAAGCCGACCAGTGCCGACGGCGCCCGCCGCACGGCATCGGCGTCTTGGGGATCGAGTGCTGCGAGCCCGGCCCGGGCCCGGGCGATCAGGTCGCCGACCATCCGATCGATCAGCCGCCGCACCGTCTCGTGGACCAGACGCTCGTGGCGGAGGTCGGGGTAGGTCAGGCGCAGTTCTGCCACGATCGGGCCCAGGAGCGGCAAGGGTGCGAGATCGTCGAGCGTGAAGAAACCGGCCCGCAGGCCGTCGTCGAGATCGTGATTGCAATAGGCCACGTCGTCGGCGATGCCGGCCGCCTGCGCCTCGATCGGCGCCTGTTCGTCGAGGCGCAGATCGGCACATTGCGGATGCTCGACCACCGCCGCCGGCCACGCGCCGCGCAAGGGGCCCGCATGCTTGAGAACACCCTCGAGTGTCTCGGCCGTCAGGTTGAGCCCGTCGAAGGCGGCGTAGCGCTGCTCGAGCCTGGTGACCACGCGGAAGGTCTGCACATTGTGATCGAAGCCGCCCACCGCTTCGGCCGCGGCGTCGAGCGCGGCCTCGCCGGCATGGCCGAAGGGGCTGTGGCCCAGATCGTGGGCCAGCGCCACGGTCTCGGCGAGGTCCTCGTTGACGTGCAGCGCGCGGGCGATGGTGCGGGCGATCTGCGCCACCTCCAGCGTGTGGGTGAGCCGGGTGCGGAAATGGTCGCCCTCGAAATTGACCAGCA
>JAGREO010000124.1 GCA_020446525.1 Geminicoccaceae bacterium | reverse complement strand
AGCGACTTGCCGCCGCCGGTCGGCATCAGCACCAGCGCGTCGCCGCCGCCCAGCACGTGGTCGACGATCTCGGCCTGCTGGCCGCGGAAGGCGTCGAAGCCGAAGACCGAGTGCAGCACCTCCAGCGGCTCGGCACGCAGGTGCGTGCGGGGCCTTGTATGGGGCCGCATGTCCGGCCGCGTGCGCGGGGCCGTCTCGGGGATCGCCGGGGTGGGGGGACTTGTCACGGCCGTCCTTTTGCCGACAACATGACCGGGCTTCAAGAGCCGGGTGTGCCGGGCCGTCGCCCGGCGTCCCGGGCCGGGTGTGAGGGAGGACCATCGCCCGGCACTCCGGGCCGGGTGTGCAGGGAGAAGAGGACGATGCGGTTGAGCGACGAGGAGAAGCGCATGGCCGACGGCGGCATGGGCGAGCCGCGGCGGCTGGCGATCGGGCAGCAACTGGCGGTCGGCCGCTTCTTCGATGCCGAGGATTTCGTGCCCGTCACCCAAGCGCACGTGATGGCCGACGGCGAGGCCGTGGGCGAGGCCGGAACGGCGATGCTCGAGCGCTGTGCCGCGGCGCCGCGCGACGAGCGGCGGGTGGTGATCCCGACCATCACCGATCCCCGCGGCGTCGATCCCGCCGCCTGTTCCTGGCTCGATCAGCCGGAGCACGCGCCCGAGCGCGAGGGCCGGATCGTCAAAGCCTTCGAGGCGATGGGCGTGCTCTTGACCAACACCTGCATCAATTATCAGGTGGTCGTGCCGCCGACCCGCGGCGAGCATCTGGCGATGGGCGACACCGGCTCGACCATCTATTGCAACGGCGTGCTCGGCGCCCGCTCGAATTTCGAGGGCGGGGTCGCGGCGTTCTGGGCCGGGCTCACCGGCCGGGTGCCGCGCTACGGCATGCATCGGCCCGAGGAGCGCCGGGCGAACCGGCACTACGTGATCGATTTCGAGCCCGCCGATCTGGCCGACTGGGGGGCGCTGGGCGGGCTGATCGGCCGGCGCATGACCAGCTATTTCGACGTGCCGCTGGTCTCGGGCGTCAAGGTGTCGCCGGGCTCGGACGCGATGAAGCATTTCGGCGCGGCGCTGGCGAGCTACGGCTCGACGCCGATGTTCCACATGCAGGGCGTGACACCGGATGCCGCGAGCATCGAGCAGGCGACGGGTGGCGGGGCGCTGGATGCCGAACGGCTGGGGCGCGGTGATCTCGATGCCTTCTATGACGGCTTCGCGAGAGAGGGCGAGCCGGTCGACGTCGTGGTCTTCGCCGCACCGCAGCTCTCGCTCTACGAGATGCGGCTGATCGCCGGCCTGCTCGACGGCCGGCGGGTGAAGCCGGAGGTGGCGGTGCTGCTCACGGCACCGCCCGAGGTGGTGCGGGCCTGCGAGCGGATGGGCCTGCGGGCGACGATCGAGGCTTCGGGCGCGCGCATTCTCGAGGGTGTGTGCTTCTATCAGATGTATGCGCGGGAGATGGGCGAGCGCATGGGCTGGAAGCGTCTGGCGACCAATTCGGCCAAGCTCGCCAACATCATCCAGGGCTACGGCTACGAGCCGGTGCTGCTGCCGACCGCGCGCTGTATCGAGGCGGCGATCCGGGGGCACGTCTGATGCCGGGTGCGCGCATCCGGACGATCCGGGGGCATGCGGGGATCGGTGCGCCGGTGCGGGCGCAAGCACTGGTGGCGGCCGACGGCTTTTCCGCCCGCTACGATCTCGACCGCGTGAAGGGCGTGTTCGCCAGGCCGGCCCACAAGCTCTACGGCCGCGCCTATGTCGGGCGGATCCTGGTGCTCGATCAGGCCAAGGGCGGTGTCGCCACCGCCTGGATGTTCCACGAGATGCAGGCCCGCGGCATGGCGCCCGCCGCACTCCTGCTCAACCACGCCAACCCGGTCATGGCGCAGGGTGCGGCCTTCGGCGGCGTCGTGCTGATGGACCGCTTCGAGGGTGACGTCACCGCGCTGATCCCCGACGACGCGCTGCTGGAGCTCGAGCCGGAGAAGGGGCTCGTTCACGTGCTGGAGGAATGAGGGCCGTCGCTCGTGGGTGCCGTCGCTTGTGAGGCATGCCGGGCGATGCTAGGCAGCGCGGGCGGCCTTCGCCGCACGAGGAGGTCGCCCCGATGTCCGAGCCCGTGAAGACGTCACACCCGATCGAGACCGACATGGTCGTCATCGGCGCCGGCCCCTGCGGGCTCTTCACGGTTTTCGAGGCCGGGCTGCTCGGGCTGGAATGCCATCTGATCGACAATCTCGACAAGATCGGCGGGCAGTGTGCCGAGCTCTATCCCGAGAAGCCGATCTACGACATTCCGGGCCTGCCCTTCTGCACCGGCCAGGAGCTGACCGACCGGCTGATGGAGCAGGCCAAGCCGTTCAAGCCGGCCTTTCATCTCAACCAGCAGGCCGAGGCGCTGAGCCGGCTCGACGACGGCCGCTGGCGGCTCTCGACCAGTGCCGGGACGGTGTTCCAGGCGCCGGTGGTGGTGATCGCCGCGGGTGCCGGCAGCTTCGTGCCGAGGCGCATCCCGCTGGCCGGTGCGGAGGATTACGAAGGCACGTCGCTGTTCTATGCGGTGCGGCGGATGGAGGATTTCCGGCATCGCAACGTGGTGGTGGCGGGCGGCGGCGATTCGGCGCTCGACTGGGTGCTCAACCTGCAGCCGCTGGCGGCGTCGATGACGCTGGTGCACCGGCGCGACGAGTTCCGTGCCGCACCCGATTCGGTGGGCCGGATGCGGGCTCTGGTGAGCGAGGAGGCGATGAAGCTGGTGATCGGCCAGATCGCCGGCCTGCACGGCGAGGGCGACGCGCTGAGCGGCCTGACGCTCAAGACCACCGACGGCGAGATCGAGCAGCCCTGCGACCGTCTCCTCGCGTTCTACGGGTTGAAGATGGAGCTGGGGCCGATCGCCGAATGGGGGTTGAACCTCGAGCGCAATCTGATCTCGGTGGAGACCGAGGCGTTCGAGACCAATCAGCCGGGGCTCTTCGCCATCGGCGACATCTGCACCTATCCGGGCAAGCTCAAGCTCATCCTCTCCGGCTTCCACGAGGCGGCCTTGATGTGCCAGAAGGCGTTCACCATCTGCCGACCGGAGACGAAGCTGGTGTTCCGTTACACGACCTCGAGCACCGAACTGCACAAGAAACTGGGTGTCGCTTGATATGGCCGGAAAGACGGCGAAGGTGATCGCGGTCGATCGCGAGGGGCAGGAGCACGAGATCGAAGGGACCATCGGCTGGTCGGTGATGGAGGTGGTGCGCGAGGCGGGTCTGCCGATCGAGGCCGCCTGCGGTGGCTGCTGCGCCTGCGCCACCTGCCACGTCTATGTCGACGAGGCCTTTCTGGCGAAGCTCGACGAGCCCGACCCGGACGAGAACATGATGCTCGACGAGGCCTTCGAGGTGCAGGACAATTCGCGCCTGTCGTGCCAGATCAAGCTCTCCGAGGAGCTCGACGGCATCAGGGTGACGCTCGCACCGGAATTCTGACGCCGCGCCGGAGGGTTCGCGCGACCGGCGGTCGTTCCCGCGAAGACGGGTCCCTATCTTAACCTAATCTCAGCACCGTCGGTGTAGGGATCGGTCATCCGTCCTCTGCGCAAGGCGCCGACTGCGTGAACCTCCTGCTGCTGATCGTCGTTGTCATCGCCGGCATCGTGCTGGCGTGCCGCCTCGCGCGGCTCGAACGGCGCCTCGACCGGCTGGAGGCGGCGGCCGGCACCGTGGCCGACGAGGCGGCGGCCGAAGCCGCGTCCGACGAGGCGGCGCCCGCCACCCGCGGCCCCTGGGGTGTGGCTAGGGCACCCGACGCCTCGGCCCGTGCGGAGGCCGATCATCCTCTGGACGATGGCGAAGCGTTCGCGTCTCCTCCGGCGGCACCTCCGGGTGAAGCGGCGCGCGGCGGTCTCGAGGAGAGACTGACCCAGCGCTGGCTGGTCTGGCTCGGTGGCGGCGTCTTCGCGCTGGGCGGTGTCCTGCTGGTCCAGCTGGCCGCCGACCGGGGCTTCTTCGGCCCCGGCATGCGGCTGCTGATGGGGGCGGCGATCGGTATCACCATGGTCGTCGCCGGAGAATGGCTGCGGCGGCGTGACCGCGCGGCGGTGGCGGCCGGGCGCGACTATGTGCCACCGGCGCTGACGGCGGCCGGTCTGGCCACGCTCTTCGCGGCGATCTGGGCGGGCTATGCGCTCTACGCCTTCCTCCCGCCGCTGCCGGCCTTCGCAGCCCTGGCCGTCCTGTCGATCCTCGCCATGCTGCTGGCCCTGCTGCACGGCCTCTTTCTGGCGCTGCTGGGCCTGCTCGGCGGTCTGGTCGTGCCGCTGCTGATCGACACCGGGGCCCCTTCGGCCGCGGGCCTCTTCGCCTATCTGGCGATCGTCGTCGGCGCCGCCTTCGGCGTGCTGCACTGGATGCCCTGGCGCACGCTCTTCTGGTGTCTGGTGCCGGCGGTGGCACTTTGGCCCATCGTGGCCGCGCTGCCGGGCGGACCCGAGGATGCGGAACGGGCCTCGGGCTGGTTTCTCCTCTTTTGCACCGCTCTCGCGACGCTGCTGCCGCTGGCCGGCGAGCGTTTCGCCGCGACGCTGCGCCGCTGGTCGCCGCCGCGGACGGCGCTGGGGCTGGTGGCGGTGCTGCTCTGGCCGCTGGTCGTGGCCTCGGGTGGTTTCTCCGGCACCGGCATGGCGCTGCTGGCCGCTGGCGTGGCGACGGCGCTCGCGGCGACGCGGCTGCGCCGGCACGCCGGACCGGCCATGCTCGTGGTCACGGGTGCGGTGGTGCTGGTCTTGCTGATCTACGATCTCGGCCCGCTTCGATGGTTCGCTCTCGATCATCCGGTGCCCGCGGTCGGATCCTGGAATTTCGAGGATGCCGTCCTGCGGCCGACCGACGCGGATGCGTTCGTCTTCTGGTGCGCCGTCTTCGCCCTGCTGCTGGGGGTGGCGGGCGCGCTCTTCGTGCCGGGCGCGGCATCGCCCGGGCTCTTCGCCACCGTCTCCGTCTTCGGGCCGCTCGCGGTGCTGGCTCTGGCCTATCTGCGGCTGGCCGACCTGACCACGGCCGAGCCGCTCTGGGCGAGCATGGCGGGCGCGCTCGGCCTCGTTGCCGTGGCCGCGACCGCGCTCGCGATGCGCTGGGGCCCCGCTTATCGCGGTGCCGCCTGGGCGTTCGCCGCCGGCGTCACCGCCGCGCTGGCGCTGGGTGCGGGCATGGTGCTCGAGCAGGGCTGGCTGGCGGTGGCGCTGATGGCCGAGGCGGCGGCGCTGGTGGCGCTGTGGCGGCGCCTGCGGCTGCGCACCCTGCTGCTCGCGACGCCGTGGCTGACGGCGGCCGCTCTGGCGCTCATCGTGCTGGCGCCCGAGACCATGGGGCTGGCGCGCGGCGAGGTACGGGGCGTCCTCGATACGGTGCGGGCCCTGGTGCTGCCGGCCCTGCTGGCCTCGGCGGCCGCGAGCCTGCTGCGGCGCCGCCATCCGGCGACGGACCGCTTCCGGCGGATCTTCGAGGGTGCGGCACTCGGCCTCTGGGTGCTGGCCGTGGCCTGTCTGGCGCGCGATCTGGCGGCGGCCGTCGGCGGCGGCGCGCTGGCCGAGGCGGGCATCCGGGTGACGGCGTGGCTGGCGACGGCCTATGCCATTCTGCGTGCCCGCGGCACCAGGGGCATGGCGGGGGCGGCCTTCACGCTGCTCCTCGTCCTGGTGGTCGTCGTCGGCGGCTTCGACCTCCTCGTGGTGTCGATGCCGCTCGCCACCGGCGATCCGGTCGGCGCCTGGCCGATCCTGAACGCGCTGCTGCCGGCCTACGGCCTGCCGGCGCTGCTCTTCGCCCTGATGGCGGGGCATCGTCGAGCGATTGCGTGGCAGAGGCGGGCGGCCGGGGCGGCGGCCCTGCTTCTCGCCCTTCTCTGGGGCTTTTTCGAGGTGCGGCGGGCGTTCCTCGGGCCGGTGCTGATCGGGCCGATGAGCCAGAGCGAGCTCTATGCCCATTCCCTTTTGCTGCTGACGGCCGCCGTCCTGCTGCTGGCGGCAGGGCTGCTTCGCGCGTCGCTCGATCTGCGCCGGGCCGGGCTGGCGCTGCTGGCGGCGGCGATCCTCAAGGTCTTCCTCGTCGATCTGGGCAATCTCGAAGGCGTGCTGCGGGCCGCCAGCTTCATGGGTCTCGGGCTCTGCCTGATCGGCGCCGGCTGGGCCTTCCGCCGCTGGGGCCGCGCACCGGCGGGCCGATCGGCGTAGCGCCGGGCGTGCGGTTTCGGGTCGTGCCCGAGCAGAGCCTGCTGGGTCTGCCGTCGCTGGGGCCGGGCAGCCGTCGATCGATCTTCGGAGCGCCGGGCGGGGCGACGGGGGTCACCGTGCCGGGCGGGCGCCGAAGATGGCGCTGCCGACGCGCACGATGGTGGCGCCGAAGCGGATGGCTATAGGGTAGTCGTCGCTCATGCCGATGCTCACCTGGCCGAGGCCGTTGCGGGCGGCGATTTTCGCCAGGAGGGCCGCGTGCAGGGCGGGCTCGTCGCCGGCCGGCGGAATGGCCATCAGACCTTCGATGTCGAGGCCCAGCTCGCGGCGGCAGAGGTCGACGAAGGCGTCGGCCTCCTGCGGCTTCACGCCGGACTTTTGCGGCTCCTCGCCGGTGTTGACCTGGATCAGCAGGCGCGGCCGGCGACCCTGCTTGTCCATCTCCTTCGCCAGTGCGCGCGCCAGCCTGGGGCGGTCGAGCGACTGCACGACGTCGAAGAGCGCCACGGCCTGGCCCGCCTTGTTCGACTGCAGGGGGCCGATCATGTGCAGCTCGATGCCGTCGAACCGTTCGCGCAGCGCCGGCCAGCGGCCGGCCGCCTCCTGCACGTAGTTCTCGCCGAAGCACCGCTGCCCGGCCCGCAGCGCCGCCTCGATGCGCTCGGCCGGCTGCAGCTTGCTCACCGCCACCAGCGTCACCTCGTCCGCGCTGCGGCCGGCCTCGGCGCACGCCGCCCCGATCCGCCGGCGCACCGCCTCGAGATTGGCTTCGATATCCTCGTCCTGCGCCAAGATCCCTGCTCCGCCACCGGTTCGTCGACGCCGGCGATGCTAGACCAATCGCCGGTCCGATGTGATCGCGAATATGCTCCGGCTTCCCCGTCTCGTGGCATTTTCCGGTCGATCGGATGGTTTCGCCGGACCGTGAAAGGCTCTAGAGGAAGATGCGCCAGAGAAAGTGCGCTGGCGCGGCGAGCCGGACGGGAGGGGACATGACCTTCGACGACATTCTGGCCCCTTTGGGCACCACGGCCTTCCTGTGCGATCATCTGGGCAAGGCGCCGCTTCATCTGGAAGGTGACGCGGACAAGTTCGACCGGGTGATGAACTGGTCGATCCTCGATCGGCTGCTCGAAGCCTCGACCATCTGGTCGACGGCCTCGCTCGTCCTGATGCTCGACAAGGAGCCGGTGCCGGCCGGCGACTATGCCACTTTGGCCCCGGGGCGCGACGGCGGCCAGGTGCTGCGGCCCGATCCGGCCCGGGTGCGGCGGCTGCTGGCCCAGGGTGCGACCCTGGTCGCCAACGACATCGACCAGTTGACCCCGGAGCTCGCCGCCTTCTGCGGCGCCATGGAGAAGGTGCTGGGCGGCAAGGTCCAGGCCAATCTCTATCTGTCGTCGAAGCGCCGGCAGGGCTTCAAGGTGCATTTCGACACCCACGACGTCTTCGCCGTGCACGTCGAGGGCGAGAAGGTCTGGCACGTGTTCGAGGGGCGGGCCGACGCGCCGATCGCCCATCCGATGTTCAAGAACCTGCCGCAGTCGCACCACGACGAGGCCAAGGGCGCGCTCTGGCGCGAGGTGCGCCTGACCCGCGGCGACCTGCTCTATCTGCCGCGCGGCCAGTATCACTACGCCCTGGCGGAAGACGGCGGCTGCGTGCACATCGCCTTCGGCGTCACCTATCCGATCGGCATGGACGTGATGAGCTGGCTGTTCGAGCGGATGATCGCCGAGCCGCTCGGCCGCCGCAACCTGCCGCAGGGCGACCCCGAGGCTCTGTCGGCACACCTGGAATCGATCGGCGCGCGGATCGCCGCCCTGCTCGCCGAACCGGCCGCCGCCCGCGCGATCGAGGGCTTCATGGGCGATTTCGCCTATGCCCGCGAGCGCTACGGTCTGCCCGATCTGCTCGATCCCGCGCGGCTCACCTACGGCGTGCATGCGGGCAGCGTCCAGCTGGTGGAGCAGGGCGGACGCTGCGGTCTGGTCAGGAAGGGCGAGCGGCGGGCGGTCGAGGTGCCCAGGGAGACGCGCGATCTGGTCGCCTGGGTACTGGCGAGAAAAAGCTTCTCGAGGGGCGATTTCGATGCGGCGTTCGACGCCGTGCCGCAGGCGGCGCGCGAGCGCTTCCTCGAGGACATGCGCCGCATGGGTCTCCTCGCACCCGATTGAATTCGATATAACGAGCCTGCAATCAAGCAGTTGCCCGCAATTGCTCGTCTTACTTGTGACATTGGGCCTCCCGGCTATGTGACTGCTCCGACACAGTGCCGGGGCAATGGTTTTGCCCGAAGCCGGATGATGTTGCTTCGTGCGGGCCGACTTTGCACAAGGTGCGGCTGTCGACGGGGCGTCTCGTGCAAGGGACCGTGCTCCGAACAGAAAGCCAGCAAACGCTTTCAACCGTGTGAACCCTGTGAGGCGCCCCGACTGAAGGGTGTTGAGGAGAGAAGAGAATGACCTTGAAGAAGGTTCTTTTGGGCACGACCGCACTGCTCGGCGCGGGTGCCGTGGCATCGACCCAGGCTCAGGCGCAGGATCTGGAGGTCGGTCTCTCCGGCTTCGCCCGCTCGCTGGCCGCTTTCGGTGACCTGGACGAAGAGAGCGGCGTCGACGACAGCCGCAGCTTCTACTTCCGTAACGACACCGAGGTGCACGTCAACGTGCGCGGCACCGACGACGAGACCGGTCTCTCCTATGGTGCGACGGTCGAGTTCGAGGCGGACACGAGCTCGACGGCCAACACCGACGAGACCTGGCTGTTCATCTCCGGCGGCTTCGGCGAGATCCGCATGGGTGACGAGGACGGCGCGGTCGACAACTCCAAGCTCGGTGCCCAGTCGGTCGCGGCCGGCACGGGCGGTATCGACGGTGCCGGCGAAGTCGCTTCGGTTCCGTTCACCATCCAGAATTCCAGCGACGCCACCAAGGTCCGCTACTACTCGCCTTCGATCGGCGGCTTCCAGATCGGCGTCAGCTACACGCCCGATTCGGGCCATGGCGGTTCGACGGAAAACCCGACGGACAACGATGTCGGCCAGCTCGAGGACTGGATCGAGGCTGCGGCGGCCTACAAGGGCAGCTTCAGCGGTCTCGACATCGCGGCCTCGATCGTGGGCGGCTTCGCCGACGGTGAGAACGAGGGCGATTTCAGCGGCTTCCAGGTCGGCGGTGTCGTCGGCTTCTCCGGCTTCAACGTCGGTGGCGCCTTCTTCACCCAGGAAAACGACGTCGACGGCAACAATGGTGATCGCGACGGCTTCAACATCGGCATCGGTGCCACCCTGGGCCCGGCCGCGGTCTCGGTGAACTACGGCTACGCCGACAACGACGCCGACGATTCCGAGCCCGAGGCGATCGTCGTCAGCGCCACGGTGGGTCTGTTGCCCGGTGTGTCGCTGCAGGGTGACGTCAACTTCTTCAATCGTGACGTCGCCGGCGACGACGACGACGACGGCATCACCGGCGTGGCGCGTCTCCACGTCGCATTCTGATCGACTCCGTCCCAGCGACGGAAGCGGACGGCGGGCCTCGGGCCCGCCGTTTCGCTTTATTGCGACACATGCGGGGAAGGGCCCCGGCCTGTTCGCCTCCGGAGTGTGCTGTCCTGCAACACGAGGCGCTTCAAACGCCGGTTCTCCTCGTTAACTTCTTGTTCGTCATTCTGTTATAGACCATATCTACGTTCACGCGAGTGTATGGCCGGCGGGCCTGCAGAAAGACGGTGATGATTCGAATCTGGGCATCGGTGGTATGGATGGGCGCAGCCTTGATGCTGGCGGCAGCCCCTTCGTCGCATGCCGTGGAGATGGTCGAAGGCGGCTTCGGCGCCGATCCGACCGCATTCTTCGAGAAGCCGAGTTCGGGCCTGCAGAGCCGCATGACCTTCGCTTTCGACGGGGCGACGGCGCTCGGCGGTTTCACGCCGCGCTCGAGCGGTACCCTGTTCGAAGATCTGGTCTCGGATCATACGGTCTCTCTTTCGCTCGGCATCGAGAGCGGCTGGCTCGATCGTCTGCGCCAGCCCGGTTTCGCCGTGCATTCCTCGATGGATGCGGCTCAGGGCATGATGGTCGGCGGCGCGCTTCAGCTCGACAGTCTGGGTGTGATGGGCGGTTACGGCCGCACCCATCTCTTCGGCAGCGACACCGACATGGTCGCGGCCGGCCTCGAGTTCGGCCCGGTGCGCGCCCGGTTCGCCTACGGGCCGGGGGAGGCCGCCGAGACCGGTGTGCGCGACGTCATGATGTTCAGCACCGACCTCGTCGCCCGTCCGTGGCTGACGCTGCAGGGCGACGTCGCCTTCGGCAGCCGGGAAGATGCCGACGACCACGCCATGGGCCGTGTCGGAATCAAGCTGCGCTTCTAGGCGCCGTTCGCTGATGCCGGTGCGCGGCGGTCCTTTCCTGCGGCGGTGACTGGACGATGGCAGACCGCGATCGAAGTCGGCTCTGCAGCATTCAATAAGAATAACTTCCTTTAACGCTCGTGTCAAGCGGCGCGGCGCCGGCCGTCGGTCTTCGTCGTGATCCCGAGCCCGTCGAGGCGATCGGTGACGGCCTCGGACGACACCGGTCCGCGAGGGGCGGCACGGGTAGGGGACGGCTGCGTCGTCGCGGCTGGTGTCGCCCGCGTGGCCCATGGGCCAAAGCGCGGCTTTCAATCGGCAGCGGGCGTGCTATCTTCCGGCCGGTTCTCGCCCCGACCTCGAATTTCTGCCTGCGACTGGATGACGAGCGTGCGCTGGATGTTCTTGCAGACCGGCCCGGCGGCCATGCGGCCACCGGTGGCGTCGATCGCGACGCCGGGGAAGATGCCGCCGGCGGCGATGTCGCTCTTGCTGCTGGCGGTGGGACTGGTCGCGTGCAGTGGCGTCGCCGTGACCAACCCGAAGCCGGGCGAGGACTTCGACCCGAAGGATCAGCGTGTGCGCGAGCAGTTCGGCACCATCGGCGGTGGCGACGGCTTCAAGCTTTCGACCGCACCGGCGGACGAGGCCGGCGAGCAGACCGGCGGGATCGGCGTCAACGCCTATCTCTGGCGCGGCACGCTCGAGACCCTCGACTTCATGCCGCTGGCCTCGGCCGATCCGTTCGGCGGCCTGATCATCACCGACTGGTATCAGTCGGTCGACGCGCCGGGCGAGCGGGTCAAGCTGCACGTGCTGATCAAGGACACGGCCCTGCGCGCCGACGGCCTGAAGGTGTCGGTCTTCCGGCAGGTCGCCGACGGCTCGGGCGGCTGGCTCGATGCGCCGGTGGCGCCGGAGACGCGGCGCGCGCTCGAGGACAAGATCCTCACGCGTGCCCGCGAATTGCGCATCCAGCAGATCGGCACTTCGGGCTGACATCCTGCGGGCGCCGCCCCGGGCGGCGGCGGCCGGCGGTGTCGTTTCGCGCATCCCTCCTGGAAACCAAGACATGTCGCGCTATCCCTTTCGGGCCACCGAGGCGAAATGGCAGCAGTCGTGGGAGGATGCCGACTGCTTTCGCGCCCGCGTCGATCCGGCGCGGCCGAAATATTACGTGCTGGAGATGT
>JAGREO010000123.1 GCA_020446525.1 Geminicoccaceae bacterium | reverse complement strand
AGTTGGAGAAGGTCGAGCAGCCCATATAGTGATAGATCGTGTCCTTGCCGAGGCGGAACCTCGATGTGCCGTCGGGCATCAGCCCCTGGCCCTGGGTGGTGCGGATCGCCTGGCAGAGATTGGTCTTGGGATTGAGGCAGTATTCGCACTCGCGACATTCGGGCGTGTAGAGCGGGATGACGTGATCACCCTTCTTCACCGAGGTGACGCCGGCGCCGACGTCACGCACGATCCCCGCCCCCTCGTGTCCGAGGATCGAGGGGAAGATGCCTTCGGGGTCACCGCCCGAGCGGGTGAACTCGTCGGTGTGGCAGAGCCCCGTCGCCATGATCTCGACCAGCACCTCGCCGGCCTTCGGGCCGTCGAGCTCGACCGTCTCGACCTGGAGGGGCTTGCCCGCCTCGAACGCCACCGCCGCCTTGGTCTGCATCGCCGTCACTCCCTTCGGGCCTCGTCCGGCCGCAAGAGTGGCGCAGGCGCGATCCGGGCGCAAGCTTGCGGGGCGGGGCTGTGGGCTACAGGATGCGAAAGCGCGAGGAAGGAGAGACCATGAGCCGACGACTCTACGAGCTGGCCGGTGCCGACGCGGCCCGGCGCTTCAGTCCCTATGCGTGGCGCAGCCGCCGCGCGCTGGTGCACAAGGGCCTCGCCTTCGACACCGAGCCCGTGCGCTTCACCGAGAAGGAGAAGATCGCGTTCTCGGGACAAAAGCGGGTGCCGGTGCTGGTCGACGGTGCGCGCGTGGTGCCCGACAGCTGGGCCATCGCCCGTCACCTCGACGACACCTATGCCGATCGGCCGCCGCTGATGGAGGGCGTGCAGGCGCGGGCGCTGACCTTCACCCTGGCGCAGTGGGTGCAGAGGGTCGTTCATCCGGCCCTGCTGCCGGTCATCCTGATGGACATCTTCGCCGTCATCTCGGACGAAGATCGCAACTATTTCCGCCAGTCGCGGGAGCGGGCCTTCGGCCGGCCGCTCGAGGCGGTGCACCGGGGCGAGGCGGGCCTGCCGGCCTTCCGCGAGAGCCTGGCACCGGCCCGCGCGACGCTCGAGTCGCAACCCTTTCTCGCGGGCGAGACGCCTGCCTATGCGGACCATGTGCTAGCCGGCGCGATCGACTGGGGGTGCAACGTGACGTCGCTCACGCTGCTGGCGGCCGACGACCCGGTCCGTCATTGGTACGACCGTCTGCCCGAGGCGGCTCCGTCACGCGCGGCCGACGGCTGACGTGGGCGACGCTGCTCCAATCGATCCCGGTCGGATCGACGAAACGATCGGCTGGCTGACATGCGCCGGCCTCGAGGGGATGGCGGAACTCTCCCTGCTCGACGGTTTCTGCCGGCGGCTGAACGCGATGGGGTTCGCGCTCCTGCGGGCCAGTGTCGGATCGGCCGTGCTTCATCCCACGCTGACCGGCCGTGCCTTCATCTGGGAGAGAGACCGGGGGGCGAGACGGGAAGACCTCGTCGAGGAGGCGGGCGTCGCACGAACCCGATGGCAGAAGAGTCCCTTCTACCACATGCTGGAGACCGGCGAGTTCCGGTTTCGCCGGCGGCTCGACGCGACGCTCGAGCGCGATCGCTTTCCGATCCTCGAGGAGCTGCGCGCGCGGGGCGCCCGCGACTATATCGCGACGGGCGTGCGGTTCGGCGACGGCGCCGCGCAGGGCGAATTGCGCGGCATCCTCTGCTCGCTTGCCACCGACCGCCCCGGCGGCTTCGACGACGACCGGATTGCGCTGGCCGCGCGTCTCGCCGACCACTTCGGTCTCGCGTTCAAAGCCGCAGCTTCGATCTCGATGGCGCGCACGCTGATCGCCACCTATCTGGGCGCCGACGTGCAGCGCCGGATCCTCAGCGGGCAGGTGCGGCGCGGTCACGGCGAGACGGTGGATGCGATCCTCTGGCACAGCGATCTGCGCGGATTCACCCGCCTGACCGACACCGCGCCCGTCGACGAGGTGATCGATCTCCTCGACGCCTATGCCGAATGTCTGATCGAGATCATCCACGGCCGTGGCGGTGAAGTCCTCAAATTCATCGGTGACGGCCTGCTGGCGATGTTCCCCGCGGACCGGCCCGAGCGAGCCTGCGCCCGCGCGCTCGATGCGGCGTTCGCGGCATCGCATGCGGTCGATGCGCTGGCCGATCACCGGGCCGGGGAAGGAAAGCCGGCGACCGGCTTCTATCTCGGCCTGCATCGGGGTCGGGTGCTCTACGGCAATATCGGTAGCGCCACGCGCCTCGACTTCACCGTCATCGGCCGGGCGGTGAACGAAGTGACGCGCATCGGTGAGATGTGCCGGGCACTCGATCAGACGGTGATCGTCTCCCAGGCCTTTCACGAAGCGGCCGGTCCCGCCGCCGGGCGGCTGGTGGCACTCGGCCGTCACGCCTTGCGCGGTGTGGCGCGGCCGCAAAGGCTGTTCACCCTCGATCACCACCCATCCTCCTGAACGACGTTGACCGGACCTCAAGCCGGATTCGCCTCGTCGTTGGGGAAGGTGAGCAGGACGCGCAGGCCGCCCAGCTTCGAGACGTCGAGGTCGATGCGGCCGCCGTGCAGTTCCACGAGGTCCTTGACGATCGCCAGCCCGAAGCCGGAGCCGGGCGGTGCGGTGTCCAACCGCTCGCCCCAGCCGAGCGCGAGGCGCCGCTGCTTTTCGTCCAGCCCCGGCCCGTCGTCGGCGACCTCGAGGATCAGCCCCTCCCGCAGCAGAGCCCGCACCTCGATTCGCCGGGCGGCGTGGCGGGCGGCGTTGGTGAGCAGATTGCCCAGCATCGCCTCGACGTCCTGCCGCGGAACGCGCACCCGGAGATCCGCCGGACAATCGATGTCGATCGTCAGCGGTGTGCGCCGATAGAGCAGGGCGATGCCGTCGCGCGCTTCTTCGAGCAGCGGGCGGAGAGCCACCGCGGGCGCCGGCGCGCCGGGTCCCACGGCCGAGGCCAGGGTGGTGTAGCGGTCGAGCAGGGCGGCCATCGCGGCGAGCCGCCGGCGCGCCATGGCGTGCTCCTCGGGCCGATCGAGCGCATTCTCGACCACCGCCAGCGGATGCTTGAGATCGTGGCCGATCTTGCCGATGTAGCGCCGGGTCCGGGCGACGTGCTGGTCGGCGCGCGAGAGGGCGGCATTCAGCGCCGCCACGACGACGGCGATCTCTCTCGGCCAGCGGCCTTCGAGCCGGGTCGTCTCGCCGGCGCGAAAGCGGCGCGCCGCCTGGCCGAGCCTGGCGAGCGTCGCGCGCAGCGACAGGCCCAGAGCGGCCAGTACCGCGAACAGCACCAGCGCCAGGACGATCATGATGTGGATCGCCGCCCGCTCGAAGGGTGCGGCGTGCTGCGCCATGATCTGCCGCCGCCGGTCCTCGCCGATCGCCGCCCAATAGGTGACGGTGCGCGTTTCCTGCGCGGTGCTGCCGGGCGCCGCCGGCACCGCCTCTTCGCGCCGGCGGACCACGGTGCGCAACAGGCCGAGCGGTGTCGCCATGTCGTGCATGGTGAAGGTGTCGTCGATGGCGTCGGGCGCGGGCAGGACCAGATCGTCGAAGAACAGCAGATCCGAGCGGTAGAGCACGCCGGTATCGTCGGCGATCTGCCAGATCAGCTCGACGTCGCCCGGCCCGTAGGGCGGCGCACCGGTGATCTCGGCCGTGGCCCAGTAGCCGGGCAGTTCGGCCGCGAGCGCCAGCAGCCGGTTGTCGACCACGGCCTGGGCCGGCTCGCGGATCGCCATCTGCAGCGCGATCCAGATGAAGGCGCAGGCCGAGGCGTAGAGCAGCACGGCGAACAGCGCCAGCCGGCGGAACAGGCTGCGCGGGCGCATCCGCCAGTACATCGCCGCCATGTCCTGCGGCATCGCCTTCGGGCCGGAAGCCTCGTTCACCGGCGCCCGGGCGGCGACGCCTCGATCTCTTCGGCCAGACGATAGCCGAAGCCGTGCACCGTCTCGATCGCCCGCCGGCCGAGCTTGTCGCGCAGCCGGCTGACATAGACGGGGATCTCGGCCGCCGTCTTGCTGCTCTCGGAATCGAAGCCGCGCTCGACGATCTCCTGGCTCTGCATCGGTCTTCCGCTGGCCACCGCGAGGCAGAGCAGGATGCGGTACTCGGTCGGCGTCAGGCGCATCAGTTCGGGTCCGAGCCAGACCTTGAACGTCACCGTGTCGATCCTCAGATCGCCGCGGACGATCTCCGTGCCGCGGCTGTTCGGCCCCGCCGAATTGACGACGCCGCGCACCCAGTCGAGCAGCAGCTCGTTGTCGACCGGCTTGAGGAGATAGTTGGTCGCGCCGGCGCGCACGCCCTCGCGCATGTCGGCGATCTCGGTGCGCGAGGCGGTCAGCACGATCACGGGCATCGACAGGCCCGCTGCACGCCAGCGCTTGAGCACGGTCAGCCCGTCCATCCCCGGCAGGCCCGGATCGAGCACGACGGCGGCATAGGGTGCCTCGAGCCCCATCGCCAGCGCTTCGGGCCCGTCGGTCGCCCGGTCGACGGCATAGCCCTCCTGCACCAGCAACCGCTCGATCTGTGCGGCGAGATCGCGGTCGTCCTCGACCAGCAGGATGCGCATCCGCTCAATCCGCTCCCTGGGCTTCGGCACGGCCCGGACTGGAGGATGCCGCCTGGCCGCCCCCGGCATCCCCGGCTCCGCTGCCGGCGACGAAGATGACCACGGCCATGTCGGGGTCGATATAGACGATCCGCTCGCCCGCCACGCCCTGCAGCACCACCTCGTACATGAAGCCCGCCTTGGTCGGCGCCGGCCGCCGCGTGAAGATGCCCTCGACCTCGTCGTGCCGGTAGTGCGGCTCCTTCGAGAGTGCCACGCGCACCGGCTCGGGCAGCCGCTCGCCGGCCGTGGCGCAAACCGAGGTCGCGAGAACGGCGGCGACGAGCGCGCCGCTCCGAATCCACGAGATGGGGATCGGCGGGATCGACGCGGAGCGGATCGACGTCGGCGGTGACATGCCGGCGACCTTAGAGCGGCCGGCCGCGAAGAGCCAGCCGGGCGTGGTTATCTCTCTTTCAGCTTCGGTTAGGTCACGTTCAATTGCCTGCGCGACCGCTCGGGAACGGCAACCGGTTAAGACGACATAACGGAGGGAGCATGGTGCGCAACCCGCCGGACCGCCAATGCGTTGGAGGCTAAGGGAGACGTCACGGCCCGCAGCGGCGGCGCGCGGCGCCGGACAGGGAGACGCCTCATGCGACGACGCCGATTCCTGGCGATGAGCCTCGGTACCTTCACCGGCTTCGCCGGTTGTGCACCCCGGGAGGTGCGCGCCTTCGAGAGCGCGTCGCTTGCGACGCGCGGCGCTCGGGCGGTGGCGGACCTCGGCGCGGCCGGCGGCGAGATCGACCTGGTCGGCGACGACGGAGAAGAGCGGGCGATCGTCATCGAGGTCGACCAGCGTCTCGGCGACGGCGTGCTGTCGCTGCAGGAAGCGCTTGCGGCCGCCGGCCACCGTCCGGGCGCGCGGATCCGGGCGGCCGAGATCTTCTACGAGCGACCGGGCCGGGACACCCGCGTGACGCTGCTCGGCGACGGGCTGGTTCTGGTCGACGGGCATCCGCGCCGGCGCCGCGACGTGCTTTGGCTCGAGCCGTACGACGATTTCTTCTTCGGCGACGACGTCGCCCGGCTCGACATCGGTGTCGACGGCCGGCTGACCATCGGCCGCATCGTCCTCCATTTCGGCGGCGGGCCCCGCTTTCGCCGTCGCCGCCGCCGGCGGGTGATCGTCGGACGCCGCCCGTTCCACCCGGGACCGCACGTCTTTCACCCGCGCATCCGCCGCCGGCACCGGATCCCCTCGGTCTCGCCCTATCGCGGCCCCGGCATCCGGCCGTTTCCGCAGCCGCGGATGTTCGCACCGCCGCCCGGACCGCGGCATTTCCGGCCCCGGCGCCGCGGGCGGGTATTCAGGCGCGGCATCGGCGGCGGGCGGCACTGGAAAGGCAGAAGGTGAAGGACGGGCACGAGAGACGAGACGGGCGCGGATCAGGCCTGCATGGCCGAGCGCGCCGCCTCGACATCGGCTCTGGCCGCCTTCGCCAGCAGCATCATGTCGACGGCACCGGCGACGAGCTGGTAGCCGGCGGCGAAGAGTTCGGGCGTCGTGCGCATCGCCGAGGGCACCGTCGCCATAGGCTTGCCGGCGGCGCGGATGCCGGCCTCGGCGCGATGCACCGCCGCGGCCACGTCCGGATGTGCGAGGCCGCCTTCGAGATGGCCCAGCGTGCCGCCCAGATCGTTGACGCCGATCAGCACCAGATCGACCCCGTCGACGGCGGCGATGCTCTGGGCACGCCCGGCGGCGGCGGCACTCTCGATCTGGGCGATCACCAGGAGTTCGCTCTGCCAGCGGGCCAGATAGTCCGGCCACAGGCTCCAGCGGGTGCAGCGCTGCGAGAGGGCGGCGTAGCCGCGCGTGCCGGCCGGCGGATAGCGGCAGGCGGAGACCGCGGCCTCGGCCGCTTCCCGGTTCTCGATCATCGGGATCATCAGCGACTGGGCTCCGGCGTCGAGGATGCGCTTGACGTAGACCGGATCGTTCCACGGCACCCGCACGATCAGCGGGCAGCCGGCGGCCTCGGCGGCGCGCATCACCGAAAGGGAGGTTTCGAGATCGGCCGGTCCGTGCTCGTTGTCGAGGATCAGAAAGTCGTAGCCGGCATGCGCCAGCAGCTCGGCCGCACCCGGATGGGCACCGCCCAGCCAGCAGCCATAGACCCTGTCTCCTTCGGCCAGCCGCCGTTTGAGTTCGTTGCGCATCGTCGCCGCCTCCTTTCCGATCGGGTGGTGCCCTTGTCGGAGTGTCGCGGCCGGCTGGCAAGAGGGCGGCCGGCGAGAGGCGAGGCGGGGAAGGCAGGGGGCCTCGACGCGGATGTGACGCGTGCTATCTTTTTTCGCACGAGGGCACATTGCGTGTTGACCGCCCGCCGCATCCAACTAACGTAATGGTACCGGTGATGGGAATGGGATCAGCTTTTGGTTGATACGTTCCCGCATGCCGCCGGCTCGTCTGCGCACCGGGCCGGGGCCGTCTCCTTGTGGCCTTTCCTGCGGCTGCAGCGACGAGAATCACGATGAATTAACTTCATATTCAGGGGCTGCTTTCATACTATCGGTCCAAATGAGATGGGGAGGCCACGCGGGTCGCGTTCGCAACCAGATGGGAACCTGCCGATGCCGTCGACGAAGAACGAGTTCGCCGAACTGATCGCCAAGGACCGCAGCGAGCGGCAGAAGGAGCAGTGGGAAGGCAGCTTCCTCGACTATCTCGAACTGGTGAAGAAGCAACCCGATCTCGCCGATTTCGCGCACAAGCGCATGTACGACATGATGACGGCCAAAGGTGTCGGCCAGCTCGATCTCGAAGCCGATCCGCGGGCCAAGCGGGTCTTCGGCGACCGCACCGTGCCGGTCTACGGCTTCTTCAAGGACGAATTCTTCGGCATGGAGCGGACGCTCGACAAGATCGTCGGCTATTTCCATTCGGCGGCCATGGGCGGCGAAGAGGCGCGCCAGGTGCTCTACCTGATGGGGCCCGTCGGCTCGGGCAAGAGCTCGCTGGTCGAGCGGCTCAAGCGCGGCCTCGAGGATCTGCCGCCGCTCTACGTGATCGACGGCTGTCCGATCTACGAGCAGCCGCTGCACCTCGTGCCGCGCCATCTGCGCGCCGCCTTCGAGGAGATGCTCGGCGTCAAGATGGACGGCGATCTCTGTCCGGTCTGCCGCCACCGGCTGATCGAGGAGTTCGACGGCCGCTACGAGAAGATGCCGGTCCGGACGGTGACCTTCTCCAAGCGCGCGCGGCGCGGCATCGGTGTGGTGCCGCCGGTCGATCCGAACAATCAGGACACGTCCGTGCTGATCGGCTCGGAGGACATCTCCAAGCTCGACCGCTTCTCGGAAGGCGATCCGCGGGTGCTCGAGCTCAACGGCGCCTTCAATGTCGGCAATCGCGGCATGGTCGAGTTCATCGAGGTGTTCAAGAACGAGACCGAATATCTCCACACCATGATCACCGCCACCCAGGAGCGTTTCGTCCCGGCACCCGGCCGGCACGGCACGATCCACGTCGACACCTGCATCGTCGCCCATTCCAACGAGGCGGAGTGGCAGAAATTCAAGGCCGACCACACCAACGAGGCCATCCTCGACCGCATCGTCGTGGTCAAGGTGCCCTACAATCTGCGGCTCTCCGAAGAGACCAAGATCTACAGGAAGTTCCTCGACAAGTCGAAGTTCCACGCGAAGATCGCACCGCACACGCTCGAGATCGCCTCGATGTTCGCGATCCTCTCGCGGCTCGAGCCGACCGCCAAATGCGATCTCCTGACCAAGCTGAAGATCTACAATGGCGAGGAGGTGCTCGAGAAGGGCCGGCCCAAGAAGCTCACCGCCCACGAACTGCGCGAGGACACCAAGCGCGAGGGCCTTTTCGGCATCTCCACCCGCTTCATCATGAAGGCGCTCGACACGGCACTGGCGCAGAACGACGAGGTGATCCACCCGATCAACGTCCGCGAGGCGCTGATCACCATGGTCAAGGAAGCCGACACGCCGGACGACACCCGGCGCAAATATCTCGAGTTCCTGCAGGACACGCTGCACAAGGCCTATCTCGACATGCTCGAGAAGGACATCACCAAGGCCTTCGTCTTCTCCTTCCAGGATCAGGCCGAGACGCTGTTCCAGAACTATCTCGACCATGCCGAGGCGCACGTCACCAAGTCCAGGGTCAAGGATCCCGTCACCCGCGACGAGATCAATCCGGACGAGGGCTTCCTCAAGTCGATCGAGGAGCAGATCGCGATCATCGGTCCCGCCGCCGACGGGTTCCGCCAGGAGGTGATCGCCTATCTCTGGGCCGCCACCCGCCGGGGCGAGAAGATTTCCTACGCCGCCTACGAGCCCCTCAAGGAGGCGATCGAGAAGAAGCTCATGTCGTCGGTGCGCGACATCTCGCGGATCATCACCAAGGCCCGCACCCGGGACGAGGAGCAGCGCCAGAAGCACGACGCGATGGTGCAGAACATGATCGGGCAGGGCTATGACGAGAGCTCGATCGACACCATCCTCAAATATGCGGCCAACCATCTCTGGAAGGACTGAGCGCGTGGCGTCGCGGGTGGCCGAAAGGAAAGCATGACCGTATTCCGGCCCTATTCCGAAGGCGACGCGCTGCGGTCCGACCGCAGCGCCGGCGACCGCAAACGCCATCGCGAAAAGCTGCGCCGCTCGATCCAGGACAATATCGCCGACATCATCGCCGAGGAGGCGATCATCGGCCGCGACCGCGACCGGGTGATCAAGGTGCCGATCAAGGGCATCAAGGAATACCGTTTCGTCTTCGGCGACAATGAAGGCGGTGTCGGCACCGGCCAGGGCGACACGCAGGAAGGCCAGATCGTCGGCCAGGCGAACCAGAAGCAGCCGGGGCAGGGGCCGGGCCCGGGCGGCGATCAGCCGGGCGAGGACATCTACGAGACCGAGATCACGCTCGACGAGCTGGTCGACATCATGTTCGAGGATCTCGAGCTGCCGGACATGGAGCGCAAGATCCTCAAGGACGCGCTCTCCGAGCGTTTCGCAAAGAGGCTGGGCTACCGCAAGCAGGGCGTGCGCGCCCATCTCGACCGCAAGCGGACGGCGAAGCAGCGGATCAAGCGCCGGCTGGCCACCGGCGGCACACCGCCGCACGACCGCAATGGCCGGGACCGGAGCGCGCCCGATCGCAGAAGTCGCGATCGCGGCCGGCCGCTGCGGCCGCTCGACGGCACGGCGCACGAGCCGCCGGCCGAGGATCTGTCGGTCGAAGGCGGCGACCGGGAGGAGGACGCGATCCGCTTTCCCTTCCATCGCGAGGACCTGACCTACCGGCGCCTTCGGGTCGACACGCGCGAGGAGAGCAACGCGGTCGTGGTGTGCATCATGGACACCTCCGGTTCGATGGACCGCCTCAAGAAGTATCTCGCACGCAGCTTCTTCTTCCTCCTCTATCAGTTCGTCTGCACCAAATATCAGAACGTCGAGATCGTCTTCATCGGCCACCACACCAGGGCCAAGGAGGTCACGGAGGACGAGTTCTTCCACAAGGGCGAATCCGGCGGCACGCTGATTTCCTCGGGCTACGGCAAGGCGCTGGAGATCGTCCGGGCGCGCTATCATCCCGAGCATTGGAACGTCTACGCCTTCCACTGTTCCGACGGCGACAATTTCGAGAGCGACAATCCGGCGGCGCTGAAGGCGGCGGGCGAGCTCTGCGCCGTCTGCAACCTCTTCGGTTACGGCGAGATCAAGCCGATGGGCTCGCACTTCTACGAAAGCTCGATGCTCGAGCGCTTCGACGAGCTCGCGGCGGACAATTTCCAGTCCGTGCTGATCGAGAACCGCGAGGACATCTGGCCCTCCTTCAAGGCCTTCATGTCGCGCGACAAGGCGGAAGCCTGAAGCGCCGCACGCTCGAAACCGCGCCGCTCTTTTCATCGGCGCGCCCATCGACCGGCGAGCCGCCGCCGCGACCCGACCGCGGCAGCCGGGGTGCAGCGGGCCCGGACGGTTTCCGGAACAGCCGGGGGAACCGGCGGCGCGTCGCACGAGACGAACGGCGCGACGTCGAAGCCGCGGCGGCGAGCGGCAGACCTTCGACCGCGTGTCGGCCGCCGCTCCCGCCTCGGCGTTCCTCGACCGGCGACCGGCCCGCTCGAAGCGCCGCCACCCCCCTCGGCCCGCGCCGACCCGACGAGAGCACTGCAACGGTCGGGTGCAGCGCAGAAGCCGGGCGCGGAACGGTCGCGAGAAATCCGTCGAATAGGCGAGGGCGCGAAGGGCGAATCATCTCTCGAACCTGCCGTACCGGATGCAAACGGCGCCGCGAAGGTTTCGCGAAATCGGGTCGTCGCACGGTTCGGGCCCGGCAGGACNNATGCACCGGAAGCGGAAGGCTCGCATCACCGGGCCCGAACCTGCCACCCGCGCGGCGGGTCTCGCTCGGGCCGTCCGGCGACGGGCAAAGCCGGCCGTCGCGGCGAGGTACCGGAAACGCAAGGCTCGCATCGGACGGCCCGAACGCTCCAGAGCGGAAGGTTGCAAGACGAGCGTCGGGGCGTTTTCGGGCGCCCAGGCCAGACCATCGCACGGTTCGGGCCCGGCAGGACACACCGCCCCCCGGCGATCGCCCACGCGGTATCGCCCCCGGAACGGTGTGTTCCGGGGGTGGATGCGGTGCGGCGGTGGGGTGGCGGGATCAGTCGGGCGGGCGGGTGCGGGGGTGCAGCTCGGGTCGCGATGCGCCGAGCGCCGGGCCCGGTGCGGGCGCGCACGGGGACTCGGGCGGGTACGTCGGTGGCGGGGCTTCGCGGGTCGCGTCGCCGGCGGGTGCGGCTCGGGAGTCCGTTCGGCCGGGCCTTGGTTCGGGCTCCGGTTCGGGCTCGACCGGCATGGTGGCGGCGAGGTCGTCGAGGGTCTGGTCCCAGCGTTCGGCGGGTTTGCGGCGGGGGGGCGGCTCGAGGTCCTCGTCCCGGATGTCGATGCCGAGCCGCAGCAGGTCGCTCGGCCAGATGCGACGGTCGAAGAAATCCTCGATCAGCCGGCGGCGCAGATCGCGCGAGACGCCGCTGGCGAAGCG
>JAGREO010000122.1 GCA_020446525.1 Geminicoccaceae bacterium | reverse complement strand
CGGGCGGGTCGGCGGCTGGGGGGCGGGCGGTTCGGCGGGGGTCAGACGACCGGCATCTCCGGATTGAGGTGGTCGCCGCCATAGACGAGGTAGGTGAGGCCGGTGGCGTCCTGGGTGGGGTCGCCCGGGGCGCCGATCAGCATGTCGTCGAAGCCGTCATTGTCGACGTCGCCGGCGCCGGCCACGTCGAAGCCGACATAGCCGTCGATCGACGGACCCTCGAAGATCACACCGTCCTCCGGCGCGAGCATGGAGAGGTCGAGGGCGGCGTCGAAACCGCTGTCCCTGCCGAAGATCAGATAGGCCTCGCCCGCGGATTCGACGCCGAGCGGATCGGCGTAGCGGGCACCGACGAGGATGTCGGCGAAGCCGTCGCCGTTGACGTCGCCGACGCCGGCCGCCGACTGGCCCGTCGCATCCTCGCTCATCAGGCCCGGGATCACGAAGCCGTCGCTGCCGTCGAGGGCCGAGAGATCGACGACCGGATCGAAGCCGCCATCCTTGCCGAAGACCACATAGGCCGCACCGGCCATCGGCGTTTCACCGGGCGTGGCCTGGAACGAGCCGACCAGGATGTCGCCGATGCCGTCGCCGTTGACGTCGCCGGCACCGTCGATGTCGTAGCCGGCGAAATCCCCGGCCATGCCGCCGATCAGCCGAAAGCCCTCGGTGCCGTCGAGGTCGGTCGAGCCGATGGAAGCGGCGAAGCCGGTCTCCCGGCCGAACAGCACGAAGGCCTCGCCGGCGTTCTCCATGCGAACCGCATCGACACCCATCGGATCGGCGTCGGGGACGGCGATGCCCAGATCGTCGATGCCGTCGCCGTTCACGTCGCCCAGGCCCGCGACGTTGCGGCCGAGCTGATCGATCGGGTCGGTGCCGCGGACGACGAAGCCGTTGCTGCCGTCGAGCAGGGAGAGGTCGGTCTCGACGCCGGTGGCGCTGCCGAAGAGGACATAGGCCTTGCCGGCATTGGCGGCGGCTTCGTCGCCTTCGATGGGAACGTCGGCCAGGCGCGCGCCGATCACGATGTCGTCGAATCCGTCATTGTTGAGGTCGCCCGCACCGTTGACCGAACGCCCCAGATCGTCGCCGGCCATCAGGCCGTCGATGGTGAACTGGCCGTTGGAGGAGAGGAAGAGCTCGACCGTGCCCTGCATCTCGCTGCCGGCCTCGGGGCCGCCGACCAGAAAATCGGCGAAGCCGTCGCCGTCGACGTCACCGGCACCGCCGACGGCGAAACCGAAGCGGCCGTTGGTCGAGAAGCTGACGATCGTCGAGGCCTCGAAATTGGCGACCAGATCGGCGACGGGCTCGACCGGCATGAAGCCGCCGTCCTTGCCGGCGATGAGGAACGCCGCACCGGTGTTCTCGAGCCCGCCTTCGCCCAGCGTGTCGGCGCCGATGAGCATGTCGTCGATTCCGTCGCCGTTGGCGTCGCCGATGCCGGCCACGGCACCGCCCAACCGGTCGCCCGGCACGCCTTCGAAGACGGTCAGGCGGCCTTCGGCGAGCTCGACGAGCTGGATGCGGTTTGCGGTCGGCATGGTCTCGTCCTGGGTCGAGACCGAGAGGAGCAGGTCGTTGAAGTCGTTGTCCTTGAGGTCCTCGAAGGCGAGCCAGGTGTCGCCGGTCTCGTCGTCGGGCGCCGAGATGACGTGCTCGTCGCCGTCCCGGTTGAGGGCGTTGGCCATGGCGTCGTCGGGGCTGCCGTCGGCGGTCATGAAGACCTTGCCGTGCAGCTTCTTGCCGCTTTCGACCGATTCGAGAACGAGCTTCTTGCCCAGGGTGTCGAGGGTGGCGACGTCGCCCGTCGACTTGTCGAAGAGGTCGATCGCGTCGCCGCGCTCGATCCGGTCCGCCTTGTTGCGCAAGGCACCGTTGGCGACGACGAAGAGGCCGAACGCCTGATCCGGCTGCAGGTCCATGCCGTCATAGACGGCGCTCAGATGGACGGAATCGCCGATCTGGAGCGGTTCGACGCCCTGCAGCTTGCGGCTGTTCTGGTGATGATGATCGGCGAAGGACGCGTCGGTGAAGAGGATGCGGCCGTCGGTGAGGGTGCCGTCCGCGCCGATCAGGTAGACGCCGACCGTGTTGTGATAGCCCGCGGCCTCACCGCGAAAGGTGACGACCGCGTCGCCGTCGGCGCCGATCCTCAGGGCGCCGGGTGCGACGCCGTTGATGCGGCTCGGGTCGACGGGTTGCGATTCCACGAGATAGTCGAAGGGGTTGGCCACGGGACCTCCATCCACGGTTCAGGTTCTGCGGCACTAGTTCTACTTTTAGTTGAAATATTGTTCAAGCAAATTGACGGCGGTCGCGCGGCCGTCCAAGCGCTCGCGTGGTGGGCGAAGGCTAGCCGTCGGCGTCGGTCAAAGCCCGGGCGTAGCGGCGCCAGCGTTCGACGTAGGAGGCGGCGGCGCGGCGGCTCGCGGCCAGATGGTCGTCGCGCACCGGTCCGACCACCCTTCCGGGTGCGCCCAGCACGAGGCTGCCGTCGGGGATTTCCTTGCCTTCGGGAACGAGCGCCTTGGCACCGATCAGGCAGTTGCGGCCGATCCGGGCACCGTTGAGGACGACCGCGGCGATGCCGACGAGCGTGCCGTCGCCGATGGTGCAGCCGTGCAGCATCGCCAGATGGCCCAGGGTGACGTCGGCGCCGATGGTCAGGGGAAAGCCGGGGTCGGTGTGCAGGACGCAATTGTCCTGGACGTTGGAGCCGCGGCCGATCGTGATCCGCTCGTTGTCGCCGCGCAGCACGGCGCCGAACCAGACGCTCGCCTCGCTCTCGAGGTGGACGTCGCCGATGACGGCGGCGGTGGGCGCGATCCAGAACGCATCGTCGGCGGTCGACGGGCTCCGGTCCTCCAGGGCGTAGCGCATGACATCTCCTTTCAGGCTCGCCATGATCGCCGCATTCGGGCGTCGAAAGGAGGGTGCAGGCGATGATGATCGATGTCGACCGCGATCACGAGGAGATCCGCGATGCCGTGATGCGGCTGTGCGCGCCCTTCGACGACGCCTACTGGCAGCGGCTCGACAGGGAGATGGCTTATCCCGATGCGTTCGTCGCCGCCCTGAGCGAGGCGGGCTTTCTGGGTGCGCTCATTCCCGAGGAGCACGGCGGCAGCGGCCTCTCGCTGCGGGCGGCGACGGTGATCCTCGAGACGATCCATGCCGCCGGCTGCAACGCCGCCGCCTGTCACGCGCAGATGTACATCATGGGCACCATCCTGCGGCACGGCAGCGCGGCTCAGAAGGTGAACTATCTGCCGAAGATCGCGACGGGCGCGTTGCGGCTGCAGGCTTTCGGCGTGACCGAGCCCACTTCTGGCACCGACACCGCGGCCCTGCGCACGCGGGCGGAGCGCACCGCCGACGGCTGGCTGGTGAACGGCCAGAAGGTGTGGACCAGCCGTGCCAAGCAGTCCGATCTGATGCTGCTGCTGGCGCGCACGACGCCGATCGAGCGGGTGCAGCGCCGCACCGACGGGCTTTCGACCTTCCTCGTCGATCTGCGCGAGGCGGTGGGTCGGGGGGTGGAGATCCGGCCGATCGAGGCGATGATCAACCACAACACCAACGAGGTGTTCATCGCCGATCTGCACCTGCCGGAGGACGCGCTGGTCGGCGAGGAGGGGCGCGGTTTCCGCTACATCCTCGACGGCATGAACGCCGAGCGGATTCTGATCGCCTCGGAGTGCATCGGCGACGCCCGGTGGTTTCTCGAGCGGGCGAGCGCCTATGCGCGCGAGCGGCGGGTCTTCGGCCGGCCGATCGGCCAGAACCAGGGCATCCAGTTTCCCCTGGCGCGGGCGCTGGCCGAGACGGAGGCGGCGGAGCTCATGGTGCGCAAGGCGGCCGCCCTCTTCGATGCGGGCGAGCCCTGCGGGCCGGAGGCGAACATGGCCAAGCATCTGGCGTCGGAAGCGTCCTGGCACGCCGGCGAGGCGGCGATGCAGACGCATGGCGGCTACGCCTTCGCCACGGACTATGCGATCGAGCGCAAATGGCGCGAGACGCGGCTCTATCAGATCGCGCCGGTCTCGACCAATCTGATCCTGGCGTTCCTGGCGCATCGGGTCCTGGGGCTGCCCAAGAGCTACTGACCGGCGGCTCCGATCTGCACGGCGCGCCCCGGGCCCACGCCCGGCGGTGTCAGCCGGTGACGGGCTCGGTATTGCCGTGCAGGCCGCGCGCACCGAGCCAGGCGCGCAGTTGCGGGCTGCATCCGCCGTGCGTGCGCGCCGCTTCCTCGGCCGCCGCCTGGGCGGCCGCATGCCAGGTGGAGAGGCCGTCGAGCTGGCGTGTGTCGAAGATGCCGCTGCTCGCGGCGATCGCCATCATCGGTGCGTAGCGTTCGGCGCGCCAGTCGAGGCCGCAGGACCGGGCCAGACCGGATTCAACGCCGATCACCCAGGCGGCGTCGCGCAGATCCTCGGGCATCACGGTGGCGAGCTCGGCCGGCCGGCGCGCCGGCTCGTGGAGGACGCCGTCGATCGCCGATTGCAGATGCGTCCACTCGTCCTGTGCCGCCATGCCGCTGCAACTGGCGATGGTCCCCGCGAGAAGCAGAACACAACCACGCAAGGCCGTTCTCCATGTTCGCCAATAAGTTGTATTCAGATACTGAATTTCGCGCATGAGGGCAAGGCTTGATCGTCGTCTCGCCAGGGGCTCGCTCAGCGTGGTACGCTGCCGCGAACGACGGCGACCAGGAGGCCGGATCATGCGTGGAGTTCTGCGACGCCTGCTCGGCGGCGTCTTCGTCTCCCTTTGCCTGGTACAGACCCTGCCGCTCGCGCTCGTCTCCGATGCGGCGGCGCGCGACGTGACCCCGGGTGTGGTCTATGCCGTCGGCGAGAAGTTCGACCGCAGCTTCAACGAGAGCGCCTATCGGGCGCACGAGCGCTTCTCTGCCGCGCACGGCGTGTCCTATCTCGAATATCACCCGACGCAGCCGGCCGAGATCGAACGCGCGGTTGACAGCCTCGTGCGCCGCGGCGCCGACCACATCAGCGTCGTCGGTTATTACTATGCCCAGCCGCTGGCCGAGATCGCGCCGCACTATGAGGGCGTGAATTTCACGCTGATCGACGCCGTGGCCGAGGCGCCCAACGTGCGCTCGGTGACGTTCCGCGAGGAGGAGGGCTGCTTTCTCGTCGGCATGATCGCCGCCCTTGCGAGCGAGACGCAGAAGGTCGGGTTCATCGCCGCCCTCGACATCCCGCTGCTGCGCAAGTTCATCGCCGGCTTCGAGCAGGGTGTGCGCTTCGTCCTGCCCGACATCGTCTTCAGGCTCAACTTCATCGGTGCCACCGAGAGCGCGTTCAACGACGTCACGACCGCCGCCGAGCTGGCGCGGGTGCAGTATGGCGGCGGTGTCGACGTGATCTTCGCCGGCGCCGGTAACGCCAATATGGGCGTCTTCCAGGTGGCGGCCGACATGGGCCGGCTGGCGATCGGCGTCGACGCCAACCAGAACGGCCTCTTTCCGGGCACGATCCTCACGTCGATGCTCAAGCGCGTCGATGTGGCGGTGCTCGAAGCGCTCGAAGATGATCTGGCCGACAAATGGACGCCGGGTCGACGATCACTGGGCCTCGCCGAAGGCGGCGTGGACTGGGCGCTGGACGAGAACAACGCACCGCTCATCACCGAACGGATGAAGGAGATGACGGCGCACGCCCGCAAGGCCATCGTCGACGGCGACCTGCTGGTCGACGACGGACGTTAGGCCCCGGGACGGCAGTCAGATCCCGGCGTCCGTTCGGCCCCGCGCCCCGGAAGAGCGCAGGACCGAAAGGTGCCGGCGGTCCTACGACTTGAAGCCGTACATCTTCTGCAGATTGTCGAAGCCGGCCTGATAGATGCCCTGAATGGTCTTGACTGCGTCGGGCTCGGGTGCGCCCTTGGCCTCGAAGTCGCTCGACCATTCGACCGTGCTGGTGCCGTCGCCATTGTCCTTGACGCGGATGGTCGCGTGATAGTCGGCGACGGGCAGCGGACCGGAGAGAATGCTGTAGCGGTAGACGCGCTCGCTCGGGCTGATCTCCTCGAGCTTTTCGGTCAGGGTTCCGCCGCCGACCAGATGCAGGGTGCGGACCGAGCCCTTGCCGTCGCCCTGGAGGTCGGCTTTCTCGATCGCAGGGTGCCAATCGGCGATCTGGCCGAAGCCGCCCATGACCTGCCACAACTGATCCGGCCGTGCGGCGATCGACGTCGACATGCTCACCTTGGGCATCGTGCTCGCTCCCTCGTTCCATCTGGTGTCGAGCGAGGCTAGTGCGTCGTCGCGGCGGGCGCAATCGCGACGCGACATTGTGGTCGCGCGCATGCGGCTGTGATAGGCAGCGGTGCTGCATCCTCGTGCTGGAAGAGAATGATGACGAGCGAAACCATGGTGGTGGCGCTGGCCGCCGATCACGCCGGGTTGCCGTTGAAGAACCAGTTGCGCGACGCCCTGGCGGAGCAGGGTCCGGCGCCGCTCGATCTCGGTGTGCACACGCCCGACAGTGTCGACTATCCGGACATCGCGCGTCTGCTCACCGACGCGCTCGCCGACGGCCGGGCGACACGGGGCGTGCTGATCTGCGGCACCGGCATCGGCGTGTCGATCGCCGCCAATCGGGTGGCGCACATCCGCTGTGCGGTGTGCCACGACGTCACCTCGGCCCGCCTGGCGCGCGAGCACAACGACGCCAACGTCATGGCGCTGGGGGCGCGCACCACCGGCCCGACCACGGCGATCGACTGTCTGCGCACCTTTCTGGAGACGCCGTTCGCCGGCGGACGGCACGCGCGACGCGTCGCCAAGCTCGGCTAGGCCCGGGCGATGCGCTGTCCCTTTTGCGGCTCGGAAGATACGCAGGTGAAGGATTCGCGGCCGGTGGAGGATGCGACGGTCATTCGCCGCCGGCGCCAGTGTGCCGCCTGCGGCGCACGCTACACCACCTTCGAGCGGGTGCAGTTGCGCGATCTCGTTGTGGTCAAGAAGGACCAGCGGCGGGTGCCCTTCGATCGGGAGAAGCTGGCCCGGTCGATCCGCATCGCCACCCGCAAGCGGGGCATCGGCGAAGAACAGATCGAGCGCATCGTAAACGGGATCGTCCGTCGGCTGGAGACGGCCGGCGAGAGCGAGGTGCCGAGCCCGCGGATCGGCGAGCTGACGATGGAGAGCCTGGCCAAGCTCGACGAGGTGGCCTATGTGCGCTTCGCCTCGGTCTATCGCGATTTCGCCAATGCCCGCGACTTCGACGAGTTCATCCGCCATCTGCCGGAGGCGGAAGACCACCTGCCATGAGGTTCGACGGCTCCGAAGAAGCCGATGCGGCGTTCATGCACGCGGCACTGGCTCTGGGCGAGCGCGGCCAGGGCACGACTTGGCCCAATCCCGCGGTCGGCTGCGTTCTGGTCCGGGAGGGGCGCGTCGTCGGTCGCGGCTGGACGCGCCCCGGCGGACGGCCGCACGCCGAGACGATCGCGCTCGAATGTGCCGGCGAGGCCGCGCGCGGAAGCACCGCCTACGTCACCCTCGAGCCCTGCGCCAATTGGGGGCGCACGCCGCCTTGTGCCGGGGCGCTGATCGAGGCCGGCGTCGCACGGGTCGTGATCGCCTGCTTCGATCCCGACCCGCGGGTCGACGGCAAGGGCATCGCCTGGCTGCGCGAGGCCGGGCTCGAGGTGGCGGTGGGCACCTTGGCCGACCGGGCGATGGCGGCGCATCTGGGGCTCTATAGGCGGATCCTCGAGGGCCGGCCGATGGTGACGCTCAAGCTGGCCCAGAGCACCGACGGTCGTCTGGCCGCGGCCGGCGGCCACAGCCAGTGGATCACCGGCGAGCCGGCGCGGCGCGAGGCGCATCGTCTGCGTGCGACGCACGACGCGATCATGGTCGGCAGCGGCACCGCGCTGATCGACGATCCGTCGCTCACCTGCCGCATCGCCGGGCTCGAGCACCGCTCGCCGGTGCGCGTGGTGCTCGATCGCCGCCTGCGGCTGCCGCATACCGGCGAGCTGGCACGAACGGCGCGCGACGTGCCGGTCTGGGTGATCTGCGACGCGGCGGAGGAAAGCCGGGCGGATACGCTGCGTGCGGCGGGTGCGGAGGTTCTGGGCCTCGCTTCGCCGACGCCTGAGGAAGCCTTGTCGGTGCTGGCGCGGCGCGGCATCACCCGGCTTCTGGTCGAAGGCGGCTCGACCCTGGCGGCGGCGCTGCTGCGGGCCGATCTGATCGACCGGCTGCACGTCGCCACCGCACCGATGCTGATCGGCGGCGACGGCCTGCCCTCGGTGGCGGCGCTGGGCGTCACTCGGGTCGACCGCACGGCGCGCTGGCGGCGCGTGGACATGCGCCGGCTCGGAAGCGATCGGCTGGAGGTGCTCGAGCGAGTGAGGGAGAACTAGCGTGTTCACCGGCATCGTCACACATCGGGGCACCGTCGTCCGGACCGGCGAGGAGGGCGGCGGCATCGCATTCGAGATAGAGAGCGATCTGCCGCTCGACGCGATCGCGCTCGGTGCCTCGGTGGCGCATTCCGGCGTCTGCCTGACCGTCACCGGCAAGGCGGCGGGCCGTCACACCGTCTTCGCCTCGAAGGAGACGCTGGCGCGCACGACGCTCGCCGCTTGGCGGACCGGCACCCGCGTCAATCTCGAGCGTTCGCTCGCACTCGGTGACGAACTGGGCGGTCATCTCGTGTTCGGTCATGTGGACGGCGTGGGCGAGGTGCGGGCGATCGAGCGCTGTGGCGAGGCGTACGAACTGGTCACGTCGCTGCCGTCGGACCTGGTCTCGCTGGTGGCGGTCAAGGGCTCGATCGCCGTGGACGGCGTCTCGCTCACGGTGAACATGGTGGACGCCACGAGCTTCACGGTCATGCTGGTGCCGCACACCTGGAAGGTGACGACGCTGGGCGAGCGGCAGGTCGGCGACGGCGTCAATCTCGAAGCCGACATGCTGGCCCGCTACGTGGCCCGGCGCATGGCGCTGATGTCGCAGGGGCCGAGAGCGGCGGCCGACGAACGTGATGGAGGACGGTGATGGCGGGTATCGGCGGGGCGCTGGACGTTCCGGAACTGCGGGGTGCGCGGCTGTTGCTGGTCGAGGCGCGCTATCACGCCTCGATCGCCGACATGCTGCTCGACGGTGCGAGAGCGATGCTCGATCGCGGCCACTGCACCTGGGAGACGGTGACGGTGCCGGGCGCGCTCGAGATCCCGCCGGCGATCGCGCTGGCGGCCGACGGGTTCGACGCCTTCGTGGCTCTCGGTTGCGTCATCCGCGGCGAGACGACACATTACGATCTCGTCGCCAACGAAAGCTGTCGCGGTATCATGGACCTCGGCGTCGCCGGCCGGGCACTGATCGGCAACGGCATCCTGACCGTCGAGAACGAGGCCCAGGCGATCGAGCGCGCCGATCCCGCGCGGCAGGACAAGGGCGGGCACGCGGCCCTGGCGGCCATGTGTCTGATCGCCCTGCGCACCCGTTTCAGGATTTGAGCCGAACGTGTCACGTTCCCGGAAGAAGCCCGTCATCAACAAGCGTCGCGCCGCCCGTCTGGCGGCGGTGCAGGCGCTCTATCAGGTCGAGGTCAACCGCCAGACGCCGGAATTCGTCGTGGGCGAGTTCCGGGCGCACCGGCTGCCGTCGCTGTTGCAGCCCTTGCTGCCCGACACGCCCGCACCGGACGTCGACGGCGAGTGGTTCGAGATCGTGGTGACCGGTGCATGGGCGCAGCGCAAGCAGCTCGACGCCCGGCTCGAAAGCTGCCTGCAGACGGGCTGGAGCCTCGCCCGTTGCGGCTTCCTGCTGCGCGCCTGCCTGCGCGCCGGCGCCTTCGAGCTGGCCGGGCGGACCGACGTACCCGTGAGTGTGGTGATCAGCGAATATGTCGAGGTGGCGCGCCTTTTCCTCGACGGCGACGAGCCCAAATTCGTCAATGCGGTGCTCGACCGGCTGGCGCCGCAGTTGCGCGACGGCGTCGAGGCCGCGGGATGAGCCGCAAACCGGCCGGTGCCGCACCGCTCGGCGAATTCGAATTCATCGCCGAGCGACTCGAGCCGCTGGCCCGGGGCTTTCCGGGGGCGCTCACGCTGGGTGACGACGCGGCGCTGATCGACCCGCCGCCCGGCCGGCAACTGGTGGTCGCCAAGGACGCGCTGGTGGCCGGCGTGCATTTCCTCGAGGGCGATCCGCCGGCGAGCGTCGCGCGCAAGCTGCTGCGCACCAACCTCTCGGATCTCGCCGCCATGGGCGCCGACCCGCTCGCCTATCTTACCGCCATCGCCCGCCCGGGCACGCTCGCCGCCGCCTGGTACGAGGCGTTCGCCAACGGACTCGAGGAGGATCAGCGCCGCTTCGGCCTGCATCTGATCGGCGGCGACACGGTCTCGACCACGGGGCCGCTCGTCCTTTCACTGACCATCATCGGCAGCGTGCCCGCGGGTGAAGCACTGCTGCGCAGCGGTGCCGGCGTCGGCGATCGCGTCTTCGTCTCCGGCACCCTGGGTGACGCGGCGCTGGGATTGCGGGTGTTGCAGGGTCTGGCGGCCGACGACGATCAGGCGCTCTATCTGACCGACCGCTACCGCAATCCGCGCCCGCGGCTGAAGCTGGGGCGACGGCTGCGCGGCGTCGCCTCTGCGGCGATCGACGTCTCCGACGGGCTGCTCGCCGATCTGGGGCACATCTGCGCGCGATCGGGGGTGGGTGCCGAGGTCGCGCTGGCGAGCCTGCCGCTCTCGGACGTCGCCCGCGGCATGCCCGGCGCCGTCGCCGCGGCACTCGCCGGCGGCGACGATTACGAGCTCCTGTTCACCGTTCCCGAGGCGGCGGCGGACGGGTTCGATCGCACCGGCATCACCGAGATCGGCCGGATCACCGCGGGCGAGCGCGTGCGGGTGACCGATGCGACGGGCCGTGAGGTCGACGTGCAACGACGCGGCTGGCGCCATTTCTGAGCGTCGCCGGTCGGGCACGATGCCGCGTGGCGGTCGGCTTCATTCGATCTTGCGTACCGGTCGTCGCTCGGCGAGCATGATGCCGCCCAGGATCAGCAGCAGCGCCGCCACCGCCCGCGGCTGCAAGGCCTCGCCCATCACGGTCACGCCGACCATCAGCCCCCAGACCGGGATGAGATAGTTGACCATGGAGGCGAAGGAGGCGCCGGCCAGGGTGACGAGTTGCAGGAAGAGCACCGTCGGCAGGGCGGTGCTGAAGAGGCCGAGCGACAGCACGGCGATCGTGCCGCTCGGGGTAAGTCCGAGGCTCGCCGGCGGATGCAGGATCAGGGCCGGCGGCAGGGTCAGCAGGGCCGAGAGCAGCGTGGCGCCGCCGGCCATGGCGATCAGATCACCCTCGGGCCGCAACCGGGCGACGATGGCGTTGATCGCATAGCAGAACGCGCCGGCCATGATCGAGAGCTCGAAGATCAGGAGACCCTGCGCTCCGGCGAGCTCGGCCAGCGCGTCGCGTCCGACCAGCACGAGGATGCCCAGAAAGCCGATCGAAAAGCCGGTGGTCCGCCTGGCACTCAGGCGTTCCCCGGCGAGCCAGAAATGCGCCAGCAGCAGCGTCGAGAGCGGCATGATGGCGAAGAACACCGCCGTCAGTCCCGAAGGGACCGCCTGCTGCCCCCAGGTGATCAAAAAGAACGGCAGCGCCGAGCCGAAGATGCCGGCCAGGACATAGAAGACGAGATGATCGCGGCCGAGCGGCAGGCGCACGCCGCGCACCGCACTCAGCCCGAGCAGCAGCACCGCGGCGATGGCCATGCGCAGGCCGACGATGACACTCGGCGGCAGACCCTCCAGGGCCACCTTGTTGACCGCCGGAGAGCTGCCCCAGAGCGCCACGAGGCTCATCAGCAACAGCCAGTGTGCCGCGGGCCGCGCCGCTTCGGCCGCCTCTTCGTTCGTCGCCATCGAGAGAAGGGTCGGGCTTCAGTCGATCTCGCGGATGATCCGCCCGACCTTCTCGACGATCTCGTCGATCTGCTCCTTCGTGACGATCAGCGGCGGCGAGAGGGCGATGGTGTCGGCGGTGATGCGCAGCATGATGCCGTGCTCGTGGAAGCCCTTGCACATCGCGTCGAATGCGCGGTGGCCGGGCTTGCCCGGACGCGATTGCATCTCGACGGCACCCATCAGGCCGATGTTGCGGATATCGATGACGTTCGGCGTGCCCTTCAGGCCGTGCAGCGCCTCTTCCCAGTAGGGCGCCAGCTCGGCGGCCCTCTCGAAGAGGCCCTCCTCGCGGTAGACGTCGAGTGTCGCGAGGCCCGCCGCACAGGCCAGCGGATGGGCGCTGTAGGTGTAGCCGTGGAAGAGCTCGATCATCTTCTCGTCGGGCTGACTTCCGACGATGGTGTCGTAGATTTCCTTAGACGCCATGACCGCGCCCATGGGCACGACGCCCGAGGTGAGACCCTTGGCGGTGACCATCAGATCCGGCTCGATGCCGAAATACTCCGCAGCCGAACTGGCGCCCAGCCGGCCATAGGCGGTGATCACCTCGTCGAAGATCAACAGGATGCCGTGCTTCCTGGTGATCTCGCGCAGCTTCTCGAGATAGCCCTTGGCCGGCGGATAGACGCCGATCGAGCCCGCCACCGGCTCGACGATCACGGCCGCGATGTTTGAGGCGTCGTGCAGTGCCACGAGCTTTTCGAGCTCTTCGGCCAGATGCGCACCCCATTCGGGCTGGCCCCGGGAGAAGGCGTTCTTTTCGATGTTCAGCGTGTGCGGCAGATGGTCGATGCCGCCCAGCGCCTGGCCGAACCATTTGCGGTTGGCGACCATGCCGCCGACCGAAATGCCGCCGAAGCCGACGCCGTGAT
>JAGREO010000121.1 GCA_020446525.1 Geminicoccaceae bacterium | reverse complement strand
GTGCTGCGGCGGATCATGCGCCGCGGCATGCGGCACGCGCATCTGCTCGGCGCCCGGGACCCGCTGATGCACCGTCTGGTGCCGGTGCTGGTGGCGGAGATGGGCGGAGCCTTTCCCGAGCTGCGCCGGGCCGAGGCGTCGATCGTCGAATGGCTCAAGCTGGAGGAGACGAATTTCCGGCGGACGCTGGAGCGCGGCCTGCGGCTGCTGGACGAGGAAACGCGGACTTTGCCGGCGGGCGGCGCCCTGCCGGGTGAGACGGCGTTCCGGCTCTACGACACCTTCGGCTTTCCGCTCGATCTCACCCAGGACGCGCTGCGCGCCCAGGGCCGGGCGGTGGACACCGCGGGTTTCGAGGCGGCGATGGAGCGCCAGCGCGCCGAGGCCCGCAGGCACTGGAAGGGCTCGGGCGAGGCTTCCGTCGAGGCGCTCTGGTTCGATCTGCGCGAGCGGCTGGGCGGCACCGAATTTCTCGGCTACGCGACCGAGGAGGCCGACGCCCGGGTGCTGGCGATCGTCGTCGACGGTGCGGAGGTCCGGCGTGCGGAGGCCGGTGCGACGATCGGTTTCGTGGTCAACCAGACGCCGTTCTACGGCGAATCGGGCGGCCAGATCGGCGACACCGGCCGTGCCACGGGCGAGCACTGCCGGCTGCGGGTGACGGACACGCTCAAGAAGCTGGGCGATCTCTGGGTGCATCGCGCCGTCGTCGAGGAGGGCACGCTCGAGGTCGGCACCGCCCTGCATCTCGAGGTCGAGGGCGAGCGGCGCGCCGCCCTGCGCCGGGCGCACACGGCCACCCACCTGCTGCACGCGGCGCTGCGCCGCCGGCTGGGCGACCATGTGGCGCAGAAGGGCTCGCTCGTCGCCCCCGACCGGCTGCGCTTCGATTTCGCCCAGCCGCGCCCGCCCACGGCCGAGGACATCGCCCATGTCGAGGCGGAGGTGAACTTCTTCCTGCGGCGCAACGAGGAATGCGCGGTGCGGGTGATGGCGCGCGACGAGGCCGTGGAAGCGGGGGCCATGGCGCTCTTCGGTGAGAAGTATGGCGACGAGGTGCGGGTGGTGACGGTCGGCCGCGATGCCGGCGGGCGCACCTATTCGATGGAGCTGTGTGGCGGCACACATGTCGGCCGGGCGGGCGACATAGCGCTCTTCAAGATCACCGGCGAGAGCGCCGTGGCGTCGGGCGTGCGGCGGATCGAGGCGCTGACCGGCGAGGCGGCGCTGGCCCATGTCGCCGACGAGGAGCGCCTTCTGGACGAGGCCGCGGGGCTGCTCAAGGTTCCGCCGGGCGAGCTGCCGCAGCGGCTGCGCACCATGCTCGACGACCGGCGGCGGATGGAGCACGAGCTGGCCGATCTGCGGCGCCGGCTGGCGACCGGTGGCGGCGGCACCGGCGAGGCGGGCAGCCGCAAGGTCGGTACGATCGCGTTCACCGGGCGCACCATCGAAGGGCTGCCGGCCAAAGAGCTGCGCAGCGCCGCCGACGCCTTGCGCAAGGAGATGGCCGAGGGCGGCGTGGTGGCGCTGGTGGCGGTCAACGACGGCAAGGCGGCGCTCGTCGTCAGTGTCAGCGACACGCTCGAGGGCAAGATCGACGCGGTGGCGCTGGTGCGGGCGGGAGTCGCCGCGGTCGGCGGCAAGGGCGGCGGCGGACGGCCGGATTTCGCCCAGGGCGGCGGACCCGACGGCGATCGTGCGGACGAGGCGCTGGCGGCGATCGAGCAGGCGATCTCGGAAGCGGTGGCGGCCTGACGCTTGCTCTACGACCTGATCGACCTGCAGCGCAGACAATGGCAGGCGTGGGCGGACATGGTGCTGACGAGCACCGCCGCGGCGGTGGCACTCGCACCGGCATCGGTCCTGCCCGCGGTCTGGTTCGCGCGCGTGGTGGGGGCGCTCGACAATGGCGAGGTCGGCCTCGAGGACGCGGTCCGTCGCGATGCCGGCCAGCCGCTGGGCATCGACACCCTGCCTTCGCCTTCGCCCTTCGTGCGTCTGGTCCGCTTCTCCTCGGGCGCCGGCGGCCGGCCGATCCTCTTCGTCGCACCCTTTTCGGGCTATGCCGCGGCGGTCTCGAGCCGGCTCGTCGCGGCGCTGGCGGCGATCGGCGAGGTGGTCGTCACCGACTGGCGCGACGCACGCGACATCCCGCCCGAAGCGGGGCCGTTCGGTCTCGATCGGCAGATCGGGCTGATCGCCGATCTGGCGCGCGCGATGGGCCAGGGGGTCGATCTCGTCGGCCTCTCGCAATCGGGCCCGGCGGTGGTCGCGGCCGCCGCCCTCGGCCTGCGCCGCGGCGACCCGCCGCCGGCACGGCTGGTGCTGCTGGGTGCGCCGATCGACATGCGCGAGACCCCGGCCGCCCTCTGCGCCGCCCTGCCCGCCGATTGCCTCGTCTCGCGCGTGCCGCGGCACTATGCCGGTGCGGGGCGCGAAGTCTATCCGGGGCTCTTTCAACTGATGGCCTACAGCTTCGCCAATCCGGCCGTCTATCTGACGGCCCAGAGCGGGCTCTGGCACGAGATGGCCGCCGGCGAGACGGGGCTGCATAGCCGCATGCACGGCGAGCTGCACGGCCTGATCGACGTCCCGGCCGAGCTCTATCGCGACATGCTGGAGCTGGTGTTGCGCCGCTCGGCCCTGGCCGAAGGTACTCTCGTCGTCGACGGCGGGGCGATCGACGCGCGGCTGCTCGCGCACGTTCCGATGCTGACGGTCGAGGCGCGCGGCGACGAGCTGGTCGGCCGCGGACGGACCCACGCGGCGCATCGGCTGACCGGGCGCCTCGAGGTGGCCGCGCCGCACCTCCGGGCATTCGTCGACGGCGGACACTACGAGCTCTTCGGCGGACCCGGCTTCGATCGCACGCTCACCCCGCTGCTGCGGCACTTTCTCGGCGACCGGCGCGACGGTGGACGTCCTAGATGAAGCCGGAGCCGGTGGTGGTGCCGGGCGGACGGGTGCGGGTCGGTACCGACCGTCCGCTCATCGCGGGCGACGGCGAAGGTCCGGCCCGCGCCGTCGGCATCGAGCGCTTCGCGATCGAGCCCGTCACGGTCACCAATGCGCGCTTCGCCGAATTCGTCGTGGCGACCGGTCACCGCACGGATTCCGAGCGCTTCGGCTGGTCCTTCGTCTTCGCCGGGCTGCTCCCGGACGGATTTCCGCCGACCGCGGCCGCGATGGACACGCCCTGGTGGCGGCGCGTCGACGGCGCCTCGTGGAAAGCGCCGCTCGGTCCCGGCTCCAACACGAACGCCCTCTCCGACCACCCGGTGACGCACGTCTCGTGGAACGACGCCGCGGCTTTCGCCCGATGGGCGGGCGGCCGGCTGCCGAGCGAAGCCGAATGGGAGACGGCGGCCCGCGGCGGCCTCGATGACGCGACCTATCCCTGGGGCGAGGACGAGCCGGACGACGAGAAGGTGATCCGCTGCAACATCTGGCAGGGACGCTTTCCGACACACAACACGCTGGCCGACGGCTGGTACGGCACGGCCCCCGCGGCGAGCTTCGAGCCCAACGGCTTCGGTCTCTTCAACTGTGCCGGCAACGTCTGGGAATGGTGCGCCGACCGCTACCGCGTGCGCTCGCTCTCGAAGATCGCCAAGGCCCGCAACGCCGCCGCCGCCCGGGAGAAGGAGCGGGTCATGAAGGGCGGCTCCTTCCTCTGCCACAAATCCTACTGCCACCGCTACCGCATCCCCGCCCGCCACGGCCGCAGCCCCGACAGCGCCGCCAGCCACACGGGGTTCAGAGTGGCTTACGACGTCCCGAGCAGGGCGAGGTCGCCGGCCAAATAATCCTGTGCGAAGTTTTCGGCGAACGCGGCCAGCCGCTTTTCTTCGATCGCCTCGCGCAGGTCGCGCATCATCGTCTGGTAGAACCAGATGTTGTTCCAGCTCAAGAGCATGGCGCCCAGGATTTCGCCCGAGCGGACGAGGTGGTGGAGATAGGCTCTCGAATGGTCGCGGGCCGCGGGGCAGTCGCTGGTTTCGTCGAGGGGGCGGGGGTCGTCGGCGTGGCGGGCGTTCTTGAGGTTGACCGGGCCGCGGCGCGTGAAGGCCTGGCCGGTGCGGCCCGAGCGGGTCGGCAGCACGCAGTCGAACATGTCGATGCCGCGCAGCACGGCGCCCACGATGTCGAGCGGCTTGCCGACGCCCATCAGATAGCGCGGGCGCTGCGTGGGCAGATGCGGCACCGTCGCCTCGATGGTCTCGAACATGACGGCCTGCGGCTCGCCGACCGCGAGACCGCCCAGGGCGTAACCGTCGAAGCCGATACCGCGAAGGCCGCGGGCGGATTGCTCGCGCAGGGCCGGATCGGTGCCGCCCTGGACGATGCCGAAGAGACCGTAGCTCTCGCGCGCCACGAACGCCGCCTTCGATCGCTCGGCCCAGCGCAGCGAGAGTTCCATCGCCCGGCGCGCCTCCTCGCCCGGGGCCGGCAGCCGGATGCACTCGTCGAGCTGCATGGTGACGTCGGCATCGAGCATGTGCTGGATTTCGATCGAGCGCTCGGGCGTCAGCACGTGGCGGCTGCCGTCGATGTGGCTGGCGAAAGTAACGCCCTCCTCGTCGAGCGTGCGCCGGGCGGCCAGCGACATCACCTGAAAGCCGCCCGAATCGGTGAGGATCGGGTGCTCCCAGCGCATGAAGCGGTGCAGGCCGCCGAGCCTCCCGATGCGCTCGGCACCGGGCCTCAGCATCAGGTGATAGGTGTTGCCGAGGATCATCTCGGCACCGGTGGCGCGCACCATTTCGCCCGTCAGAGCCTTGACCGTGGCGGCCGTACCGACCGGCATGAAGGCCGGCGTCTCGACGCTGCCGTGGGCCGTCGCGAGCCGCCCGCGCCGGGCTTCGCCATCGCCCGCCAGCAGTGTGAAACCGAGGCTCAAGGCGCGCGCTCCAGCATCGAGGCGTCGCCATAGGAGAAGAAGCGATAGCGCTCGGCCACCGCATGGGCATAAGCGCGGCGCATCCGCTCGAGGCCGGCGAAGGCGGCGACCAGCATGAAGAGCGTCGAGCGCGGCAGATGGAAATTGGTCATCAGCCGGTCGACCACGCGAAAGCGATACCCAGGCTTGACGAAGAGGCCGGTCGTGGCCGCCCCCGGCCGCATGCCGTTCGGGCCGGCGGCACTCTCCAGCGCCCGAAGTGCGGTGGTGCCGACGGCGGTCACCCGCCTTCCCTCGGCACGCGCCCGATCGAGACGCGCCGCCGCTGCCTCCTCGATCTCGAACCACTCTTCGTGCATGACGTGATCGGCCGTATCCTCGACCTTGACCGGCAGGAAGGTGCCGAGGCCGACGTGCAGCGTGACGAACACGGTCTCGACGCCCCGCTCACGCAGGGTGTCGAGCATGGTTTCGCTCAGATGCAGCGAGGCGGTGGGCGAGGCGACGGCGCCGTCGCGCCGGGCGAAGACCGTCTGATAAGCCTCGTGGTCCGCCGCATCGCCGCCCTCGGGACGCTTGACGTAGGGCGGAAGCGGCATGGCGCCGCGCGCCTTGATCCGCTCGATCAGCGCGCCGCCGGCGAGGTCCGTGAAATCCAGGCGAATGCGGCCCGCCTCGTCCTTCTCCACCACCCGCGCCTCGAGCCCCTCGGCCAGGGTGACGGGGTCGCCCGCCCGCAGGCGCTTGCCGGGTCTGGCGAAGGCCCACCACGCAGCCTCGCCGATCGGCTGGACGAGGGTGACCTCGACGGCCGCATTGCCGCGACGCGCCGCAAAGCGGGTGGGCAGGACGCGGGTGTCGTTGAGCACCATCAGGTCGCCCGCACGGAACAGCGAGGGCAGGTCGGCCACCCGCAGATCGGTGAGCCCGGCGCCGACGTGCAGCAGCCGCGCCGCCTCGCGCGGCCGTACCGGCCGCTGGGCGATCAGGTCCGCGGGCAGAGCGAAATCAAACTGATCGACGCGCATCGTCGCGGATCATCGCCGCCGCCTTCTCGCCGATCATGATCGAGGGCGCGTTGGTGTTGCCGGAGACCACCGTCGGCATGATCGAGGCGTCGGCGACCCGCAACCCGCGCACCCCGCGCACCCGCAGACGCGCGTCGACCACGGCCATGGCGTCGCCGTCCGGGCCCATGCGGCAGGTGGAGGTGGGGTGGAAGATGGTGGTGCCGGTCTCGCGCACGAACTTCAGCAGATCCTCGTCGCTGCGGCAGGCTTCGCCGGGAACGGTCTCGACCTCGCGCCAGGGCTGGATCGCCGGCTCGGCCATGACCTTGCGGATCAGCTTCATGCCCTCGACCATCGTTCGCCGGTCGCCCTCGGTGGCGAGATAGTTGGGGAAGATGCGCGGCGCATCGAAGGGATCGGCCGAGCGCAGCTCGAGATGGCCCCGGCTCTCCGGCCGCAACTGGCAGACGGAGACGGTATAGCCGGGCCAGGGATGGAGCGGCGCACCGATGCGATCGGCGCTGAACGGGATGACGTGGAACTGCACGTCGGGCGTCGCCAGCTCCGGCCTCGTCTTCCAGAACAGCGTCAGAAACCCGGCGCCGACGGTGAGCGGGCCGCTGCGGGTCGCCATGTAGCGCAACCCGGCCGTGATGCGGCGCACGAAGCCGCCGGCGACTTCGTTGAGCGTGCCGGGCTGCGGCGAGCGGAAGACGGCACGCGCCTGGAAATGATCCTGCAGGCTCTGGCCGACGCCGGGCAGATCGCGAGCCACCTCGATGCCGTGCGCGCGCAGATGGTCGGCCGGGCCGATGCCCGAGAGCATCAGCAGATGCGGCGACTGGACGGCGCCCGCCGAGAGCACGATCTCGCGCCCGGCGCGCGCCTCCTTGGCGATGCCGTTCTCGACATAGGCGACACCCACCGCCCGGCCGTCCTCGATCAGCACGCGGGTGGTGGGCGCGCTGGTGACGACGTAGAGATTGGGGCGCTTGCGGGCGGGCGCGAGATAGGCCACGGCGGCGCTGCAGCGACGGCCCTTGCGCACGGTGAACTGAAAGGGCGCCACGCCCTCCTGACTCTCGCCGTTGTAATCGGGGTTGCTCGGGATTCCGGCCTGATGGGCGGCCTCGACGAAGGCGTCCATCAGCGGCATCTCGATCGCCGGGTCGCTCACCCCGAGCGGCCCGCCGCGGCCGCGATAGGCGTCGGCGCCGCCCTTGTAGTCCTCGCCCTTCTTGAAGAAGGGCAGCACGTCCGAATAGCTCCAGCCCTCGTTGCCGAGCTGGCGCCAGTGATCGTAATCCTCGGCCTGCCCGCGGACATAGACCAGTCCGTTGATCGACGACGAGCCGCCGAGCGTGCGGCCGCGCGGCCAGCGGATCACCCGGTTGCCGGTCGCCTCCTCGGGCTCGGTCTCGAAGGTGCGCGAGGTCCGCGGGTCGAAGATCGTACGGTAATAGCCGATCGGCACGTGGATCCAGGGGTTGCGGTCGCGGGGTCCGGCCTCGAGCAGCAGCACGCGCACGTCCGGGTCTTCCGACAGACGGGCGGCGACGGCGCAACCGGCCGAGCCCGCACCGACGACGATGTAATCGAATTCCGCCACCTCGTTCCTCCCCCCGCGACAAGCGCGATGTCTCGCACCTCGAGGGCGGCCTGACAATGCCCGCGGAACGGCGAGGTGTGCCGTCGGCCGCTTCGGGCCGCACGCAGGGTTCCGGCGAGCGAAAGAGCACATTACCGGACTGTGGCAGAAATCACATCATGTGATCCCGCTTTGGAACACAATCGTATCATTAAATTGAAGGCACGGTCGGAATAAGCTGCTTTGCAACTGATGGTGCAGTCCTCTACTACCACAGGGTGAATTCCGAACCGTCCACGACGATCAGGTGCGCTATGAACGAGATGCGACGGTTCTGGGGCCTCGTCTGCGCCTATTGGGTCTCGGAGAAATGGCGAGAGGCGTGGCTGCTGACGGCGGCGGTGCTGGTGGTCACCACGATCCTCAGCAAGGCCAGCGTCTGGGCGGCGATGGCGACCGGCGCCTTCATGGCGGCGCTGGCGGGCTACCACGATCAGGCTCGCGGTGTCGACGCGACGCCGATGCTGCTGACCGCCGCCGCGGCCTTCGCCGGCATCCACATCGCCCGCGCCGCCGGCGTCGCCTTTCGCCATCTGCTCTCGACCACCCTGCACCGCCGGGCGCGCAACTGGCTGGTCGGCCGCTTCGACGCGGCGATCCTCGCCGACGAGCGCATCGCCTTCGATCTGATGAGCGACCGCAGCGACACCGGCGACGCCGGCAGCCGCCTGCCTGACGCCATCGATCAGCGCATCGACGAATGCTCGATCGGCCTCTATGGCGGCGTCATCGGGCTGGCCATGGGCCTCTGGGGTGCCGTAGCCTCGATCTGGTTCGTCTCGGTCGCCCTGCTCGACAAGAGCACCCACATCCCGACCCTCGATTCCTGGGCGGCCGCAGGCTACGCCGCCGTGGGCGGACCGCTCGGCATCGACACCACGGGCTGGGCCGACGCCTTCCCCGGCGAATACGGCTCGGCCCTGCTCGCCGCACTGCTCGTCATCGTCTATGTGCCGCTGGTGACGCTCGTGGCCTGGAGCATCGGCCGCGCGCTCGAGCGGCTGACGGTGCTGCGCCAGCGCCACGACGGCGCCTGGCGCGGCGAGCTCGCGACCATGGCGAACCGGGTGATGCCGCTCGCCATCTCGCGCGGCCAGAACGTCCAGCACCGGCTCAACGACCGCCTCTACCACGAGATCGACCGGACCTGGGGCCGCCAGAACGTCTGGGCCGCCGGCATGATGCTCTTCAAGGACGTCTACGCCTTCCTGTCGCACCGGCTGCTCGCCTATCTGCCGGCCCTGCCGGCCTTCACCTCGGGCAGCATGAGCTTTCGCGACTTCGTCTCGACCTCGGAGCTGACCGCCGAGCTGATCAACGACGTCTCCTGGTTCATCAACGTGATGCCGGCGATCGCCACCTTGCGCGCCAACGCCCGCCGCCTGTGCGAGCTGGCCGCCGCGATCGAGCGGGTGCGCCGTCGCCGGGCCTTCTACGCCGAGACCGGGATCAGCCGCTTCACCCGGGTGCCGGCCCAGGGTCTGGCCGCCCTCTCCCTGGAGGACGTGGCCCTGCGCCATCGCGGCTTCGACGGTGAGCCCTTCCTGCGCGTCTCCTCGCTCACGCTCGAGCCGGGCGAATGGGCCTATCTGCGCGGCCGCAACGGCTGCGGCAAGAGCTCGCTGCTCAAGGCGATCGCCGGGCTCTGGCCCTATGGCGAAGGCGAGATTGCGATCGAGAGCGAAGGACACCTCTTCTTCGCCGGTCAGGAGCCGGACCTGCCCGACCGGCTGACGCTCGAAGCCCTCGTCACCTACCCCGACTCCGCAGAGCGGTTCGATCCGGTCGCCGTCGCCGCGGTGCTCGCCCGCGTCGGGCTCGGCCGCTTCATCGGCGCGCTCCGGGACGAACTGCACGAGGGCATGAACTGGCGCAACGTGCTCTCGGGCGGCCAGAAGCAGCGGCTCGTCCTGGCCCGCATCCTGCTGCACCGGCCCCGCCTGCTGCTGCTCGACGAAGCCACGGCCGCCCTCGACGCGCAGGCGACGACCGAGTTCCATCAGATCCTGCGCGAGAGCCTGCCCGAGACGGCGGTGCTGGCCGTCCTGCACGGCGACGAAGCACCGCGTGACCCCGAGGGCATATCGTTCTACGACAAGGTCGTCGACATAGCCTCCGGCAGCGCCCGGACGAGCGAGGTCACGCAGCCGATGATCGCGCTCGCCGCCGAGTAGCCGGACGCACAAGCGGCGGCGAGGACGGGTTTCGCGCATGAACGAGAGCGGCGCCGACATCGACGATCTGCTGGGCCGGATGACGCTGGCCGAGAAGATCGGCCAGCTCAACCTGCTGCCGGCGGGCGAAGGGCTGGTGACCGGTGCGGGCGGCGGCAGCCGGCTGGCGGAACGGATCGACACAGCCTGCATCGGCGGCGTCTTCGGCACCAAGTCGCGCGCCTCGGCGCGATCGATGCAGCAGCGGGCGCTCGAAGCCTCGCGGCTGAACATCCCGCTCCTCTTCGCCGAGGACGTGATCCACGGCCACCGCACCGTCTTTCCCCTGCCGATCGCGCTCGCCTGCAGCTGGGACATGGAGCTGGTCGAGGAGACCGCCGCCTTCGCCGCCGGCGAGGCCGCGGCCCTAGGCATCCATCAGGCCTACGCGCCGATGATCGACGTCGCCCGCGATCCGCGCTGGGGCCGGGTGGCCGAGAGCCCGGGCGAGGATCCGACGCTTGCGGCACGCTACGCCGCCGCCATGACGAGGGGCCTGCAGGGCGACGATCCGTCCGCGCCCGGACGGGTGGCGGCCTGCCTCAAGCACTTCGTCGCCTATGGGGCGCCGGAGAGCGGTCGCGACTACGACAACGCCTCGATGGCCCTCGAAGACCTCTTCGGCGCGCACCTGCCGCCCTTCGAGGCGGGCGTGCGGGCCGGGGCGCTCAGCGTCATGGTCGCCTTCAACGCCGTCGCCAAGCTGCCGATGCATGCCCACGAGCCGTTGATCGAAGGCTGGCTGCGCGGGCGCATCGGCTTCGACGGGCTGGTGGTCTCGGACTATACCGGCATCAAGGAACTCACCGCCCACGGCCTGGGCCGGCCCGAGACGGTGGTCGCGCGCGCCCTGCACGCCGGCGTCGACATGGACATGGTCGGCGAGGACTATCTCGAGCATCTGCCGGCGCTGGCCGAGGGAGGGATCGACGACGCCGAAAGCGGCACGCGGTTCGGGGCCTCCGAAATCCGCAAACTCGTCGACCGCGCCTGCCGCCGCGTGCTGACCTTCAAGGCGCGCCTCGGCCTGTTCGACGATCCGTTCCGCGGCATGCCCGAGGGTTCCGAGCCCGACGTCGCGCCGACGGCCGAGGGCCGCGCTCTCGCCCGCCGGGCCGCCGTCCGAAGTGCGGTGCTGCTGAAGAACGAGGGCGTGCTGCCGCTCGGACCCGACCGGCGCCGGATCGCGCTGATCGGTCCCTTCGCCGACGACCGTATCAACATGCTGGGCACCTGGGCGGTCTGCGGGCAGGCCGACGACGTCGTGTCGCTGCGGAATGTTCTAAGCGACCGCCCGGGTATCGAGCTTCGTTGCGCAGAAGGCTGCAACGTCGTGGAGGAGCCCTGGCTCGCCGACCGGCTCAACGTCTTCGGCCCCATCGTGCGGCTCGACCCGCGCCCCGAGGAGGAGACGATCGCCGAAGCCGTCGCCTGCGCTCGAGACGCCGATATGGTCGTCCTGGCGTTGGGCGAGGCCAAGGAGCATGCGGGCGAATCCTCCTCGAGGCTCGCCCCCGAGCTGCCCGCCCCGCAGCGCCGTCTGCTCGAGGCCGTGGCGAGGACCGGCACCAAGCTGGTGGTCGTGATCTTCGCCGGCCGGCCGCTCGCGCTCGGGCCGGTCACGGCAGCCGCGGACGCTCTCCTGCTCGCCTGGCACGGCGGTATCGAAGGCCCGCGCGCCATCGTCGATCTGCTCTTCGGTGATGCCGCACCCTCGGGAAGACTGGCGGCGACCCTGCCCGCCCATCCGGGCCAGACGCCGGTCTTCCACGCCATCGAGCCGACCGGCCGACCGTCGGGCGGCGGGTTCGAGAAGTTCCGCACCGGCTGGCTGGATCTCGACGACGCAGCGACGGTCTTCCCCTTCGGCTTCGGTCTCGGCTATTCGGCCGTGCGCTACGGCGCGCCGGTGGCCGACCGGCTGGAGGCCCGGGGCGAGGAGGAGAGCATCGAGGTCGGTGTCGACCTGACCAACGAGGGGGACCGGTCGACGATCGAGACGGTGCAGCTCTATCTGAGCGATCCGGTGGCGCGCGTCACCCGCCCCGTGCGCGAGCTCAAGGACTTCCGCCGCATCACCCTGCAGCCGGGCGAGACTGGGCACGTGCGCTTCACCGTCACCGCGGCGATGCAGCGTTATCCGCTCGCCCCCTCGCTGGAAGAGGCCGCCTTCGTGCGTGATCCGGGCCGCATCATCGTCCATATCGGCCCGAATTCGCGGGACACGCAGGCGCTGGAACTGACGTGGCACGGGTGATCCGCGGCCTCGACGATGCCGCGTTGCGCGATCGGGTGGCGCAGGCGACGGTGATCCATTTCACCGACTGGAGCCATCCGGCGAGCGGCATGGCGCGCGAGCGCAGCGGCGGCGGCGCCGCCTACGACATCGAGGACACCGTCACCACCGGCGGGACCGGCTTCGGCATCATGGCGCAACTGGTGGCGGCCGAGCGCGGCTGGCGGCGGGCCGAGGAGATCGAGGAGCGGCTGCGCCGTATCACCGGCTTTCTCGAAAAGGCCGACCGCTTCGACGGCGTCTTTCCGCATTTCCTGAGCGGCGCCACCGGCCGTGTGCGGGCGTTCGCACCGGGCGACGACGGCGGCGATCTCGTCGAGACGGCGTTTCTGATGACCGGCCTGCTCTGCGCCGCCGCCTGGTTCGCCGAACGCGCACCCGATCTGACGGCGCGGATCGAGGAGCTCTGGCGCGCGGTGAACTGGGCGGCGCACGTGCGCGCGACGGACGGAGACCTGATCGGGGGTCTGATGTGGCATCGCCACCCGGAGCGGCCCTGGACCGAGACCAGCCTGCCGATCCGCGGCTGGAACGAGGCGCTGCCGGTCTTCGTGCTCGCCGCCGGCTCGCCGACCCATCCGATCTCGCCTTCGATCTATCACGAGAGCTGGGCCCGGGCGCCCGCCTTCCGCAACGGTCGGAACTATGCCGGAATCGAGCTGCCGCTCGGGCCGGAATGGGGCGGGCCGCTTTTTCTCTCGCAATATCCCTTCCTCGGCCTCGATCCGCGCGGCCTCGTCGACGCCTATGCCGATTACGGCGTGCAGGCGCGGGCGCACGCGCTGGTCAATCGCGCCCACTGCCTGGCCAATCCGCACGGCTGGCGCGGTTATGGCACGAATCTGTGGGGCCTGACGGCAAGCGACGATCCGATTGGTTACGTCGCCCATTCACCGACGGAGGATACCGGCACCATCACGCCCACGGCGGCGCTCTCCTCACTGCCCTTCGTGCCGGACGAGGCGATGCCTGTGCTGCGCCATCTGCACGACGATCTGGGCGATCGCCTGTTCGGCGAAGGCGGCTTCGTCGACGCCCTCTCGCCGCACCACGACTGGGCCGCGGCCAGCCGCCTGGCGATCGACCAGGCACCGATCGTCGTGGCACTCGAGAACTACCGCTCGGGCCTGCTCTGGCGGTTGTTCATGGGCCGGCCCGAAGTTCAGACGGGCTTGTCGGCGCTCGGGTTCACGCACACCGGCCCCGTCGCCTGAAGGGCCGCCGCCCGCGCTTCGGCGGCGCCGATGAAGGCCGCGGCACTCCAGGTCAGCGCGAGGCAGCCGGTGGGCCGGCCGTGCGCACGATCGAACTGCTCGGGCAGCGCATCGCCCTCCGGCGCCACCTCGCGCACCAGCGCCATCCATTGCTCGGCCCTGGCGAAGGCGGCGGATGCATCGGGGCCGCCGGCGGCGGCGATGCGGTAGTGCAGTTCGGCGAAGCCCAGCGTGGTCGGAAACCAGGGATTGCCGCCGAAATAGACATCGTCGGCCCAGCGCCCGATGGCCGGCACCGTGCGGCCGCGGTTGATCGGGTAGCGCACCGCGAAGCGCCGCTCCAGCGCCGCCACCGTCGCCGCCGTGCGCGGCGCGTCGATGGCAAATGGCCCGCTTCGCCGCCCGGCGTGCAGGATGCCCAGCACCACCGAGGCGTCGTAGGTGTCGGTCTCGACACAATCGAACCATCCGCCTTCGGCCGGATCGAAGGCCTTTTCGGCCACCGCCGCGGCGCGCGAAGCCGCCTCGGCCATCCGTCGCGCGCCATCCGTATCGCCGGCCCTGCGGCATCGCTCGGCCCCGCGCTCGAGCGCGTCCCACTGGACGATGAGCGTGAAGGCGTGACGACGCTCGGGCGCCTCCTCCCATGGGCCGATGCAGGGCTCGCCGGCGACGGCGCAGAGAAAGTCCAGATCCCGCGCCAGCAAGGTGTCGAGTGCCGGCTCGACCAGATCGGGCACCGCCTCGGCCACGTGCAGCAGGGCCAGCACCCGCAGCGCCGGGCCGTCGTGCTGCGGGCGGCCCCATTGCTGCAGATCGAGCGTGGCGTCCGGATTGAAGCGCGGCTCGGCGAGCCGGTCCCGGCCGGAAATCGCGCGAAGGACCGCGTCGGGACGCAGATACATGTGCGCGTCGGGCCGGGTGCGCGCCTGCAGCGGATTGGCCGGCGGCGCGGGCACATCGGGATCGGAAATCACAAGGTTGAACGCCAGATGATCGTGGAAGGCCTGCCGCCACCACGCCGCCTCCTGTGCATCCACGAGGCGCAGCACCGCCGGCAGCCGGTCGATCACCACCGCTGCGTCGCGCAGCCAGTGATAGAAGTAATCGGGCTCGGGATCCCAGTGTGCGCGCTTCGGCGAAGCCAGCACCGAGCCGGGCAGCGGCCGCACCGCCCAATCGAAGATCGGCCGCCGATGCACCAGATCGACCGCCGAGACGGCCCGGCGCATCTCGCGCACCGCCGCGGCGCAGCGCGTCTCGATCCACGCATCGAGGGACGTCGTCACGCGCGCGACACGCCCAGCGACCGCAGCGCCGCCTCGAGCGCCAGCGCATAGTCGGCCCCTTCTGGGCAATGATGCTGCTCGCACAGGGCGGCAAAAAAGCAGGCACCCGGCGCCGCGGCGAAATAGGCGCGGGCGGCGGCGACCGGCGTGATGCCGTCCAGCGCCCCGGTGATCACCGCCACGGGTGCGGTGATGCGGGCGAGCGACGGCACGGCGTCGTGCACCTCCATCTCGGCCAGCATGCGCGGCGCGTCACGGCGCAACTGATCGACCGCGGGCGGACCCATGGCGCGCCGGGCCGCGAGCAACGCGCCGCCCGAGACGACCGGCGACACCGCGAGAAGATGATCGAGATCGGCCGTCTGCGCCCCCAGACGCGCCGCACTGTAGGCGCCCACACTGTGGCCGACGATGGCCAGCGGCAGTTCGGCATCTTTCTGCCGCTGCTCCTGCACCCAGGCCAGAACTGCAGCCGCGTCCTCGCTATGGCCCTGCATGGTGAATTCCTCGGCCGGCCCCGAATCCGGCGTCGCCCGCGAGCAGGGCAGATCGGGCGCGACCACCCGCCAGCCCTGCGCCCGGTAGGCGGCCGTCACCGGCGCCAGATGCGCCGCACACCCGTTGCCGTCGCGACCGTGCAGCACCAGCACCACGCCTGCAGCGGGCCGGGTCGCGGGCTCGAAGAGATGACAGCGGATCGCAGCGGCTGGAGACGCGCCACCCTCCGCCGCCTCGCGCCGCACCCAGGCTTCCACACTCGTCAGGCTCGCGCCGTCGTCGGCCATCCGGCTCCGCTCCGTTCGTCGCGTTCACCCGAGAATAGTCCGCTGTCGCCCCGCCGGCCAGCACGACCCAACCGGCAATTGTATCTCGATCAGCGGGCCGGCATTGCGCTACCATGCGGGTGCTCGAGGCGCGGGAGTGAGCAGCGATGAGCGAAGACGCGACGCCAAAGGATCGTGAGCGCGGCGAGCGACTGGCGGCACTGATGCGGGCCAATCTGCACAAGCGCAAGGCGCAGGCCCGCGCACGCGCCGAGGCCCGGAGAGAAGGTGGCCGACTCGCCCCGGGCGACGAGACGGGCGGCACCGACGAAGAAGACGATCGGGGCGCACGGCTTGGTTCCGACGGCGGCCGATGCTAGATCATCGGCGAAACGCCTTCGAGCGAGTTTGCACCGATGAGTCGAGCACGATGAGCGAGAGGATCCGACTGCGCGCCGAGGACACCCTGGACCTCGCGATCATTTCGGCACTGCTGCAGGACGCGCGCACCAGCCTGAGCGAGATGGTCTACGACGCGGAGGAACGGCGGTTCATGGTCGCCTGCACCCGCTACCGCCGGGAGAAGCCGCACGACGTCGAGACCTGCGAAGGCCTGACCGAATGTCCGGCGGTGCTGGTGTTCGACTGCATCGAGGAGGTCAAGCACCGCGGGCTCGATGCGGAGGATCCCGGTCTCGAGCTGAGCCTGCTGACGATCGCCACCGAGCCCGGCCAGCGGTTGATGTTCCACATCGATCTCGTCTTCGACGAGGACCGCGAAATACAGTTGCGCAGCGACTGCATCGATTGCCGCATCGACGATTTCGGCGAACCGGTCGTGGCACGCCGCACGCCCTGCGATCATTTCGCCGACCTGCTCAAAGCCACGCCCGAGAGCGACCCCGCGGCATCGGGAGGCTGAGCGTGGCGCTTCGGCTCGACCAGCGCGACGCCGGCTTCGCCCGGGCCTTCGACAATCTCGTGAACCGGCGCCGCGACGCGGCGGAGGATGTCGGCGAGGCGGTGGCCGCCATCCTCGACGACGTGCGCCGCCGCGGCGACGAGGCCCTGATCGACCATACGCGACGCTTCGACGGAATGACGACGGACGCCCGGGGCCTGCGCATCGATCGGGCCGAAATCGAGGCCGCGACCGCCGCCTGCGTCCAAGACGATCTCGAGGCGCTGGACTTCGCGGCCGAGCGCATCCGCGCCTTCCACGCCCGCCAGATGCCCCGTGACGATCTCTACACCGACGCGCTCGGCATCCGGCTGGGCGTGCGCTGGCAGCCGATCGAGGCGGTCGGCCTCTACGTTCCGGGCGGCACCGCCGCCTATCCGAGCTCCGTCCTGATGAACGCCATCCCGGCAAAGGTGGCCGGCTGCGCCCGGCTGGTGATGACGGTGCCGACACCCAAGGGTGTGGTCGCGCCCCTGGTGCTGGCCGCGGCCGCACGTGCCGGCGTCGACGAGGTGTGGCGGCTGGGCGGCGCCCAGGCGATCGGCGCGCTCGCCTGCGGCACGGCCAGCCTGCGCCCGGTCGACAAGGTCGTGGGCCCGGGTAACGCCTATGTCGCCGAGGCCAAGCGGCAGGTCTTCGGGCGCATCGGCATCGACATGATCGCCGGCCCCTCCGAGATCGTCGTCGTCGCCGACCGCACCGCCGTGCCCGACTGGGTCGCCGCCGACCTGCTCTCGCAGGCCGAGCACGACGTGCGCGCCCAGTCGATCCTGATCACCGACGACGCGGCGCTGGCCGAAGCCGTGGAGCGGGCCGTCGAGCGCCAGCTGCAGGGGCTCGAGCGGGTCGAGATCGCACGCGAGAGCTGGGCGCGCGAGGGTGCGGTCCTGCTTCTCGAGACTCTCGACGACGCGCCGGCGCTGATCGATGCGCTCGCACCCGAGCATCTCGAGCTGATGGTGGCCGATCCGGACGGGCTCGCCGCCGCCGTGCGCCGCGCCGGCGCCATCTTTCTCGGCCATCACACGCCCGAGGTGATCGGCGATTATGTGGGCGGCCCCAACCACGTGCTGCCGACGAGCCGCAGCGCCCGCTTCTCCTCGGGCCTCTCGGTCTACGACTTCCTCACCCGCACCACCCTGCTCGGCTGCGACGCCGCGAGCTTCGCCGCGCTCGCCCCCGGGGCCCTCACCCTCGCACGGGCCGAAGGCCTGCACGCCCATGCCGCGGCCGTCGCCGTTCGCGGGAGCGACGCGGCTTGAGCGACACCGATCCAACCCGCTTCGATACCGCCCGCCCCGAGGAAGTCGCGGCGGCTCCGGCGCCTCGAGCCGCTTCGGCGAGGCTGACCAAGATCGATCTAGACGAGACCAGCATCGTGCGCTGGAACCCGCAGATCGAGCACGAGCGCGACGTGGCGATCTTCGATCTGCTCGAGGACAACGCCTTCGCGCTCAGGGACGGCTTCGCCGGGCCGTATGCGCTGCATCTGTCGCTGCGCGATGCGACGCTGGTCATGCGGGTCGAGCAGGCCGAGGGCGGAGAGACGCGCGAGATCGCCTTGCCGGTACGGCCGCTCCGGCGGATCATCAAGGACTATTTCATGATCTGCGAGAGCTATTTCGATGCCATCAAGGGTGCCATGCCCAGCCGCATCGAGGCGATCGACATGGCCCGCCGGGGCCTGCACGACGAGGGCTCGACCGTGCTGCGCCACGCCCTCGAGGAGCGGATCGACCTCGACCACGCCACGGCCAGACGCCTGTTCACGCTGGTCTGCGTGCTGCACCTGCGTGGCTGAAGCCGCTCGTGCCGGAGGAAACCGGGAGCGCCGAACTGCCCTCGAGCGTGCTGTTCGCCTGCACGATGAACCAGATCCGCTCACCGATCGCCGAGGCCCTGCTCAAATATCTGCACGGCCACCGCATCTACGTGCAGAGCGTCGGCGTACGGGCGGGCGAGGAAGTCGACGGCTTCGCGGTCGCCGCGCTCGACGAGATCGGCGTCGATCTGTCGCGCCACCGGCCGAAATCCTTCGACCAGCTCGACGACGATTATTTCGACCTCGTGGTCTCGCTTTCGCCCGAGGCGCAGCACAAGGCCGTCGAGCTGACCCGCCATGCGAGCTGCGACATCGAATTCTGGCCGACACTGGATCCGAGCCTGATCGAAGGCGATCGCGAGCGCCGGCTGGAGGCCTACCGTGAGTTGCGCGATCAGTTGCTCGCCCGCATAAGGGAACGCTTTCCCGGCAGCGGCGGCCCGCAATTCTAGCCCCACCCGCGCCGGCGGGCCGCTCGTCGCTTGATTTTGGCGCCGCTTGCCCCGACATTCGGGCACAGGAGCGCGGGCACGGCGACACGCAGGTGCGGGCACCGGGTCGCGCGCGAACGAGCTGGAGACGAGATTGGCGAAAGAAGATTTGATCGAATTCAATGGTGCGGTGACCGAAGTGCTGCCCAACGCGATGTTCCGCGTCAAGCTCGAGAACGATCACGAAATCCTGGCCCACACCTCGGGGCGGATGCGCAAGAACCGGATCCGCGTGCTGACCGGCGACAAGGTGACCGTCGAGATGACGCCCTACGATCTGAGCAAGGGCCGCATCACCTACCGCTTCAAATAACCGTCCCGCGCGGCCCCGCCCCGTGACGTCCAGGCCGGCCGTCCCCTTCGTCCTCGGCTCCTCCTCGCCCCGCCGGCTGGCCCTGCTGCGCCAGATCGGCTTCGTGCCGCACGACGTTCGGGCGCCGGATATCGACGAAACGCCGCTCGAGGGTGAACTGCCGCGGGCGTACGCTTCGCGCCTGGCGCTGGAGAAGGCCCAGGCCGTGCACGCCGCCGCCGCGGGCTCCGTCGTGCTGGCGGCCGATACCGTGGTCGCCTGCGGCCGGCGCATCCTGCCCAAACCGGAAGCCGGCGAGACCGAGATCGCCCGCGCCTGCCTCGAGCGGCTCTCCGGCCGGCGCCACCGGGTGCTGGGCGGCCTCACGGTGATCGACGCCTCGGGCCGGGCGCGCAGCCGTCTGGTGACCACCATCGTCCACGTGGCGCGGCTGACCACGAAGGAGATCGACGCCTATCTCGCCACCGGCGACTGGCACGGCAAGGCCGGCGGCTACGCCATCCAGGGCCGGGCCGCGGCCTTCGTCCCGTGCATCCGCGGCTCCTGTTCCAACGTCGTCGGCCTGCCGCTCACCGAGGCCACCCACCTGCTCGAACAGGCCGGCTGCCGGCGCACGCCGGACGAGCCCCGATGAGAGACGGGCGATGAGCGCCATCCGCATCATCCTCGAACGCCGAAGCGGGCGGGTCGAGGCGGCGATCGCCCGGGACGACCGGCTGGTCGATTTCCGCACCGCACCGTTCGGCGACGAGCCGGCCGAAGACGTCACCGGCCGGCTCTTTCTCGCCCGCGTCACCGCTCTGGACCGCCACGTCGACGGCGCCTTTCTCGACATCGGCGGCGACCGACCGGGCTTCGTCCTCGCTCGCGACGCCCGCCACGCCGCCGCACCGACCGCCACGAAGGGCCGGGCGAGAAGCGTGCTCGAGGAGGGCCGATCGCTGCTCGTCCAGGGCATCCGCGAGGCCGAAGGCGACAAGGGCCCCCGCATGACCGCCGGCCCCGCTCTCGACGGCCGCTTTCTGGTGATGCGCCCGGGCCGCAGCGGCATCGACGCATCACCCGGTCTCCGGGGCCGCGCGCGGGACGAGACCCTCGGGCGCGCCGCCACGCTCCTCGATGCCGGGCACGGCTGGACCCTGCGCCGGCTCGCGGCCGATGTCGACGACCCGCTGCTGACCGAAGATGCCGGCCTCCTTCTGCGCACCTGGCGGGAAAAGCAGGCGCTGCTGGACGGGACCAGGACGAAGCCCGGGGCGCTCGCGGGCGCCCTCGAGCCGTTCGAGGCGCTGATCTGGCGCCTGCTGGATCAGCCGACAGCCTCCATCGAGGCCGCGGACGACGGCCTCCTCACCCGGCTGCGGCGCATGCTGGCCCTCCTGCCCGAGCCCCTGCGCTGCGACCTCGAGCGCCTCGATCCGGCTTCGGGCGCCTTCGAGCAGACCGGCGTGCTGGAGGAGATCGAGCGCGCCACCGCCCGCGAGCTGCCCTTGGCCGGCGGCGGACGGATCATCGTCGAGCACACCGCGGCCTGCACGGCCATCGACGTCGACGGCGGCGGCCGTGCGGCGCTGGACGTCGACCTCGAAGCCGCCGCCGAGATCGGCCTGCAATTGCGGCTGCGCAACATCGGCGGCACGGTGATCGTCGATTTCGTCGACCTGCCGACGCGGCCCCAGCGCCAGCGCCTCGAGGAAGCCCTGCGCAAGGCCGTCCGCGGCGACCCGATGCCGGTGCAGATCTACCCCATGTCGCCCCTCGGCATCGTGCAACTGAGCCGCACACGCCGCGGCGCCACCCCGCTGATCGGATCCCCGGGCAGCCATCCGGGCACTAAATCGCCCGGCCGCACGAAGCCCTGTCCCGCCTGCGCCGGCCGCGGCACCGTCGGCCGATGACCCGCCGCGCCCCACCCGCCGGACCGACCGGCGAGCCGCAGACGGGGAAGACCCTCGGCCGCTGTCCGATCTGCGGCGCGCCGCGGCGCCACGAATGGCGGCCCTTCTGCTCGCCCCGCTGCCGCGACCGCGATCTCGGCCGCTGGCTCGACGGCAGCTACGCCGTCCCCGCCGTCGAAAGCGCCGACGACGAAGGCACCGGCGAGGACCCCACGGAGCGCTGAACCGCGACCGGCCCGGAAGAGCGCCGAACCGCGACCGCCTCGACCCGAAACCGCCGCGAAACCGGAAAGATCAGGCGGCCGCGGCCCGCCCGCATTTCGGCGAGAAGAGCACCGAGGTCACCGTCACCACCCGGCCGAGCCGCTTGGCGAGCAGCGCCGCCGCCGCGGCATCGATGCCGCTCAATTGCAGGTCCATGCTCAGCCCCGAGGCACCGCAGACGCAGTGACAGGCATCGGGCACCAGATCGTGCATGGCGAAGACCTCGAGCACCCGGGGCAGGGTCGAGGGAACGGAATCGGATTCGACGGAAAAACAGAAAGTCGACATGGCGGCTCATCCAGCGGAACGTTCGAACAGGGGCGCGACCGGACCCGGCCTCAGATCGAGACCGGGACCCTAATTCGAACGATGCGGACGAAGACCGTAGGCATGAGCCCATCTACGCCCCGCGCTCCCGCGCCGTCAAGCCAGCCTCCGAACACCGTCGTACGACCCCCGAACGCGGTTGCGAAAACGATCGACGCGGCGATGTGGAGATAAGTTATATGTCCCCCGAACGGTACGCCCACGGGGTATCGGCCCCGGAATCGCGGATTCCGGGGCTGCGACGGTGCGGACGACGTGCGGGTGCGTCAGTCGGGGGGCGGGTCGGGGGGTGGCTCGGGCGCATGTGCGGCGGCTTCATGGGCCTCGACTCGACGGGCTTCGGCTTCGCGCGGCTCGT
>JAGREO010000120.1 GCA_020446525.1 Geminicoccaceae bacterium | reverse complement strand
TCCACTGGATGTGATAGAGGTTGAGAGGCAACTGCCGGTAGCTGTGGACGTGCCGGCGGACGATATCGGTGACGTTCTCCTCGTTGGTCGGGCCGTAGAGCATCGCCCGGTCCTGGCGGTCCCTGATGCGCAGCATCTCCGCACCGTAATCGTCGTAGCGGCCGCTCTCGATCCAGAGATCGGCGGGCTGGATCGTCGGCATCAGGATCGGCAGGGCGCCGGCCCGCTGCATCTCCTCGTGGACGATGGCCTCGATCTTGCGCAGCACGGCATAGCCCAGAGGCAGCCAGTCGTAGATGCCGGCGGCGACCTGCTGGATCATCCCGGCGCGCAGCATCAACTGATGACTGACGATCTCCGCCTCGCCCGGGGTCTCTTTGAGAACGGGTAGAAAATAGCGCGAAAGACGCATGATGATGCAGTGCCGCGTGATCGTTCGAGGGTCGGCGCCTCATGACATGGATCGCGCTCCGGTGCAACGCGGCACCACCGGCGCCCCCGCCGTATGAAAGCGGCCAAAAAAGAGGGGCCGCGAGCAAGCCCGCGACCCCAATTTAATAGGGAGGAAACGCCTCAAGTCGGGTGTCACGGGGAGTACCCGTGAACACGAGAGCGACCTTAAACCATCGGTAGATGCCGGCAACAAAAAAATACGCTTCCAACGAAAGTATCGTCGAGCCTTTTAGCCACATTAGGCGAAAATTCGCCTCAAATGCCGGATATCGTCGGGTCGAGAACCGAAAATCAGGATCCAACCCAGAGTTGTAATCGAGCGTCAGGCCGGGCGCAGCGTGAGCCAGCCGCTGCCGATCAGCCGGTCGAGGGCGAAGGTCGCCGCGGCCGCGAGCACGGTGGCGATCGCCGCCTTGAGCCACAGCCGCGGACGCTCGGGCGCACTGGTCGCATGGCCCGCCTCGATCACCTCGGGCGGCTCGGCGCCGAACGGCAGGGCCATGAAGAAGAACAGCCACCAGATGACGACGAAGCTGACGATGGCACCGGTGGTCGACATCACGCCTGCTCGAGTTCCGTGAGCGTGCCGCAAACGTCCTTGGGATGTACGAAGACCACCGGCTTGCCGTGCGCGCCGGTCCTGGGCGGACCCAGAAGCCGCGCGCCCTGGGCGACGACACGCTCGCAGGCGGCATCGAGATCGTCGACCTCGTAGCAGAGATGGTGGATGCCGCCTGCCGGATTCTTCGCCAGGAAGGCGGCGATCGGCGAAGCGTCGCCGAGCACACCCAAAAGCTCGATCTTGGTGTTGGCCAGCGTGACGAAAACCGTCCGCACGCCGTGCTCGGCCTGATCCTCGACGGCCGACACTTCGGCGCCGAACATCTCGGCATAGCTGCGGCGGGCCCCTTCCAGATCCGGGACGGCGATGGCCACATGGTTCAGTCTGCCGAGCATCGTTCCTCCTGCATGGCACGGTCGTGCATGCAGTGCAGCATCGCCGCCCGCATCGGCCGGTGCAAGAGCGGAAATCGCCGCCCGAAGGCGGGTGCTCGCGGCATCAAGAAATAATAACGGCGGCACTATCGCCGATCGCGCGAGAGCCGTGCGAGAGAAGGGCCATCACCCAGAGCATTGATCTGCGTGACTCCCCCAAACACCCTCTCGGGCCCGCGCTTCGGTGCGGGCTCTTTTTTTGCCGCGAGCCGACCTTGCCGGCAGGCGGACCCTCGTTCGGTGCGGGGTCGCTCCCCCGGCTGGTCCATGGCCGGAGGAGCGATCGGAAAGGTCAGCCGCCGATGCAGGTGTCGGCATTGTCCGGCGTGCAGACGTCGAGGCCGGTAAAGGTCGGATCCTCTGGATTCTTGTCGTCCTTGGCGATGTCGCGCAGGAAGTACATCGACTTGTAGCCCATCTCGAAGGGCCGCTGGCCCACCTGGCCGAGCGACAGGCCTTCCTTCATCAGGTCCATCTGCACCGGAAGGGTGTCGGCCACGACCAGAGCGAGCTGGCCGCTTTCGATCCGGTCCTTGTAGGGCGTGACGGCGGCGCGATAGGCGTCCGGGATGAACTGCGGGAAGCCGCCGGTCGGCACGAAGGCGTCGAGATCCGGCTCGCGGGCGAGAATGTCCTCGAGCTGCTGCACCGAGCGCGGGAAATCGTCGTCGGTGTAGAGCGGACAGCCTTCGATCTCGGTCCAGCCGTTGGTGCCCTCGAGCCGGTTGCCGGGTGCTTCGGCGCTCTCCTCGCCGGCCAGCGTGTCGCGGATGCCCTTCATGCGCTCGTTGTGGTTGGCCGCCGCCGCACCGCCCGACTGGATGCAGATGGTGCCGCCGTCCGGCTTGAGCTCCTGCACCCGCTTGGCGAGGTTGACGCCGATGTCGTAATTCTTGGTGCCGACATAGGCGACCCGCAGATCCTGGTTCTCCGGCAGCAGATCGCTGTCCCAGGTCAGTACCGGGATGCCGGCCGCCTTGGCCTCGGTCAGGGGCGCCACCATCGCCGCGGCGTTCGAGGGCGAGACGGCGATGCCGTCGACCCGTCGCGCCACCAGATCCGAGACCACCTGCAACTGCTCTTCACCGCCGCCGTGCTCACCCGGACCGATATAGAGACACTCGATGTCGCCGAGTTCGGACTCGGCCTTCTTGCAGCCGTCGCGGGCCTGATCGAAGAACGGATTGTTGGTGTTCTTGGGCACCAGGGCGAACACCAGCTTGTCCTGCGCCCGGCCTTCGCCGGCGAAGCTCACCAGGGCAACCGCGGCCACGGCGCCCAACAGCAGTTTCTTCATCGCATGTACCTCCCTTGACGATGACGACGGGTGCGATCCTAGAGCAATTTCCGCCCGGGCGGGATCGAAAACATGCGCCCGCTTCCCGCCTCCTCGGTCGTGTCGATCACACGACTATCCGCGCGTCCTTCCGCGGAGCCGCTCGAGCAGCACCGCGAGAATGATGAACAGCCCGACGAAGAGATCGTACCAATTGGCGTCGACACCGAACATGATCAGGCTGTTGCGGATCAGGAAGATCAGCGCGGCGCCGATGAAGGCACCATAGATGCTGCCCTTGCCGCCCATCAGGTTGGCGCCGCCGATCACCGTCGCGGCGATGACGTAGAGCTCGTAGGTCTTGCCCATGCCGTTGGAGGCCGAGCCCTGATAGCCGGCCATCATCAGGGCGGCCAGGGCGGCGGTCAGGCCCGAGAGGACGTAGACCTGCAGCTTGATCCGGTCGACCGGAATACCGGTCAGCCGCGCCGCCTGCTCGTTGCCGCCGATCGCCAGCAGGTAGCGCCCCCAGGCGGTCAGACGCAGCACCACGGCCATCAGCACGGCCAGCGCCACCAGCACCACGAACATGTTGGACAGATCGAGACCGGCGCCGTCGAACCAGGGGATGGTGATCTTGCCGCCGCCGATCTCCTTGAAGACGTCGCCGCCCTCGCCGAACTGGTAGATCACCCGGTTCTCCGAGGCGACGATCGCGAGCGAGCGGGCGATCGAGAGCATGCCCAGCGTGACGACGAAGGGCGGCAGCCGGACATAGGCGATCAGCGCGCCGTTGACCGCACCGGCGGCGGCACCGGCCGCCAGACCCACGGCATAGGCGACGTACCAGTCGAACCCCGCCTCCATCGTCCGGGCACCGCAGATCGCCGCCAGCGCCAGAACGGAGCCCACCGAGAGATCGATGCCGCCGGTGATGATCACCGCCGTCATGCCCATGGCGATGATGCCGATCGCGGCGAAGTTGCGGGTGATGTTGTACGCATTTGCCTGCGAGGCGAATGCGTCGGGTTGCAGATAGCTCATCAGCGCGACGATCCCGATGAGCGCGATCGTGACCCAGAACGCCTGGCTGGAGATGACGCGCTCGAACGCCGTTTGTTCCTTGATGCCGACGACGTCCTCGATGCGGATGTCGCCGATGTCCGGGTGGGTTGCGCCAGCTTCGGTGTCAGGCATGCTGGATCGCTCCGGTAATCAGGCCAGTGACTTCTTCCGGGCTCGACTGCACGATCGGCTTCTCGGCGACCTTGCGGCCACGCCGGAGGACCGCGACGCGGTCGCAGACCGCGAACACGTCGGGCATGCGGTGGCTGATGAGGATGATCGCGATGCCCTGATCACGCAGCCGGCGGATCAGATCGAGCACCTCGGCGACCTGCCGCACGCTGATCGCCGCGGTCGGCTCGTCCATCAGGACGATCTTGGGATCGGAGAGACGGGTGCGGGCGATGGCGACCGCCTGGCGCTGGCCGCCCGACATCTGCTTGACCAGATCGCGCGGCCGCGTCTCCGATTTCAGCTCGGCGAACAGTTCGCCGGCGCGTCGGTACATGGCGCCGAAATCGAGGAACCGCAGCGGGCCCAGACCGTAACGCTCCTCACGTCCGAGGAAGATGTTGGCGGCGGCCGAGAGATTGTCGCACAGCGCCAGATCCTGATAGACGACCTCGATCCCCCGTTCACGCGCATCGAGCGGCCGGTGGAAGTGTACCGGCGTTCCCTCGATGCGGATGTCGCCGGCCGAGGGCGGGAAGTTGCCGGCGATGATCTTGACCATGGTCGACTTGCCGGCGCCGTTGTCGCCCATCAGCCCCAGGACCTCGCCCTCCTCGAGGGTCAGATCGACGCCGCGCAACGCCTCGATCGCCCCGAAATGCTTGGCTATTCTCCTGAGCTCCAGAAGCGCCATCGAGCCCCCCGTGCAGCGCCACCGTCAGCCGTGGCGTCCGCCCGCAGCATACACGCGGCTCGTGGACGGTAAAGCCTCCACCGCCGGACCGCGGCGGTGAGCCGGTGGCCTGCGGGCGACCGGCCCGGCGTCTATTCGAACTCGATCTCGAGCAGTTCGCGGACCGACATCTGGCGGACCAGCACCGCCTTGCGGCGATCATCCTGCGGCCAGGGAAAGATCAGCGCCGGCGTCCATCGATCGCCGGCGGCATCGTCGCCGGCCGCTGCACCCGGGCGATCGCCCGCCCGGCGCACCGCGACGAACGCGCCTGCGCCGATGGCGGCGTCCAGGGGAAAACCGTGGCTCGAGCCGTCGGCGGTGCGCACGACCACCGTAGCGCCGCCCGGGCGACCGTCGATATCATGGGTCGCCCCGATCACGCTTGTCCCGTGGCCGATGCCGTCGCTGCGGCCCGCGCCGTTCGGTCCCATATCGTTCCGGCCGGCATCGCCGTGACTCGGGTCGAAGCCGAACCCGTCGCCACCGGTGACGGGGGCGGTGGGGCGCTCGTGGGCGAGCCGCGCCAGCTCGGCCAGCGGCACGCCCAGCCAGCGGTGCGGGCGCTCGCTCCAGGCGGTGCGGGTGACGAGTGTCGTGGTCGCCAGGGTCTCGAGCCTCGCGCGTGGTATCGCCACGACGATGTCGCGCGGCCGGTCCGTCAGCAGCAGCATCGGCGCCCGGCCCACGGCACTGCTCACCGACGGCATCGCACCGGCGACGGTGGGTGCGACGATCAGGGCGAGCCCGAGCAGCGATGTTAAAAGCGAGGTCATGAGCGTCGTCGCCGCGGATGCGCCTGCATCCGTCTCTCCCGTCAATGAGGACGGGTGGATCATGCCTCGAAGAAATGAACATCCGATGAAGAGCGCGGCAATACCGGCTGCGGGCCGCGTGCGGGGCCGGGTCGATCAGGGCCGTATGGTGACGCCCCGTTCCATCAGCCAGAGCTTGACGTCGCCCACCGAGAGATCGCCGTCATGGAAGATCGATGCGGCGAGCACGGCATCGGCGCCGGCATCGAACGCCTCTTTCATGTGATGCGCACCGTCCGCACCGCCCGAGGCGATGATCGGCAGGTGCACGGCCGCCGCCACGGCTTCGAGAAGCGGCAGATCGAAACCCTCACGGGTGCCGTCGCGATCCCACGAGGTGAGCAGGATCTCGCCGGCGCCGCGGTCCTGCGCCTCTCTGGCCCATTCGACGGCGTCGATGCCGGTGCCCTCACGACCGCCCTTGATCAGCACCTCGAACATGCCGCCGCGCCGGGCGGCGTCGATGGCGAGAACGCAGCACTGGCTGCCGAAGCGCCTGGCGATGTGCGTGAGAATTCCGGGATCGGCGACGGCTGCGGTGTTGACCGACACCTTGTCCGCACCCGCCTCGAGCAGGGCACCGGCATCGGCCTCGACCCGCACGCCACCGCCGACGGTGAGCGGAATCGACAGCTTCTCGCGCACCCGGGTGACCGTCTCGTGCTGATGGCCGCGGCCTTCCGGCGTGGCCGAGACGTCGAGCACGACGATCTCGTCCGCGCCCTGATTCTGATAGAGCAGCGCCCGCTCGGCCGGATCACCCGCGTCGCGCAGGCCCTGGAACCTGACGCCCTTGACGACACGGCCGTGCGACACGTCGAGACAGGGGATGATCCGTCTCGCGAGCATCAGCGCAGCCCCAGAAAGCGGGAGAGCAGGGCCTCGCCATAGGCGCCGGAGAGCTCCGGGTGGAACTGGCAGCCGATCACGTTCGAGCGCTGCATGGCCGCGACAAAGGGTCCGCCGTGATCGGCCATGGCGACGCGCCAGCCCGGCGCCCCGGTGGCCCGGTAGCTGTTGGCGAAATAGGCGTAACCGGGCTCCAGCAACAGCGCGTCGTCGCCGGCCTCGATCTCGTTCCAGCCGAATTGCGGCACCGCGACGCCGGCGGGAAAACCGCCCACATGCGCGTCGACGATGCCGAGACCGCGGGTGCCGGGGCTCTCGTCGCTGGTGGCGAACAGCAGTTGATGACCGACACAGATGGCGATGGTCGGCCGGTCCGCGTCGATACGCCTCTTCAGCGCCTCGTCGAAGCCGGCAGCGGCGAGTCGCTGCATGGAGGCCGCGAAAGCGCCGACACCCGGCAGCATGACGTGCGTCGCGCTCTCGATCCCGGCCGGAGCATCACAGATCGTCGGTGAAGCACCCAGACGCCGAAAGGCCGCCGCGACCGAGGCGATGTTGGCGGTGCCGGTGGGTACGATCAGGACCTCAGGCACGACCTTCACCAGGCTCGCCTGCTGTCTGCTCGTCCCCGGCTTCCCCGTCTTCGACCTCCTTCTCCGCGCCCTCGGCCTCCTCCTCGAAACTCACGCCCGCATAGATCGCGTCGAGGTGCAGGACCGCGCCGATCGCGTCGAGATGCAGTTCGCCCTCCTCGACGGAACGTTCCTCGAACACCGAGGGCGCCTTGCGGGTGTGAAGCTCGACCAGCATCCGGTCCTGGGCGACGATCAGATAGTGCCGCAGGCTCGGGATCAGCCGGTAGGCCCGCCATTTCGACCCGCGATCGGCCTTCTCCGTCGAGGGTGAGAGCACCTCGACGATGACCACGGGCTCGGTGATGGTCGAGCCTCGAAGATCGACCGGCCCGCAGGTGACGACGATGTCGGGGATGGAGGAGGTTCGCTCGGACTTGATCTCGGCGCCGTCGACGTAACCGCTGCAATCACGACCGCGCAGCGACCCGTGAAGCGCGGCGAAGAGGTTGCCCTTGATGCGCGTATGCCGAAGCGCCGGCGGCGCCTTCATCACCGGGTGGCCGTCGATGAACTCCCAGCGTTCGGGCTGTCGCGCATGCCAGCGCTCGAAGGCCTCGAGCGTGCGCGGCAGGTCGTCGAACGGCTTCGCCCTGGCCATGATCACAGCGTGCCCTTGGTGCTCGGGATGTCGCCATGGCCATCATGCGCCACCGCCTGCCTGAGCGCCAGCGCCAGCGCCTTGAAAGCGGCTTCGGCGCGGTGGTGATCGTTGGCGCCGCGCAGCAGATCGACGTGCAGCGCCATCCGTGCCGTCGTGGCGAGGGACTGGAAGAAGTGGGTCAGGTTCTCGGTCGCCAGATCGCCCAGCCTCGAATGGGCGAAGCCCAATTCGACCACGGCGCAGGGCCGGCCGGAAAGGTCGAGCACCACCCGTGCGAGCGCCTCGTCCAGAGGTGCGAAAGCATGGGCGAAGCGACGTATGCCGCGGCGATCTCCGAGTGCGCCGTCGATCGCCTGGCCCAGGGCCAGGGCGCAATCCTCCACGGTGTGATGGTCGTCGACCTCGAGGTCGCCCTCGCAGACGAGCTCCAGATCGAAGCGGCCGTGCCGGGCGAGCGCCGTCAGCATGTGGTCGAGGAAGCCCAGCCCCGTCGTGACGTCGGCGCGACCGGAACCGTCCAGGGTGAGCGTCAACCGGATGTCGGTCTCCGCCGTACGGCGCTCGACGCCGGCACTGCGGGGCGATGCGGCAGGAGGGTGATCGCTCATGGCACGATCTGGGCGATCTCGGAGACGATCACGTCACTGCCGCCGCATTGCTTGATGGCGTGGATCAGCCCCGGCAGATCGTCGCGCGGCACCGCCGCCTTCACGGCGAACCCGCCGTCGCCGTGCAGCGGCGAGATGGTCGGCTCGCGCATGCAGGGGAGCACCTCCACCAGCCGCTCGAGATGCTCGGCGGCGACGTTGACCTCGAGCATCACCCGCCGGCGCGCGTCCAGCACCGAACGCACCAGCAGGCAGAAGAAGTCGATGCGCGCCCGCTTGGCCGGATCGTCGAGCGAGCGCGGATGGGCGTAGAGGCGGGTCGAGGAGCGCATGACCTCGGCGAAGATCTGCAGGCCGTTGGCGACCAGGGTCGCACCGGTCGCGGTGTTGTCGACGATGCAGTCGGCATCTTCCGGCGGAAAGACCTCGGTGGCGCCGTAGGAGCGCACCACACGGCCGTCGAGCCCGGTGCGCTTCAGCCAGGCGCCGGTGAGCCGCTCATATTCGGTGGCCACGGTGAAGCCGGTGGCGGGCGGTGCGCCGTCCTGCAGGAAGCCCGGCCCGCCGGCGGCGACGATGCGCACCGGATCGAGCCCCGTATCGAGCAGCTCCACCAGATCCGCCGATTTCTCGGCCACCCAGTCGGCGCCGGCGAAGCCGATGTCGCGCGAGCCGGCATGCAGCATCTCGACGATGTTCTGCGGCTTGAGGATCTTGGTCTCGAAACCGTCGAGCGACAGCGACGGGCGGTAGCCGCGGCGATCGAACGTCACCCGCACGCCCGCGTCACGCAGGACGGCGAAGACGTTCTCCTGCATGCGCCCCTTGGGCAGCGCCAGATGCACCGTGTTCGTCTCGACCAATGCCGCCGTCCCGTCGCGGGTGAGGAATAGCGGCGCCGGTATAGGCGAGCGGCCGGCGGGGGTAAAGCACGTGACCCCGTGGCCCCGTCGCGACGCGGTTCGCTCAGGCGGCGTCGCGCGGGTGATGCAGCGACGCGTCACCGGCGGCCGCATGGGCGGGGTCGCTCTCGCCCGTCCAGGCGTCGGCGGTGCCGCTCATGAAGCCCTGCAGGAGATCGCTCGCCGCCGCCTCGATCGCCGGATGATCGCCGGCCCCGGAAGCGGGCGAATTCCGGGGTGCCGGGGCGAACGGTGCCGGCTCGTCCTCCCAGAGACCGAGATCGTGCCGCGCGTCCTCGGGGCTGGCCCAGTGGGCCTCGCTCTCGAACGTCTCGGCCGGCAGCAGCGCGTCGTCGTCGGCGAAGAAGGAATCGAGCATGTCGTCGAGCGTGCGCGCCGCCGGCTGCGGCAGCTCGGCCCTCAGAAAGTCCTCGAGGGCGATCACCTCCTCGCCGGTGTCGACGCCGGCGAAGGCGTCGCGATGACCGGCATAACCGTCGATGCGCACCCGATCGGCGCCGTCGTGTCCCACCACCAGATCCTCTCCTTCCAACCGTGCTTCCAGAAGGTCGCGGTTCGCGCCTTCCATCCTCAGCGTGTTGACGCCCTCGTGGTCGAACACGGTGTCGACCGCGCCGTCGTTCAGACCGATCAGGAAGGTGTCGTCGCCGGCGTCGCCATAGAGCATGTCGGCTCCCTCGCCGCCGTCGATCAGGTCGTCGCCCTCACCGCCGAAGAGGATGTCGTCGCCGGCGCCGCCGGATACGACATCGTCGCCGCCGCCACCCCACAACATGTTGTCGCCGTCGTTGCCGAAGAGCTCGTTGGCCCGCCCGTCGCCCACCGCGTGCTGATCGCGGCCGCCGGTCAGGCGGATGTTCTCGACGTCGGGGTCGATGACGCGGCGATGGCCGTGCGCCCCCGCCGGCAGCGGCGCGAAGGGATCGGCACCGAGCGTGAACGTGGCCAGGCCGTCCGGCGCCAGATGCGGCAGGCGGCGCGCCAGGTCCTGCGCATAGGCGTCGCCGATCTCCACCGTGTCGCGACCGCCGCCGCCCCGCCCCTCGCCGTCCTCGAACACCACGTCGCCGATGCCGTTCAGGACCAGCACGTCGTCGCCGTCACCGCCGATCAGGATATCGTCGCCGGCACCGCCGTCGAGCCGGTCGTGGCCGCCGCCGCCGTCCAGCCGGTCGTTGCCCGCGCCGCCTTCGAGCCGGTCGTCGCCGCCGTCACCGAAGAGCCGATCGTCACCCTCGCCGCCCGCGAGCCGATCGTCGCCCGCACCGCCCCGCAGAAGGTCGTCGCCGGCGCCGCCGTCGATCTCGTCCCGGCCGTCGCCTCCCAGAAGCTCGTCGTCCCCGGCGAAACCGGCCAGGATGTCGTCGCCGTCGGCACCGACCAGACGGTCGTCGAGGTCCGTGCCCTCGAGCCGGTTCGCGCCCCCGTCGCCCGTCTCGGAAGAGCCGCGCGAGCCCAGATCCTCGTCGTCCGGCGTCTCCCCGGAATCGCCCGACGTCGGCAGAACGAAGCTGGTCGTGGCGGCCGGTGCCGCAGCCGGCGGCGCTTCGGCCAGATGACCCTCGAAAGCCGCTGCCGTGCCACCGTGCGCGGCCGCGACCGGCACCGGCGCCGC